>NZ_JBEORS010000006.1:0-310997 GCF_040302405.1 Streptomyces sp. NPDC126503
CGCCGAAGCTGCCCATGGTCCAGTATCGGGGCGCGGCGCCTTTTCCGGCGGTGCCGGCCGACTGTCAGGCGTACTGGGCGACGAGGCTGCGCGGGCGGATGTCGGTCCAGTGGGCGGTGACGTACTCCAGGGCTTCGCCCCGACCACCGGGGCCCCAGACGCTGGTCCAGCCGGCCGGGACGGCGGCGAACGCGGGCCACAGGGAGTGCTGTCCCTCGTCGTTGACAACGACGTGGAAGGTTCCCTCGGCGTTGTCGAACGGGTTGACGGAATCGCTCATGACTGGCTCCTCATTTCATTCTTCTGCAGGGCGGAGAGCTTCTCCGAGATGATGCTTCCGACACGGGCGAGTGGTTCCGGTTCAGCCATCCGGAGATGGTCGCATTCCAGGGTGTGGTTCTCGACGATTCCTTCGGAGAAAGGAATCCAGGTGGCCGCGAGAGCGCCTTCCGGCTCCCCCGGCCGGCGGGCGGTGAAGAACACCACGTCCGTGTCGGCGCGGCCGGGGACGTGCCGGGCCATGAGCCGGGCGTGGGTGTCGGAGGCGGCGAGGACGGCCCGGAGTTCGGCGGTGGTGAAGCCGGCGAGCACGGGGTCCTCGTGGCGGAGCCGTTCCACCGCGGCGGCGAGGTCGTCCGCGGGGGTCGGGCCGGGCCGGTCCCCCGGCTCCGGGGCGGGGCGCTCCCCGGGCGGCAGGACGGGGACGCTGCCGGGGCCGGTGTGGTGCGCGTCCATCAGGGCGAGCAGTTCGACGCGCTCGCCGGCCTCCCGGAGCCGTACGGCCATGGTGTGGGCGACGAGGCCGCCGAAGGACCAGCCGAGCAGCCGGTAGGGGCCCCACGGCTGGACCTGCCGGATGCGTTCCAGGTAGGCGTCGGCCATCTCCTCGACGCTCTCCGGCCGGTGGCCCGGGTCGCTCAGGGCGCGGGCCTGGAGGGCGTAGAGCGGCTGGTCGGGTCCCAGGTGCCGGGCGAGGCCCGCGTAGGCCCAGCCGACGCCGGTGCCGGGGTGGACGCAGAAGAGGGGGCGGCGGGCGCCGGCCGGGCTCAGCGGCAGCAGCACGCCGAGCGCGGAGGCGGACGCCCCGGCGGCCGGGCCGTCGCCGAAGGGGTCCAGGTCACCGCCGAGGAGACCGGCGGGGGTGGGGGCGCGGAACAGGTCCCGGACGGTCCGTTCGACGCCGAGGACACCGCGCATCCGGTTGACGAGGCGGACGCCGAGCAGCGAATGCCCTCCCAGGGCGAAGAAGTTGTCGTCGACCGAGACGCGGGGCACGTCGAGGATCTCGGCGTAGAGCGCGCAGAGCACCTCCTCCCGGGCGTTGCGCGGCGGGCGTCCGCCCGGCGCGGCGGCGGGCCGGTGGGGCGCGGGCAGGGCCGTACGGTCCGGTTTGCCGTTGGCGGTCAGCGGGAGGGCGTCGAGGACGACGACCGCGGCGGGCACCAGGTGGCCGGGCAGCACCCGGCGCGCCTCGGCGAGGAGTTCGGCCTCGGTGACGGTGTCGCCGGCGCGCGGGACGGCGTAGGCGACGAGGCTCCTGTCGCCCGGGCGGTCCTCGCGGACCACGACGAGGGCCTGGCCGACGGCCGGGTGGGCGGCGAGGGCCCGCTCGATCTCGCCGGGTTCGATCCGGACGCCGCGCAGCTTGACCTGTCCGTCCGCCCGTCCCAGGAAGCGGAGTTCGCCGTCGGGGGTCCACAGGACGCGGTCGCCGGTGCGGTACATGCGGCTGCCGTCGGCCTCGAAGGGGTCGGGCACGAACCGTTCGGCGGTGAGGCCGGGGCGGCCCACGTAGCCGCGCGCGAGGTGCCCGCCGGAGATGTACAGCTCGCCCGGAACGCCGGGGGGTACGGGGCGCAGGGACTCGTCGAGGACGTGGCTGCGGGTGTTGTCCATGGGGCGGCCCAGGTGCAGGCCGGTGCCGCGCAGCTCGCGCTGCCGGGTGGTGAACCACTGGTTGTGGGAGGCGAAGGTGGTCTCGGTGGGGCCGTAGGAGTGGACGAGGACGGTGTCCGGGCAGTGGGTCAGGACCCGCCGGACGGCGGCGGGCGAGGCGACGTCGCCGCCGGTCCAGACCTCGCGCAGGAGGCGCAGGGTGTCCAGGCCCTCGTCGGCCATCACGTGGAAGAGGCCCACGGTGAAGTAGGCGGTGGTGACGCCGTGGTCGCGGACGGTCCGGGCGGTCTCGGCGAGGTCGGTGCCGTCGCCGCGCATCAGGACGAGGCAGCCGCCGGCCAGGAGCGGGGCCCACAGTTCGAAGACGGAGGCGTCGAAGCCGGTCGCCGAGTGGACGAGCATGCGCCGGCCGGGGCCGAAGGAGAGGTCGCGGTCGGCGGCGAGCTCCACCACGTTGCGGTGGGTGACTCCGACGCCCTTGGGCCGGCCGGTGGAGCCCGAGGTGAACATCACGTACATCAGGTCGTCCTCGGAGGCGGTCGCCTCCTCGGCGGGTGCGCCGGCCGCGGGCTCCCCCGCCGGCGCGTCCACGAGGAGCACCCGTACGCCCTCCGGCCGGGGATGGGCGCGGTCGGTGGCCACGAGGCGGGCGCCGGAGTCCTCGAGCAGGAGCCGGAGGCGGGCCTCGGGCAGCCGGGGGTCGAGCGGCAGGTAGGCGGCGCCGCACTTGAGCACGGCGAGCGCCGTCACGACGAGGGGCACCCCGCGGTCGAGCAGTACGCCGACGGTGTCGCCGCGGCCCGCCCCGGCGGTGCGGAGCCGGGCGGCCAGGGCCTCGGCGCGGGCGTCGAGTTCCCCGTACGTGACGGTCTCCGCGTCCGTGACGAGGGCGGGCGCCCCGGGGGTGCGGGCGGCGCGGCGGGCGACGAGCGCGTGGACGGTGCCCCGTTCGGTGACGACGGCGGCGGTGTCGTTGTAGGCGTCGACCAGCTGGAAGCGGTCGGTCTCCGTGAACAGGGGCAGCTGCCCGAGGCGTACGGAGGGGTCGGCCGCGGCGGCGCGCAGGGTGCGTTCCAGGTGGGCGGCGAGGAGGGCGGCGGTGGGGGCGTCGAAGAGGTCGGTGGCGTATTCGAGTCCGCCGGTGAGACCGGCGGGCCGGCCGTCGGCGTCCCGCCGCTCGTCCAGGGCGAAGGTGAGGTCGAACTTGGTCGTGACGGTGGTCAGGAGCGCGGGCCCGTCCTCCCGGAAGAGGTCCTTCGCGGCGGCGGCGCCCGCGACGCCGCGGGTGTAGTCGTGGTGGAGCTGGACGACGACCTGGGCGAGCGGGTGGTGGGCGGTGGTGCGGGGCGGGTTGAGGTGCTCGACGACCCGGTTGAAGGGGAGTTCCTGGTGCGCGTAGGCGGCGAGGTCGGTGCGCCGGACGCGGTCGAGGAGTTCGGTGAAGGCGGGGTCGCCGGAGGTGTCGGTGCGCAGGACGAGGGTGTTGACGAAGAAGCCGACGAGTCCGCCGAGGAGTTCGTCGTCGCGGCCGGCGGTCATGGTGGCGACGGGCAGGTCGGTGCCGGCGCCGTGCCGGGTGAGGACGGCGGCGAGCGCGGCCTGGAGCACCATGAAGAGGGTGGCGCCGCTGTCGCGGGCGAGGGTCTCCAGGGCCTCATGGGTGGCGGCGTCGACGGTGACGGGGGCGCGGGCCCCCCGGTGGCTCGCCTCGGCGGGGCGGGGGCGCGCGGCGGGCAGGTCGAGGGCGGCGGGGGCGCCGGCGAGGGTCCGCTCCCAGTACGCGCGGTGGGCGTCGGCCCCGGGTCCTTCGAGGAGGTCGTGCTGCCAGAGGGTGTAGTCGGCGTACTGGACGGGCAGCGGCTCCCACGCGGGGGCGTGGTGCTCGGCGCGCGCCCGGTAGGCGGTGGCGAGGTCGGCGAGGAGCGGGCCGGTGGACCAGCCGTCGGCGGCGATGTGGTGGACGAGCAGGACGAGGACCTGTCCGGTGCCGTCGTCGGGGGTGAGGAGCGTGGCCCGCAGCGGGGTCTCCCCGGCCAGGTCGAAGACGTACCCGGCGGCCTCGGCGGCTTCGGCGGGGAGCCGTCCGGCCGGGACGGTCCGGTGGTCGAGGGCGGGACGGACGCCGGTGAGGATCTCCTGGTGGGGTTCGCCGTCGACGGCCCGGTAGCGGGTGCGCAGCACCTCGTGCCGGTCGGAGAGGTCGGTGAGGGCGGCGGCCAGGACGGCCGGGTCGAGGGGCTCGGCCGGGCGCAGGACGAGCGGGATGTTGTAGGAGGCGCTGGGGCCTTCGAGGGTGTCGATGAACCAGAGCCTGCGCTGGGCCGACGAGAGGGGGAGGCGGTCGGGCCGGTCGGTGCGCGCGACGGGCCGGGTCCGGCCGGTGTCCGCGGGGGCGCCGTCGGCGGCGGGGGCGGTGGCGCGGGCGGTGATGCGGCGGGCGAGGGCGTCGGGGGTGGGCGCCAGGAGCAGGTCGCGGACCTGGACGTCGGCGTCGAGGCGGGCGCGGATCCGGTTGGCGAGCCGGACGCCGCTCATGGAGTGGCCGCCGATGGTGAAGAAGCCTTCGTGCGGGCCGACGCGGTCGAGGCCGAGGACGTCGGCGAACAGGGCGCGGAGGGTGTCGACGAGTTCCGTGGCGGCGGATCCCGCCGCCTCGGGGCCGGCCGGGGCGGGCGCGGCGGCGGCGGGCGCGGCGGCGCGGGCCTGCCTCGCGTCCAGGGCGCGGCGGTCGGCGGCGGGGATCAGCGTCTCGTCCCGTACGGGTGTGCCGGGGGTGTCGGCGGCGGCGCGCAGGGCGCGGGCGAGGGCGGTGAGGAGGAGCCGGGGGACGTCCTCGTCGAAGACGTCGCGGGCGTACTCGAGGGCGAGGCTCAGCCCGGTGGGCGCGCCGGTCGCGTCGCGGTGGTCGACGCAGGCGGCGGTGAGGTCGAACTTGGTGGTGGCGGGGGCCTCATCGGTCGCGAAGCGGCCCGTGAGGCCGCCGAGGGTGAAGGTGTTCTCGTCGGGTCCCGCCGTGCGCAGGGTGAGCATCACCTGGAAGACGGGGTGGACGCCGGGCAGGCGGGGCGGGCCCAGCCGTTCGACGAGCAGGTCGAAGGGGAGCCCCTGGTGGGCGAAGGCGTCGAGGTCGGTGTCGCGGACCCGGTCGAGGAGGGCGGTGAAGGCGGGGGTGCCGGAGGTGTCGGTCGGCAGGACGACCGTGTTGACGAAGAAGCCGACGAGGTCGTCAAGGGCCTCGTCGTCGCGGCCGGCGACCGGGGTGCCGAGGGCGGTGCGGTCGCCCGCTCCGGCGGCGCGCAGCGCGAGGGCCAGGGCGGCCTGGAGGACCATGAGCACGCTGGCGTCGTGGGCCTCGGCGAGGCGGAGGAGCCGGGCGTGGACGGCGGGTTCGAGGACGGTGGTGACCAGGCCGCCGGCGTGGTCGCGGACGGCGGGCCGGGGCCGGTCGAGCGGCAGGGCGGTGACGTCGGGCAGGGCGGAGAGGGCGGCGCGCCAGTGGGTGAGGCCGAGGGCGGCGGCGGAGCCGGGATCGCCGGGGTCGCCGAGCACGTCGTGCTGCCAGAGGGTGTAGTCGGCGTACTGGACGGGCAGCGGCTCCCACGCGGGGGCGCGGCCGGCGGCGCGGGCCGTGTAGGCGCGGGCGAGGTCGGCCGTCAGGGGGCGCAGCGACCAGCCGTCCCCGGCGACGTGGTGGAGGAGGACCGCGAGGGTGGCGCCGGGCCCGTCCTCGGGCTCGAAGAGGCAGACGCGCAGGGGGAGTTCGCGGGACAGGTCGAAGGTCTCGGCGGTGAAGCGGGCGATCGCGGCGGGGAGTTCGGCGGCGGGCAGGCCGACGGTCCGGAGCCGTACGGCGCCGGCGGTGAGGACGTGCTGGTACGGCTCGTCCTCGGGGGCGAGGAGGACGGTGCGGAGGACCTCGTGCCGTTCGGTGAGGTCGGTGACGGCGGCGGCGAGGGCCGCCCGGTCGGGGGCGGCGTCGAGGTGGAGGACGATCGGCATGTTGTAGGCGGCGGAGGGTCCCTCGAGCTGGTTGACGAGCCACAGGCGCCGCTGGGCGTGGGAGAGCGGCACCCGGTCCCCGGGCGGCAGCGGGTCCTCGTGGACGACGGGCAGCCGGGGGTCGGTGGTGCGCAGCACCTTGCGGTTGATCTTGCCGGAGCTGGTGCGGGGCAGGGCGACGACGACGGAGACGGCGGCCGGTACGGCCGCGGCCGGCATCCGCTCGCGTACCCACGCGCGCAGCTCCTCGGCGCCGGTGCCGCCGTCGGTGACGGTGAAGGCGACGAGCCGCTTGACGCCGTCGGTGTCCTGCTGGGCGACGACGGCGGCCTCGCGGACGGCGGGGTGGCCGGCGAGGACGGAGTCGACGGCCGCCGGGTCGATGCGCTGCCCGCCGATCTTCACCTCGTCGTCGAGACGCCCGTGGTAGAGGATCTGCCGGTCCTCGGAGAGGCTGACGAGGTCTCCGGTGCGGTAGGCGCGCTCGCCGTCCAGCTCGGTGAAGCGGCGGGCGTTGAGTTCGGGGCGGTGGAGGTAGCCGCGGGTGAGGCCGCCGCCGAGCAGCCACAGCTCGCCGGCGACGACGGCGGCGCGGACGCCGGCGAGGGGCCGTCCGATGGGGACGGGGCCGGCGGCGTGCCGGGTGAGGTCGGCGACGGTGGCGACGACGGTGGTCTCCGTCGGCCCGTACGCGTTGAGCAGTCGCACCGAGTCCCCGACGAGGCCGCGCCACTGGGCGATCCGCTCGGGCAGGGCGGCCTCGCCGTAGATCATGACGGTGCGCAGGCAGGCCGGGAGGCGGACGGAGCCGGTGGTGAGGACGTACACCAGCTCGTGCCAGTAGGCGGCGGGCAGGTCGAGGAACGTGATGCCGTGCCGCGCGCAGCCGGCGAGGAGTTCGCCGACGTCGAGCATGTCGTCGGTGCGCAGGACGAGGGTGCCGCCGGCGCCGAGGGTCGTGAAGATCTCCTGGATGCTGGCGTCGAAGTGCAGGGGGCTGAACTGCAGGACGCGGGCGTCGGCGCCGATGCCGTAGGCCGGGGTCGCGCCGGCGATGAAGTGGGCGAGGGAGTCGTGGGCGACGACGACGCCGTTGGGGGTGCCGGTGGAGCCGGAGGTGTAGATGACGTAGGCGGCGCCCTCGCCGGCGCCGGGCCCGTCGAGGACGAGTTCGCCGTGGCGGGCGACCTCGGCGGGTGCGGGGGCGGCGTCGCCGCAGGCGTCCCGGAGGATGGCGGCGTTGCGGGCGTCGGGTGCCTGGATGTCGAGCGGCAGGTAGGCGGCCCCGGTGGTGAGGACGGCGAGGAGGCCCACGATCGCGTCGGTGCCGCGCGGCCGGTGGAGGGCGACGAGACGGCCGGGACCGGCGCCTCGGGCGGCGAGTTCGGTGGCCCGGGCGCGGACGGCGGCGCCGAGTTCGGCGTAGCTGAGCCGGATATCGCCGTGCACGAGGGCGGTTGCCCCGGGGCGGGTCCGCTCCTGCCGGGCGATCAGGTCGAGCACGGGCGGGGCGGTGGCGGGAGAGGGTCCGCCGTCGAGCAGGTCGTCCGTTCTGGGGGGCATGCCGAGTTCCTCCGGTAGGGGCAGAGAGACCGGGGCGAACGGTTCCTCTCGCCTCCGTGGCCTCCACGCTAGGGGCGGCCCGGGGCCGTCCGGGGCAGGAGACGCGGCAGCTCCGGGCGGCAGAAGGAGCCGCCCGGAGCTGCCGGTCGCGGATGCGGTCGGGATGCGGAGGGGACGCGGTCGGGATGCGCGGTGGGTACGGAGCCGTGGGTACGGGTCAGGGGCGCGGGTCCGGGGTGCGGCGCGCGCCGGCGCGGGTGCGGCGGGCGAGGGCGGGGGCCCGGCCGGGCGTGCCCGGGGAGGGCGTACGGGAGGCGTCGCGCGCCCCGGGCGCCTCCCCGGCCGCGTCGGCGAGGCGGCGGGCGAGGGCGGCGGCCGTCGGGTTGCGGAAGACGTCCTTCAGGGTGAGGTCCTGGCCGAACTCGCCGCGGATGCGGTTGAGGAGCCGTACGGCGAGGAGCGAATGGCCGCCGTTCTTGAAGAAGTTGTCGTCCCGGCCGACCGGCCGCCCGCCGAGCACGTCCCGGAAGAGGGCGAGGAGCCGTTCCTCCCGCGCGTCGGCGGAGGCGGTGCGCTCCTCGTCCCGCGCCGGCCCCTGCGGCGTGCCGGTGTCGACGGCGACGCGGACGGGGGTGAGGTACTCGGGCAGCCGCCGCGCCGCCCAGGTCAGCAACTCGGCCTCGGTGGTACGCGCGCCGGGCGCACGGGTGACGGAGGCGTGCAGGCGGTCGTCGTGGAGCTCCAGGCTCGCCCCCGTCACCGCCGGGTGGGCGAGGAGGGCCTCCTCGACCCGGCCCGGTTCCACCGGATAGCCGCCGACGGTGAGCGTGGCGACGGGCCGCAGGGTGCCGTCGGCGGCGACGTACGCCCGCCGGCCGGTGGCGCGCGGGGTGCCGCCCGGCTCCGCGCTGTGCAGTTCGCCGGGCACGCGGACGGGGGCGGGGCGGCCCCGCTCGTCGAGGACGGTCGGCCCGCCGCCGGCCGGGGCGGGTGGGGTGTACGGGGCGTACGCGGGCTCGGAGAGGGCGGCGCCCGGGTCGGCGGCGAAGGCGTCGAGGGTCTCGGTCAGGCGCCGGGCGAGGAGTCGCGCGGTGGCGGGGTCGTACAGGGCGGTGGCGTACTCCAGGGCGCCGCGCAGCCCGCCGGGGCCGCCGTCGGCGTCGGTCCGTTCGGTGAGGGCGAAGGTGAGGTCGCTCTTGGCGCCGGTGCCGGTGAGGGGAACCGGGTCGCCGTCCAGGACGGACCCGGAGCGGCGGCCGGCCGGGCCGGCGGGGGCGTGGACCTGGAGCATCACCTGGACGAGCGGCGCGTGCGCGGCGGAGCGGTGCGGGCTGAGGTGCTCGACGAGCCGGTCGAAAGGCAGGTCCTGGTGGCTGTAGGCGGCGAGCCCGGCCTCGCGGACGCGCCGGACCAGATCCGTGAAGGCGGGGTCGCCGGAGGTGTCGGTGCGCAGCACCAGGGTGTTGACGAAGAATCCGACGAGCGGGTCCAGGGCCTGGTCGGTGCGCCCGGCGACGGTGGTGCCGAGGGCGATGTCGGTGCCGGCGCCGTGCCGGGTGAGGAGGGCGGCCAGGGCGGCCTGCACGACCATGAAGAGGGTGGCGTCCTCGGCGCGGGCGCAGCGCAGCAGGGCGCGGTGGGTGGCGGCGCCGACCTCGAACGTGGTGACGGCGCCGGCGCCGTCGCTCTCCGGGGGCCTGGGCCGGTCGGTGGGCAGGGCGAGCAGCGGCGGCAGGCCGGCGAGCGCGTCGCGCCAGTGGGCGAGCTGCTCGGCGGCGACGCCGTGGGGCCCGTCGAGGAGTTCCCGCTGCCAGAGCGTGTAGTCGGCGTACTGGACGGGGAGCGGCCGCCAGTCGGGCGCGCGGCCCTCGGCGCGGGCGCGGTAGGCGGTGTCGAGGTCGGCGAGCAGGCAGGGCGTGGACCAGCCGTCGCCCGCGATGTGGTGGACGAGCAGGACGAGGGTCTGGGGGGCGGGACTTGTACGGTCGGCGGTGCGGGGGGAGCCGGGGGCCCCGGCGGTGCGGGCCCCGGTGGTACCCGTCGTGCCGGCCGCCGCGGTCGTCGCCCCCGCGTCGGTGACGAGCGTGGCCCGGAAGGGCGGCTCCGCGGCGAGGTCGAAGACGTACCCGGCGGCCGCGTCGACCGCCGCCCGCACCGCCTCTGCTCCCCCGGCGCGTACCAGGTCGAGGACGGGCGCCCGGTCCGCGTCCAGCACGACCTGGTACGGCTCGCCGTCCGCCGAGCGGTGGACGGTGCGCAGCACCTCGTGGCGGCGGGCGACGTCGGCGAGCGCGGCGGCCAGGACGGCCGGTTCGAGCGGGCGGCGGAGCCGGATGACGACCGGGATGTTGTAGGTGGCGCCGGGTCCTTCGAGGCGGTCCACGAACCACAGGCGCCGCTGTGCGGCGGAGAGCGGGAGCCGGGCCGGGCGGAGGGCGGCGGGTACGGGACGGAGCGCGGGCCGCGCGGGTCCGTCGCCCCGCTCGTCGAGGCGGCGCAGCAGCTGCCGGGGGGTCGGGGCGAGGAAGACGTCGCGGATGGCGGCCTGGAGGCCGAGCGCCGCGCGCACCCGGTTCGTCAGCTTGCCCGCGAGCAGCGAATGGCCGCCCAGTTTGAAGAAGTTGTCCTCCGGGAGGACGTCGTCGCGGTCGAGCACCGCGGCGAAAAGGCCGCACAGGATCTCCTCGCGGGGGTCGGCCGGGGCCGTGCTCCCCGCCCGGCCGCCGCCGTCCGCACCGGTCGCGGCGCGCGCCGACTCCGCCTCGGCGCGGGCGGCGGCGAGGGCCTCGTGACGCCGGTCCAGCGCGCGCCCCTGCTCCTCCGTGACCAGCGCGACGGCGCTGACGGGCGTGTCGCCGGGGTGCCGGGCGAAGGCCGTGAGGGCGCGGCGGAAGAGGCCGAGGAGGAGGCGGGCGGTGTCCTCGTCGTACAGGTCGGTCGCGTACTGCAGGGCCAGGAGCAGCCCGCCGGGTCCGCCGCCGGTGCCGGTCCGCTCCTGGCAGTGGAAGCTCAGGTCGAACTTGGCGGTGGCGAGGTCGGTGTCGGCCGGGACCGCGGGGATGCCGCCGATCTCCGTCCGCGTCTCCTGCCGGGCCCCGGTGGCCACCATGACCTGGAAGAAGGGGTGGCGGCCGAGGGACCGCTCGGGGTTGAGGTCCTCCACGAGGAGGTCGAACGGCAGGTCCTCGTGCGCGAAGGCCGCCAGGTCAGCGTCCCGTACCCGGCGGACGACCCCGGCGAGGGTGGGCTCCCCGGAGAGGTCGGTGCGCAGGGCGAGCGTGTTGACGAAGAAGCCGACCAGGTCGTGGAGCGCCTCCTCGGGCCGGCCGGCGACGGGGGTGCCCACCACGAGGTCGGGGCCCGCTCCGGCGGCGCGCAGGGCGAGCGCCAGCGCGGCCCGGACGACCATGAAGAACGTGGCCCGTTCGGCACGCGCCACCGCGGACAGCGCCCGGTGGGTCGCCGCGTCCAGCTCGGCGGTGACGCTCGCGCCCCGGTGGGTCGGCTCGGTGGGCCGGGGCCGGTCGGCGGGCAGCCGGGTCTCGGCCGGGATGCCGTCGAGGGCCGTACGCCAGTGGGCGAGTTGCTCGTGGGCGGTGCTCCCGGGGTCTCGCGGGTCGCCGAGCATGTCCCGCTGCCAGAGGGCGTAGTCGGCGTACTGGACGGGCAGCGGTTCCCAGCCGGGGGCCCGGCCGCCGGCGCGGGCCCGGAAGGCGGTGTCGAGGTCGCGCAGGAGGAGTCCGGCGGACCAGCCGTCGGTGGCGATGTGGTGGACCGCCAGGACGAGGACGGCCGCGCCCTCGCCGGGGGTGCTGAACAGGGCGCAGCGCAGCGGGAGTTCGCGGGTGATGTCGATCGGCCGGCGGGCGAACTCCGCCGCCCTCTCGTCGGTCTCCCCCGCCGCGCACTCCACCGTCCGCAGGCGCACGTCGGGATCGGTGACGACGCGCTGGTACGGCTCCCCGTCCACCGCCGGGTACACGGTGCGCAGCACCTCGTGCCGCTCCACCACGTCCCGTACCGCGGCCTCCAGGACGGCCGGGTCCGGCCGCGTGGCGAGCCGGAGCACCACGGGCGCGTTGTAGGCCGGGGAGGAGCCCTCCAGCCGGTTCAGGAACCACAGACGCCGCTGGGCGTAGGACAGGGGGATCACAGGTGCTGCCTCTCGTGAGTGGCGGGGCGGGTGGGTGGGGCCGGTGGCGGGGACCGCCCCGGTGCGGCCGGGGTCAGGCGTCCCGCGCGGCCGTCAGCTCCTCGATGCGGGCGGCGAGGTCGCGCAGCCGGGGGTGGGCGTAGACGGCCTTGACGGGCAGGGCGACGGAGAGTTCGGCGCGGACCCGGGAGACCAGCTTGATGGCGAGGAGGGAGTGTCCTCCGAGTTTGAAGAAGTTGTCGTCGGGGCCGATGGAGTCGGCGCCCAGGACCTGCGTCCAGACACGGGCGATGAGTTCCTCGGCGGGCCCCCGGAGGCCGGTGTCGTCCGTGGGGGCGGCGGCGTCGCCGGCCGCCGGGGTGTCGGCGCGGGTGGGCAGGGCGGAGCGGTCGAGCTTGCCGCTGGGGGTGGTGGCGAAGCGGTCGACCGCGACGAAGGCCGAGGGCAGCATGTAGGCGGGCAGCGTGTCCGCGAGGGCGGCGCGCAGGGCCGCGGCGTCGCCGCCGCGGTGGTAGGCGAGGAGGGCGGGGCTGCCGCCCGCGTCCTCGCCGAGGATCACGGCGGCCTCGGCGACGCCGTCCTGCCGGGTGAGGACCGCCTCGATCTCGGGGAGTTCGATGCGGTGGCCGCGCAGCTTGATCTGTCCGTCGGCGCGGCCGAGGTGGACGAGCCGGCCGTCCGGCAGGAGGCGGCAGCGGTCGCCGGTGCGGTACATGCGGGAGCCGGCGGTCCCGGCGGCCGGGTCGGCGACGAAGCGCTCGGCGGTCAGGGCGGGCCGGTTGCGGTAGCCGCGGCCCACGCGCGGTCCCGCCAGGTACAGTTCGCCGGCCTCGCCGGGGCCCACCGGGGCGAGGTCGTCGCCGAGGAGCCGCGTCCGCAGGCCGGGCAGGACGGTGCCGATGTGCGGCTCGCCCGGCCGGTCGATCCAGCCGGCGGTGGCGTCGACGGTGCACTCGGTCGGCCCGTACACGTTGAGGGCGCGCAGGACGCCGGCGCCGTGGGCGGCGGCGAGCCGGTCCCAGAGGGCGGGGCCGATGGCCTCGCCGCCGACGAGCAGGGTCAGCGGGCGGGCGCCGCCGGCGGGGGTGAGGAGGTCGAGGAGGGGGTCGGCGTGCGAGGGGGTGATGTCGAGGTCGGTGAGGGCCTGCGCGTCGATGAACGCGGCGAGGAGCGCCGGGTCGCGGCGGGTGTCCTCGTCGATCATGACGAGGGTGTCGCCGCGGCAGAGCCGTACCCACTGCTGCACGGAGGCGTCGAAGGACGGTGAGGCGTTCCAGCCGACGCGGCGGGCCTCGCCGGTGGCGGCACCGGCCCGCTCCAGTTCGGCGAGGAGGAGGGAGGCGGCGGCGCGGCCGATCTCGACGCCCTTGGGGCGGCCGGTGGAGCCGGAGGTGTAGATGACGTACGCGAGGGTGCCGGCGGTGACGGGGGCCGGGCGGTACGGGCCGGGGCCGGCGGCCTGCCCTGCGGGGGACGCGGTCAGCTCGGCGAGCGTGACGGTACGGGTCCCGGGGGCGGCCGGACTGTCGCCCGCGCCGTCCACGACGACCAGGTCGGCGCCGGAGTCCTCCAGGAGGTAGCGGCGGCGTTCGGCGGGCAGGGCCGGGTCGACGGGCAGGTAGGCGGCACCGGCGGTGAGGGTGCCGATGAGCGCGGTGACGAGCCCGGCTCCGCGCGGCAGGCAGAGGGCGACGACGCTCTCGGGTCCGGCGCCGAGGGAGGTGAGCCGGGCGGCGACGCCCGCGGCCTCGGCGCGCAGCTCGTCGAAGGTGAGGTCGCGGTCGGCGGCGACCACGGCCGTGCGCCCGCCGGGGGCGGTGGCGAGCCGCGCGAGCAGGTCGGCGTGGCCGGTGCCCGCGGCGCAGGCGGCGCAGGAGCAGCCCGGGGCGGCGGAGACGGCGGAGGCTCCGGGCGCGGGAAGGACGGCGGTGACGGGCTCGGGGAGGACGGCGGTCATGGCGCGGCTCACATTCCGTACGGGGTGGCGGAGGGGGCGACGGTCGGGGCGCAGTCGGACAGCGGCACGGGCTCGCCCATGGCGACGAGGATCTTGCGGGCGCCGGTGTACGACTCGCGTCCGTGCGCGCAGAGGATGTTGTCGACGAGCATCAGGTCGCCGGCCTGCCAGCTCTCGCGCACGGTCACGGCTTGGTAGGCGTCGTTGACGGCGTCGACCTCGGCGTCGGTGAGGACGGTGCCGTCGCCGAGCCGGGTGTCGAAGGGCAGGCCGTCGGCGCCGAAGGTCTCGGTGAGGACCTCGCGGACGTCCTCGTCCAGGCTGCGGGCGTTCCAGAAGGCGAAGTGGTTGAACCAGACCCGCTCGCCGGTGACCGGGTGGGTGACGATCGCGGAGCGGAGCTGGCGGGTCCGCAGGGTGTCCTCGTCCAGCCACTCGTAGCCGATGGAGTGCGCGTCGCAGTATTCCTCCGCGCCCGACGGCGCGTCGGAGGAGAACGCCTTGCGCCATGGCATGCCCGCGAGGTCGGAGTAGTTGCGGACGAGCAGCCAGCCGGCCTTCTCGAAGCGGGCGACGAGCTCGGGCGGCAGCAGGGCGAGCGCCCGGCGCATGTCGCCGATGGTGGTGGCGCCGCCGGTCTCGGGGGCGGTGACGCAGCCGAACAGCAGCACACCGGGGAAGTCGAGGGTGTAGCTGTTCTCGTTGTGGAGGCGGATCGGCTGGGCGGCCGGAAGATCGGTGGAGGAGAAGACGCCCTCGCCGAAGTCGGTGCGCGGGGTGGCCTTCTCCTTGTAGCCGGCGCGCTCGGCGACGAGCGCGTCCCGGGCCTCCGCGAAGGTGGCGGCGTCCGTGACGGGCAGGCCGCGCAGCATGACCGCCCCGGAGCGGTGGAGTTCGGCCTGGATGGCCGGGCGGTGCGCGGTCAGCCAGGCGGTGGCCTCCGTCATGGTGGTGAGGCGTGGCACGTGGACGACGGCGGGCTTGCCGGGCTCCCGGACGACGGCGAGTCCGTCGGTGGCGGGGGCCGGGGCCGGGGCCGTGGCCGGGTTGGGGGCGAAGGTGGTCATGGCGGGTTCCTCGTGTTCGGTGGGAGGGGGCAGGGCGCGGGGCGGGCTCAGGCGGTGGTGGCCCGGGCGGTGGCGCGGAACGCTTCGAGGACCGGGTTCAGGCGGGCGAAGAAGCCGGGGAGGTCCTGCTGGAAGTAGAAGTGGTCACCGGGAAGGACCTCGGGGGTCACCTCGTGTCCGGCCACGAGGGCCCAGCCGCCGAGCATGTCCACCGGGACGATCGGGTCGGCGTCCCCGCCGAGGACGGCGACCGGGCAGTCGAGCCGCACGTCGGGGGCGGTGCAGCGGTAGGCGTCGTCGATGGCGAAGTCGGCCCGGATGGACGGCAGGACGATCTCGCGGAGCTCCGGGTCGTCGAGGATGCCGTCGTCGGTGCCGCCGCGCTCCTTGATGGCGGCGACCAGCTCGTCGTCGTCCAGCCGCTCCGGGTGCACCGGGGCCTGGTTGGGCAGGACGGGTGCCCGGCAGGCGGAGGCGACGAGCCCGTGCGGGGTGCGGCCGGCGGCCTGCAGGGCCCGGGCCACCTCGAAGGCGACCAGGGAACCCATGCTGTGCCCCAGCACGACCAGGGCGCCGGTGTCGGCCGGCAGAGCCTCGGCCACGGGCAGCGCCAGGTCGTCCACGGAGCCGGGCAGGTCCTCGGAGAAGCGGGCGCCACGGCCCGGGTACTGGCCGATGAGCAGGCGGACGTCGGCGGGAAGGTGCGCGCGCCAGCCGCTGTACGCGTGGGCGTTGCCGCCCGCGTGCGGCAGGACGAGCAGCGAGAGGCGGTGGGGGCCGTCGCCGGGCAGGTCCCAGACGACGTCCTCGGGGGCGGGCGCGAAGGAGGAGGCGCTCATGAGCTGATCCGATCTGTCTCGGTACGGCGGCGGAGGGCCGGGCGGGCCTTCCGGGGCGCCGGAGCGGTCGTGAGGGTGTCGATGTGCGCGGCGAGCCGGGCGGGGGTGGGGTGCTGGAAGACGTCGCGCACGGTGAGGCGTACACCGAGGGCGGCGGCGATGTGGTTCGTGAGGCGGGCGGCGAGGAGGGAGTGTCCGCCGAGGGCGAAGAAGTCGTCATCGATGGTGAGTTCGGTACCGGCGGGCGTGTCGAGGGTGCGGGCCAGGAGAGCCAGCAGCGTCTCTTCGAGCGGGGTCCTCGGGGCACGTCCGCCGGTGGTGAGGGTGGCAGGGGTGGGCAGGGCCCGCTTGTCGATCTTCCCGTTGGGTGTCAGCGGCAGCCGGTCGAGCACCGTCACGTAGGTCGGGACGAGGTGTTCGGGCAGCCGGTCGGCCACATGCCGGCGGATGTCGTCCGAAGGCGTGTCACGGCTGGTGACCAGGTAGGCGGCGAGCCGGTCCTGGTGGACGGTGACGACGGCCTGCGTCACGTCCGGGTGGGCCAGCAGCGCGGCCTCGGTCTCCCCCGGCTCGACCCGGAAACCCCGGATCTTGATCTGATCGTCCACCCGGCCCTCGTAGACGAGCCGCCCGTCCCGGTCGAAACGCGCCAGATCGCCCGTGCGGTAGAGACGCGAGCCCGCCCCGCCGAACGGGTCCGGCACGAACCGCACAGCGGTCAGATCCGGACGCCCGAGATAACCATGGGCCAGCCCCTCACCCGACAGATACAACTCACCGATGACGCCCGGCGGGCACAGGTGGAGGGCGCGATCGAGCACGTAGGCGCCCTTGTTGAGCAGCGGGACGCCGATGGGGACGGGAGTGGGGGCACCGGCTTCGACGGTGTGGGTGGTGGTGAAGCCCATCGACTCCGCCGGCCCGTACCCGTTCACCACCCGGATCGCGGGTCGCAGCTCCTGAAGCTTGCGCACATGCACCGGGGAAGCGGCCTCACCACCGGTGAACGCGACCGTGACCGTCTCGAACGCCTCCGGATGCTCGTCCACCAGGAAGTTGAACAGACTCGCCGACAACTGCAGCATCGTCACCCCGTGCCGCCGCGACAGCGCACTGATCAACACCGGCTCCGGACGCTGCCCCGGCTGCAGCACCGTCGTCCCGCCGTGCAGCAGCGCACCCCAGAACTCCAGACTGAACGCGTCCCACGACACCGGCGAGCACTGCAGGAACACCTCGTCCGGACCGAAGTTCCCGTACGACTGACCACTCACCGTCGACACCAGATTCCGGTGCGACGACACGATCCCCTTCGGCCGCCCCGTCGACCCCGACGTGAACATCACACACGCCGGATCGTCCGCACCGACCGCGACACCGGGGTTATCGGCAGGGTGGGTGGCGTCCGGATCCGTGGTGTGAGTGATCCAGGGGCCTTCGAGGCGCCCCGCGAGCCCCGGCGCGGTCACGAGATGCCCGATCCCGGCGTCCACGGCCGCCGAACGCAGACGCTCGTCGGGGAAGTCGGGATCGAGGAGGGTGTACGCCGCTCCCGTCTTCACCACGGCCAGCACCGCGACCGCGAAGTCCGCGCCCCGCTCGAGGAGCACGCCCGCCAGGCCGCCGCGTCCGAGGCCCTGGGCGTGGAGAAGGTGCGCCAGGCGGTTGGCGGAGGCGTTGAGTTCGGCGTACGAGATCCGCCGGCCGCCGTCCACCAGCGCCGTACGGCCCGGGTGGAGCCGTACCCGCTCCTCGAAGCGGGCGACCAGGGAGGCGTCGCCGGTGTCGGCGGTGGTTCCCGACCACGGTCCGGTGAGCAGGTCACGCTCGGCGCGGGTGAGCACGTCGAGGCCGGAGAGCCGGCGGCCCGGGTCGGTCAGCACCTGGTCGAGGACGAGGCGGAGGACGGTGGCCATGCGCCGTACCGTCTCCGGGTCGAACAGGTCGGTGGCGAAGAGGATGGCGCCGTGCAGGCGCCGGCGGTCGTCGGAGCGGAGCAGGAATTCGAGGTCGAACTTGGCGGCGCCGTTGCCCGTGAGGGCGACGGCGCCGGTACGGACGCCGGGAAGGTCCAGCCGGGGCGCGCCCCCCGTTTCCAGGCCGAGGCAGATCTGGAAGAGAGGGTGGCGGGCGAGCGTACGGGCCGGGTTGACCGCTTCGAGGACCAGGTCGAAAGGGGCTTCCTGGTGGGCGAAGGCGTCCAGGTCGGCCGTCCGCACCCGGCTGAGGAGTTCACGGAAGGTGGGGTCACCCGCGCTGTCCGTGCGGAGCACGAGGGTGTTCACGAAGAACCCGACCAGTTCTCCCAGGGCCTCGTCGCCACGGCCCGCCACCGGTGAACCGATCGCCAGGTCGGCTCCCGCGCCCAGCCGGGTCAGGGCGGCGACGAGGGCGGCGTGCACGACCATGAAGGGGGTGCAGCCCTCCTCGCGGGCGAGCGCGGCGATGCGCTCGAAGACGTCCTGCCCCAGGTCGATCTCGGCCTGGCCACCCCGGTGGGAGGCGAGCGCGGGGCGCGGCCGGTCGGGGGTCAGCCCGTGTTCCTCCGGGAGACCGTCCAGGGCGGTGCGCCAGTAGGCGAGTTCGCGGGTCAGGAGACTCCGCGGGTCGTCCGGTGAGCCCAGGACCCGCCTCTGCCAGGCGGCGTGGTCGGCGTACTGGACGGGGAGCGGTTCCAGGCCGTCCCCGCCGTAGGCGCGCTCCAGGTCCGCGAAGAAGGCGCCGTTCGACAGTCCGTCGGTGGCGATGTGGTGCACCACCAGCGACAACACCGATGACCCGTCGGCAAGTTCGAGGAGCAGTGCGCGCAGGGGGAGGTCGGCGGACAGGTCGAAGACGTGCCCCGCCGCCGCCGCCAGCTCGGCGTCCAGGCGGTCGGCCGCCACCGGCCGCCGTTCCACCGTGACGCGGGCCCGTTCGGCGGGGAGGATCCGCTGACGCGGCTCTCCGTCGACGGCCTCGAACACGGTCCGCAGCGGGGCGTGGCGGGCGACGACGGCGTTGAGCGCCGACGTGAGGGCTTCGGCGTCCAGGCCGCCGTCCACGCGGACGGCCATCGGCACGTTGTAGGCCGCGCTCCCGCCGTCCAGCTGGGACAGCAGCCACAACCGCCGCTGCCCGAACGACGCCGGGGGCAGCTCGCCGTCGCCCTCCCCCGCCACGAGCGGCGGAAGGGCCGTGCGCTCACCGCCCTGTGCGGAGATCAGCTCCGCGAGGCCGGCCACCGTCGGCCGCCCGAAGACGTCCCGGATGGTCAGCCGCGCGCCCACGGCCTCCGCGATCCGGTTCGTGAGGCGGGCGGCGAGGAGGGAGTGTCCGCCGAGGGCGAAGAAGTCGTCGTCGATGGTGAGTTCGGTACCGGCGGGCGTGTCGAGGGTGCGGGCCAGGAGAGCCAGCAGCGTCTCTTCGAGCGGGGTCCTCGGGGCGCGTCCGCCGGTGGTGAGGGTGGCAGGGGTGGGCAGGGCCCGCTTGTCGATCTTCCCGTTGGGTGTCAGCGGCAGCCGGTCGAGCACCGTCACGTAGGTCGGGACGAGGTGTTCGGGCAGCCGGTCGGCCACATGCCGGCGGACCGCGTCAGGAGAGACGGACGTGCTGGTGACCAGGTAGGCGGCGAGCCGGTCCTGGTGGACGGTGACGACGGCCTGCGTCACGTCCGGGTGGGCCAGCAGCGCGGCCTCGGTCTCCCCCGGCTCGACCCGGAAACCCCGGATCTTGATCTGATCGTCCACCCGCCCCTCGTAGACGAGCCGCCCGTCCCGGTCGAAACGCGCCAGATCGCCCGTGCGGTAGAGACGGGAACCCGCCCCGCCGAACGGGTCCGGCACGAACCGCACAGCGGTCAGATCCGGACGCCCGAGATAACCATGGGCCAGCCCCTCCCCCGACAGATACAACTCTCCCGTCATTCCGGGCGGGCAGAGGTTCAGGTACGGGTCCAGGACATGAGCTCCCTTGTTGACGAGGGGCGTCCCGATCGGAATCACCGTCTGCCTGTCCCACGCCTCGACGGTGTGGGTGGTGGTGAAGCCCATCGACTCCGCCGGCCCGTACCCGTTCACCACCCGGATCGCGGGCCGCAGCTCCTGAAGCTTGCGCACATGCACCGGGGAAGCGGCCTCACCACCGGTGAACGCGACCGTGACCGTCTCGAACGCCTCCGGATGCTCGTCCACCAGGAAGTTGAACAGACTCGCCGACAACTGCAGCATCGTCACCCCGTGCCGCCGCGACAGCGCACTGATCAACACCGGCTCCGGACGCTGCCCCGGCTGCAGCACCGTCGTCCCGCCGTGCAGCAGCGCACCCCAGAACTCCAGACTGAACGCGTCCCACGACACCGGCGAGCACTGCAGGAACACCTCACCCGGGCCGAAGTTCCCGTACGACTGACCACTCACCGTCGACACCAGATTCCGGTGCGACGACACGATCCCCTTCGGCCGCCCCGTCGACCCCGACGTGAACATCACACACGCCGGATCGTCCGCACGGATGGCCAGACCGAGATTGCCGTCCGCACCGGACTTCTCGCTCTCCCCGGCCAGATGGGTCGCCCACGGTCCTTCGAGGCGCCCCGCGAGCCCCGGCGCGGTCACGAGATGCCCGATCCCGGCGTCCACGGCCGCCGAACGCAGCCGCTCGTCGGGGAAGTCGGGGTCCAGCAGCACATGGGCGGCGCCGGTCTTCAGGACGGCGAGGACGGCGGTGGCGAAGGAAGTTCCGCGTTCCAGGAGGACACCGGCCAGGTCACCCCGCCCCAGTCCGCGCGAGCGGAGGAGGTGCGCCAACCGGTTTGCGGAAGCGTTGAGTTCGGCGTACGAGATCCGCCGGCCGCCGTCCACCAGCGCCGTACGGCCCGGGTGGAGCCGTACCCGCTCCTCGAAGCGGGCGACCAGGGAGGTGTCGGTGGGGGTGCCGGCCGGGCCGGCCCATGCCCCGGTGAGGAGGGCGCGTTCCGCGGGGAGCAGGACGTCCGGATCGGCGATCCTGGCGGCGGCCGAGCCCGCGGCGTCCGCGAGGAAGCCGCTGACGAAGGCGGCGAAGCGGTCCTGGTGGGCGGCGGTCAGCTCCGGGTCGACGTCCGTGACGGGGGTGTCGAAGTCGATGCGGAGACCGTGGGCGGCGCCGAGATCGAGGACGGCGACGTTCAGGCCGTGGACCGGGCCGTTGCTCACGTTGTGGTTGACGGTGGGATGGCCGCAGACGGTCAGTTCGGCGTGGAAGCCCATGATGTTGAGGACCGGACCGGCGGGCCGGCGGCCGGCGAGGGATCCGGCGTCCCGGCGCAGGTCCTCGTAGCGGGTCCGCTGATGGCGCAGTCCGTGCTTGACCTCGGCGGCGACGGCGCGGACCAGCTCGCCGAAGCGGTCCCCGGGGCGTACCGCGAGGCGCAGGGGGACGATGTTCGACATCATGCCGGGGGTGCTGCGGGCGGTGCGGGTGGTGCGGCCGGTCACCGGCAGGGCGATGACGAGCTCCTCACGGGCGGTGACGCGGTGGAGGTAGGCCGCGAAGAGGGCGACGAGGAGGACGGACCAGTTGACGCGTGCGGCGCGGGCGGCGGTACGGAGCCGGTCCGCATCGGCGGGCGGGAGGAGGACGCTGCGCCGGGCGAAGGGCAGGCGGCCGTGGGCGGCCGGTGCCCGGTCGCGGCCCCGGACGAGGTCGGCGGGGGCGTCCGGGGCTCCGGCGAGGTGGACACGCCAGGCGGCGAGGTCGGCGGCGGCCTCGTCGGAGGCGCGGTACGCGGTGTCCTCGGCGAGGAGGTCGGCCAGGGAACCGAAGGGGGACGGGCCCCAGGGTTCGCCGGCGACGGCCCGCTCGTACAGCTCGACGAGCCGGGCGAGGGCCAGGGAGGCGCCGGCGCCGTCCACGACCAGGTGGTGGAAGCCGTAGAAGTAGAAGAACCGCTCCTCCCCCAGTTTGACGAGCGCGCACCGGACCGGGGGTTCGCCGGTCAGGTCGAACGGCGTGCCGATGAGTCCGTCGACGAGTTCCCAGGCCGCCGCCTCGGGGTCGGCCGCGCCGCTGACGTCGGCGAACGGCAGGGTGCGGGTGCCGGCGTCGGCGTCGAGGAGCTGCCAGACCCGCTCGCCGTCCTCCTCGAAGCCGCGAACGCGCAGGAAGTCGGCCTCCTCCACCAGGCGCCGCCAGGCGGCCGCCATGAGGTGGGGGTCGACGGGGCCGTTGATCTCCCGGCACTCGCCGACGTTGTACGAGACGCCGGTGGGGTCGAGGAGGTGGGCCGTCCAGATGTCCCGCTGGGCCACGGAGAGCGGCAGCCGCACGGCGGCCGGTGCGGATGCGACGGGCGTGTCGAACGGCATGGGGGCTCCTGTGGGGTCACGTCACGGTGGTGGCGGCCCCGGGTGGCATCCCGGCCGGGGCGGCCCTGGCCATACAACCCCTGCGTGTGGGCCCCGAGCGGCAGTTGATCCGGCGGTACGGCAGCGGAACGGCGGCGCTGCGGCAGTCAGGCGGCAGCGGGGGCGGCGACGGCGGGGGCGGCGGAAGCGCGGGCTTCCGGCATTCCGGCGGAGGCGCAGGAGGCGGCGTGCGCCGGGGGGCCGGGCTCCTGGCGGGCGGCGAGGGCCCGGACGACGCGCAGCACCCGGAAGGTGGAGCGGCCGTGGTCGGTGCCGGGGCGGATGACGCCGCCGATGAGCAGCGTCCGGACCATGCGGCCGCAGTCCGGCAGGGACCGGCCGGTGAGCCGGACGACCTCGTCCAGGTCGAAGTCGTCCCCGGCCGCCGTGCACAGTCGGCCGACGAGTTCCCGCGACGAGGCGGGGAGTTGGGCGAGGGTGCGGTCGACGCCGTCGCGGAGGTGGGAGCCGGAACGGCCGTCGGCGAGGTGGTCGAGGAGCGCCGCCGGGTCGGTCTCCACGATGCCGCGCAGGGTGGGCAGGTCGCAGACGGTGAGCCAGGACGCGGCCGCGGCGAGGGCGAGCGGGTGCCCGTCGAGACGGTGCGCCACCCAGGCGACGTCGGCGAGGCTGCGCTCGTCGGGGACGATGTCGGGGCGCACCTGGCGGATCCGGCCGAGGAGGAACCGTACGGCGGGGGCGTCGGCGCCGGCCGGGGCGTCGGGCCGCGGGGCGTCGAGAGGCGCGAGGAGGAAGAGGCGTTCGCCGGGGACGTTCCAGGGCGTGTCGGCGGTGACGAGGACGCGCAGGCCGGGGAGTTCGCGCAGCAGCCGGGTCAGGCGCGGGAAGTCGAGCCGGGCCGGCGCGGCGCCGTCGAGGACCAGGAGGGCGTCGCGGTCCCCGAGCGCGGCGAGGAGGGCGGCGGGCGGCTGCTCGTCGGCGGGGGCGGGGGCGCCGTACGACGCCCCGGCACCGGTGCCGTACGCAGTGGTCGTATCAGGGTGCGTACGGGGCTCGGGTGTCTGGAGGTGGGCGGCGCAGGCGGTGGTCACGGCGAGCAGCGGGTCGTCGTCGGGCGGCAGGGAGTCGGTGACCGCCCCGGGGGCCGTGTGCCAGAGGACGGGGAAGCCCGCGTCGTGCAGCCGGGCGGCGGTCTCCAGGGCGAGCCGGGTCTTGCCGACGCCGCTCAGACCGACGACGGTGACGAGGCGCTCGGCGCCGGAACGCAACTCCTCGGCGAGGACGGTGGCCTCGGCCTGGCGGCCGATCAGGGGGTGGAGGGGGGCGGGCGGCGCGCACCGCTCCAGGAGCAGGTGCCGGCTGCCGCCGCCGTGGTGGCCGCGGCGCACGGCCTCCTCGAGGGCGGTCCTGGCACGGGGGCCGAGCCGTAGCCCGTCGGCTATCAGGCGGATCGTTTCGGCACGCGGTCGGAGGGCCTTGCCCTTCTCCAGGTCCCGGATGGCGCGGACGCTGATGGTGGAGAGGTCCGCGAGTTCGCGCTGGGTGAGCCCGATGCGGAGGCGGTGTCCGCGGATGAGGGTGCCGAGGGCGGCGGTGGCCGTCGTCGTGCCCTCGGGGGAGAGACCGGTCGTCATGGAGAACTCCCGCTGGTCAGGTGGGGGCGGGGCCGGGCGGCGGCCGGCCTGGTCGGGGCCGGTCGCGGCGGTGACCTCGCCGTCTGCTGGGGTCCAGACTCCGAAGGCCGCCTATCGACGGGGCATCGCGTCACTAACCGGGGAAGGCGCCGCTCCCGGGGTCGCACGCGGTCCGCCGGCGGCCGCGTGACAGCGGTCCGGGCGGGCGTGATACCGGGGGCGGCACGGTGATAGCGGGGGGATAGGACAGCGGCCGGTGCGGTGAATCCGCTGCTCCCTACGTTGGTGGTCAGAAGGAAACGCCAGCCCCGCAGAGACGGAGAATCCGATGTCGAAGACCACCGCCCCCCGCCGCACCGCCCTCCGCGCCGCCGTCACCTCCGCGCTGATCGTCCTGGTGACGGGCGTCGGCCTCCAGACGAGCTGGGCCGACGAGACCGCCCCGGCCACCACCACCCCGGGCACCTCGGCGACCCCCACCCCGGGTGCGACGGGCGGCACCGGCACCACCGACGGCAACAACCCCTGGGACTGAACACCGCACCGTACGCCGGTCACGAGCGGACCGGTCACCCGGCCCCCCCGGCCTGCGGCCCCCGAGCCTCCCGCCCGCGCGGTGAACGCCCTCCGCCCGGGCGCCCCGCTCTCAGGCACCCCCGCTCACTCGAACCCCCGCTCACCGCGGTCGCCCTCGCTCACCGCGGTCGCCCTCGCTCAGCAGGCGCCGAGCAGCCGCTCCGCCTCCGCCAGCTCCCGGACCATCCGCCGCTCCCGGAACACCGCGACCGCGGGCGTCAGCAGCTCCCGCGAGCGCCCCGGCTCCTCCTTCAGCAGCCGAGCGAGGTCGAGGCGCGCCAGTGCGCCCCCGCTAAAATCCATGATCTGCTCCCGCGCGGCGACCGCCCGGTCGTAGAAGTCACGGGCCCGGTCCGGCCGCCCCATCATCGCGAAGGCGTGCCCCAGGTCGCGCAGCAGGTGTCCTTCGCCGATCACGTCGCCGGAGTCCCGGCAGAGTTCCAGCACCTCGGTGAAGGTGAGGACCGCCAGGTCGCTCTGCCCCTGTTCCAGGAGCACCTGGCCGACCCGCCGCAGGGTCCGGGCGCGACCGCCCGTGTAGCCGACGCCCTCGTAGATGTCGAGCGCCTCGTCGAGCTGCCGCTGCGCGAGGCCGATCTCGCCCTGCCGCATGCGGATGTGGGCGCTCTGGGTGAGGACGATGGCGCGGCCGACGACGTCCCCGGCCCGGTCGAAGTCGGCGAGGGAGCGCCGGTAGAGCTCCAGGGCGGTGGCGTCGTCGCCGCCGGTCCGGGCGATGAGGGCCATGTCGCGGCGGCAGAGCGCCTCGCCCATGGGTTCGTCGAGGGCCTGGAAGACGTCGAGTGCCGAGGTGAGGGCCTGCCGGGCGGTGTCGTACTGGCTGCGGCTCATGTAGAGCGAGCCGAGGGAGGCCCGGACGGCGGCGGTGCCGCGCAGGTTGCCCGCCTTGCGGACGGCGGCGAGGGCGGTGAGATGGGTCCGTTCCCAGAGGTCGTAGTGGCCGCGCACCTCGAACAGGGTGACGAGGGAGGTGGCGAGGTCCCAGCAGAGGTCGTGCAGTCCTTCGTCGGCGGCGTGCCCGACCATGCCGCACAGGGCGGTCTGTTCGGCGTCGAGCCAGGCCAGGGGGTCGGCGAGGGTGTCGTCGGTGTACGCGGCGGGCGGCTCCCAGCGGGAGGCGTCGCCGTGCAGGACGGTGAAGTCACCGCCGTAGACCTTGCGGTGGGCCTCCTGGGCCAGGTGCATCCAGCCGCCGGCCATGCGGGCGAAGGCGGCGCGCCGGGCCTCGGGCGGGTGCTGGGCGGCCAGCTGTTCGCGGGCGTAGACGCGGATGATCTCGTGGAAGCGGTAGCGGAAGCCGCCGGTCGGTTCGACCCCGGCGACGTCGAGCATCTGCACGTCGACGAGGGGTTCCATGAGGTCGGAGGGGAAGGGGCGGCGGTCGTCGAGGAGAGCGCCGGCGAGCCAGCTCGGCAGGGTGGGGGCCTGGGCCATGCTCAGCAGCCGCAGCAGGCCGCGGTCCTCGGGGGCCAGTCCCTCGTAGGTGAGGGAGAGGCTGGCCCGCATGGTCATCTCGCCGTGGGTGAGCTCGTCCAGCCGGTTCCGTTCGTCGGCGAGCCGCTGCACCATCGAGGCCAGCGTCCAGTGCGGGCGGGCGGCGAGGCGGGCGGCGACGATCCGCAGGGCGAGCGGGAGCCGGCCGACGGTGCGGACGAGGGCCTCGGCGGCGACGGCCTCGCCGGCGACCCGGTCCGCGCCGATGATGCGCGCGAGGAGTTCCAGGGCACGGTCCTCGTCCAGGACGTCGAGTTCGACGCGGTGGGCGCCGGGCAGGGCGGTGAGACGGGCGCGGCTGGTGACGAGGACGGCGCAGCCCCGGCTGCCGGGGAGCAGCGGCAGGACCTGACCCTCGCCCGCGGCGTCGTCCAGGACCACGAGGAGGCGGCGGGCGGCGAGACGGGTGCGGTACATCTCGGCGCGCTCGTCGAGGGTTTCGGGGATGAGCTGGCCGGGGATGCCGAGGGCGCGCAGGAACCGTCCGAGGACTTCGACGGGGGTGGCGGGGGCTCCCGTGGTGCCGCGCAGGTCGCAGTAGAGCTGTCCGTCGGGGAAGCCGGTCTCCGCCAGGGCGTGGGCGACGTGGACGGCGAGGGTGGACTTTCCGGTGCCGGGTTTTCCGGTGATGGCGGCGAGTCCGACGGTGGCCCGTCCGTCGTCGCCGGTGAGCGCCTTCTCCAGGGCGGCGAGCCGCTGTGCGTCTGCGACGAAGTCGGCGGTGTCGGCGGGCAGTTGGTGCGGCACTGTGTCGTGGCGTGCGGGGGCGGAGCCGGGTGCGGGCGCCGCGCCGGCGGTTGGTGCCTCCTCCCCCTCCTCGGCCGGGCGGGCGGCCGGGGCCGGGACGGCGGGAGCGGACGGGGCGGCGGGCGCCGGGAGTTCTCCGGCGAGGATGGCCGCCTCGAGGTCGCGCAGTTCGCGGCTGGGTTCGAGGCCGAGTTCCTCGGCGAGGTAGCGGCGGGCGGCGCGGAAGGCCTCCAGGGCTTCGGCCTGGCGGCCGGACCAGTACAGGGCCTGGATGAGCTGCCCGTGGAGTTTCTCGCGCAGCGGGTGTTCGTGGGTGAGCATCTGAAGCTCGCTCACCAGGCGGTCGTGGTGGCCGAGTTCGAGTTCGAGCCGGATGCGGAGCTCGACGGCGGCGAGCCGCTCCTCGTTGAGCCGGCGGGCCCTGTTGGCGAGCGGGCCGGAGTCGAGACCGGTGAGGCAGTCCCCCTGCCACAGGGTGACGGCCGATCTCAGGATCCCCACCGCTTCCTCCGGGCGCCCGGTCTCGCCGAGGCCGCGGGCGCGCTGGACGAGTGCCGTGAAGAGGGCGGCGTCGACGTTGTCGGCGCCGGTGTGGAGGACGTAGCCGGGCGGCCGGGTGACGAGGGAGACCTCGCCGTCGGCGGCGGCGAGCATCTTCCGCAGCCGGGAGACGCAGATCTGGACCTGGGTGCGGGCCGTCTCCGGCGGGTTGTCCTCCCAGATGAGGTCGACGAGCTGACTGGTGCTGACGACCCTGTTGCTCTCCAGGAGCAGCGCGGCGAGGATCATCTCCTGCCGCCCCGGGGGCACGCGCAGCGGCCCGGCGGCCCCCTGGACCTGCAGCGGCCCCAGGACCCGGAAGGTGAGCCGGGGCCCGTCCGGGTCGCTCTGATCCGTTAACCCGCCGTCGGCAGCAGCCACTGATTCCCCCACGCAACAGATGAGTCGACACGCCGGACAGCACCGGACGGGACCGGACCGCGCAGGTACACGCCGGGACGCCAGGATCGAGTGAAGACAGTCTCCACATCCCTCCCTGTCCTGTCCATGCCGTGAAGATCCCTGTCGCGATAAGCGGGCGATAACAGGGAGTTGGGCGCGCGCCGCATCGTGGACGGGAAGGGGAAAGGGGTGGGCGCCGTTGAACGGCCATGACGACACGAGGACGCTACCGAGGGGAGGGGCGGGACCGGTGGATCTGCTGACCGCCGCGGGCGCCGATCACGTCCGTCTGCTCTACGACTACCTCGACGCGGGAGACCCGGACGGATGCGGTTCACTGCTGCACGAGGCGGTGGTGGTGGAGTTCCCGGGGCGTCCGCCCGCCCGGGGCCGTACGGAGGCACTGCGCGCCCACGCCCTCCCCCGCGTCCGCCACGCCGTCGACCGCCTGACGGCCCGCGACCGCACGGTGACCGTCACCGGCCGCCGGATCCCCGCGGACGGCACCGCCCGTGAGCAGGGTTTCGTGGACGTCTTCACCGTCGGGGACGACGGCCTGCTGCGCACCTGGACGCGCTCCTTCACCGCCGTACCGTGACGGCCGCCCGGAAGCACCGGACGACCCCGGCGGAACACCGCCGGGCCCCGGGCGCACGCCGGACGGCCCCGCCGGCCCCGCGGGCCGTGCCGGGTAGGGGCCCCGCCCGCCGGCGGCGCGCCGGGCGCCGGTTCCCTGTCCCCGCGCGCCCGTGGCGGGCGGCCGGGTCCGTCAGGCCTCGAGCGCGTCCGCGACCGAGCCGTAGAGGGAGAACACGGTGTCGGCGCCGGTCAGCTCGAGCACCCGCATCACGCCGGGGGTGACCCCGGCCAGGCGCAGCTCCGACCCCGCGGCGACCGCCGCCGCGCGGGTGCGCAGCAGCAGGTTCAGGCCCGAGGAGTCGCAGAAGCCGACCTGCGCGAGGTCGACCACCAGCGCGGGCGGCCGCTCCTCGGCGAGGCCGGTCAGCCCCTCCTGGACGGCCGCCAGGGTGTCGAAGTCGAGGTCCCCGGCGATCGTGACCACGGCCACGCCCGTCTCGGTCCGGTGCGTCCGCAGCGACACCGCGGCCTCGGCGCGCGGCACCTCGGCCGGTGACGCCTCCGGCCCGGGTGCGCCCTGCGCCGCGGTCTCCTGCCCGTTGTCGGCTCGCATCGTGATGGTGTGCTCCTTGCGTACGAACGGAAAAGGGGGCTACCCGCGCTCAGGTCCCTGGACCGAGACGCCGACGAGGCAGGTGTCGTCGTCCGTGTCCGAGCCGCTGTAGCGCAGGAGGTGGTCCAGGCGCGCCTCGAGGGAGTTGGGGCGCTCACCGGACTCGCTGTCGGCCTTCTCGGTCAGGGCGACCAGGTTCGCCAGGGAGGTCTGCAGCCCCTGGTCACGGCGTTCGATGAGGCCGTCGGTGTACATCACCAGGACGTCGCCGGGCTGGAGGTGGACCTCGTCCTCGTCGTACTCCGCCTGTTCCAACACGCCGAGGAGGATACCGCCGAGCTGCGGAAGGGTGGTCGCGCGCCCCTCCCGAAGGAGGACCGGAGGCAGGTGCCCGGCGCGCGCCCAGCGCAGACGGCGGGTCGCGGGGTCGTACAGGCCGCAGGCCGCGGTCGCCGTGAGGTTCTCGGTGA
This sequence comes from Streptomyces sp. NPDC126503, assembly GCF_040302405.1. Taxonomy (NCBI): domain Bacteria; kingdom Bacillati; phylum Actinomycetota; class Actinomycetes; order Kitasatosporales; family Streptomycetaceae; genus Streptomyces; species Streptomyces sp. NPDC126503. The sequence continues at coordinate 28,877 of NZ_JBEORS010000006.1, forward strand.
GCTGGTGCGTGATGCTGTTGAGCCAGGTCAGCAGCTGCGCGGGGCCCGCGCCGGTGGCGGCGAGGCCGCGCAGGGCGTTGCGCAGCGCGACCATGCCGGTGGCGGCGTCGATGCCGTGGCCGGCGACGTCGCCCACGCAGAGCAGCACCTCGCCCGAGGGCAGGGTGAGGGTGTCGTACCAGTCGCCGCCGACGAGGTGCTCCTTCTCGGCCGGCCGGTAGCGGACGGCCACCTGCAGGTCGTGGAGGCTGAAGGTGCCGCGGGCCGGCGGCATGATCGCGTGCTGCAGCTGGAGGACGAGGCGGTTGCCCTCGGCCGCCTGCAGCTCGGTCTGGATCAGCTGGTCCCGCGTCGCGGCGAGCGCCACCTCCGTCCAGTGCTGGGCGGAGATGTCCTGGTACGCCCCCCGGACGACGCGCAGGCCCGCGTCGGGGTCGCGCACCGGCTCGGCGACGATACGGATGTGGCGGGCGACGCCGTCGGGGCGCTGGAGCCGGAAGGCGGTGGACGCCGGCCGCTCGTGGTGCAGCAGCGTGCGCAGGAACCGGCCGATGTTGTGCTGGTCGTCGGGGTGGACGTGTTCGGCGAGCTGGTCCAGCGGGATCGGCTGCGCGGTGGGTGACAGGCCGTGCAGCTCGTAGACGGTCTCGTTCCAGGCGATCTGGCCGGTCTGCAGGTTCTCCTCGAAGCCGCCGATCCGTCCGAGGCGCTGGGCGTGCTGGAGCAGCCGCGCCACCCGGGGCGTTCCGTCGTCGAGGCGCCAGACCACGGCCACGCTGTCGCCGTGGCGGCTGATGCTCACCCGGGCCCGGGCGCTGAGCGGCACGCCTTCGACCATGGCGGTGAGCTTCATGTTGGTGGCGCGGAACGGCTCGCCGGTGACGAAGACGTGCTCGACCTTCTCCATCAGGCCGCCGGCCTCCGCGGCGAGCGGGTACGCCTCCAGGAGACCGGCGCCCACGATGGCGCCGGCGGGGCGGCCGGCGAAGTCGACGAAGGCCGGGTTGACGTACCGGATGGTGAATTCGAGGGGCATCTCCGCGCTGTCCGGCGCCATCTGGAGGATGAGGCACGGGTCGGAGAGGCCGTCGACGAGCCGGCGGAGGTCCTCCAGGTGCGCGTCCGGCGCGTCCTGTTCGGTGCCGCCGAGGTCGGACCAGGTCTCCAGGGTCGCCGCGGCGAGCTCCGCGAGCGCCTCGAACTGCCGCTCCAGCGACTGGGACAGCGCCGGCAGCCGGTCGGGCCAGCAGATCTCCAGGACGCCGGTGAGGCGTCCGCCGATCCCGGCGGGGACGGCGAGCCGCCCGCCGCCCACGTCGTGCTGCCCGATCGACGGCAGGGCGGCGTCGGCCAGGGTGGCGTAGCCGACGGCGGCCCGCTCGTCGAGGGCCCGGCGGGCGGGCGTGGGCACACCGGGCGGCACGTGCCGCCAGCGGGTGGCCTCCTGGGAGCTGAAGCCCGCGCTGCCGGCGAGGGACAGGGACTGGTCGGGGTGGGCCGCCCAGATGGCGACGGCGACGGCGCCGAGCGGGCGGAGCGCCTGGTCGAGCATCGAGCGGGCCGCCGCGCCGGTGTCGCCGCCCGCGAGGGCGTGCGCCTCGGCGCAGCGCAGGCGCAGCGCGGCGGAGTCGGCGGCGGGCTCCGCCGAGGACCGGACGAAGTCGCGGGCGATGGCGGAGATCCGGTCCTCGGCCGCCTGGTTGACGAGATCGGCCGCGAGTTCCAGCACGGAGACGTCGGCCTGGGCGGCCAGGTCCGACAGCTGGACGGCGGCTTCGGCGGGGCTGCAGCCGAGCCGCTCGATGAGCATGCCCATGGCCATCTCGACCAGGGCGCGCCCCGCGGCGTCGGCGTGGGCCCGCTGGAGCTCCTGGCGCAGCCGCTCGACGGTGGTCGCGAGCCGGCCCACGGCGGAGGCGTCCGCGCCGCGGCCGGGCGCCGCGTCCTGCTCGCGGGCGGCGGCGGACGCGGGCCGCACGGCCGGGTCGCGCTGCGAGCCGACCCTGGGGCCGTCGGCGGACACGGCGGCGAGGCCGCCGTGCGCGCCGGGCGGTTCGGAAGACTGGTGCACGTCAGGACGCTCCTCGGATCCGTGGAATGCTATCGGCCGGTGCGCCCTAAAGCGCCAGGTGGTGCTTGAGGCGGCTGATCAGCTCCCCGGAGTCGACCGGCTTGGTGATGTAGTCGGTGGCTCCCGACGCCAGGCTCTTCTCCCGGTCGCCGACCATGGCCTTGGCCGTGACCGCGATGATCGGCAGCCGGGCGTGCTCCGGCATCGCCCGGATCGCGGCGGTGGCCGTGTAGCCGTCCATCTCCGGCATCATCACGTCCATCAGGATCACGTCGATGTCGGGGTGCGCCGCGAGGGCGTCGAGCGCCGCCCGCCCGTTCTCCGCCTGCATGACGCGCATCCCGTGCAGCTCCAGGACGCCGGTGATCGCGTACAGGTTGCGGTCGTCGTCGTCGACGACCAGGGCGGTACGGCCCGCGAGGGACGTGTCCACGTCCGACTGCCAGGCGACGCTCGTGGTGTCCGTGCCGCGCACCAGCGGGACGACGTCCCCGGGCCGGTCGGCGCTCATGTGCAGGGCGATGCGCTCGCGCAGCTCGTCGAGGCTGGTGATCACCTCCAGGAGCCGTGCGCCGTCCTGCCGCTTGAGCAGGCGCTCGTCCTCGGACGCGACGCCGCGGCCGCTGTGGACCAGGACGGGCACCGACTGGAGGGCCGGGTCGCGTTCCATCCCCTCCAGCAGGGCGAAGGCCGCGCCGTCGGCGAGGTCCAGGTCGAGGACCAGGCAGTGGCAGGGGTGGGTGGCCAGGGTGCTCGCGGCCTCCTGGGCGCCGACCGCCGTGATGACCTCGACCCCGCGCTGACCGGGCGCCTCGGCCTGGCGGTGCAGATCGCCGAGCGCGCTCTCCGCCACCAGCGAGAGGAGGCCGTTGGGCCGTGCCTCGACCACGAGCAGGCGGCGCTGCTGGGCAGGTGACGCACCGGCCGCCGGGCCCTCGTCGTACGTGACGGTTCCCTCGATGGCGACCTGCTCGCGCGCCTCCAGGGGGCGTGCCGGCGAGGTCTCGGCGAAGTCCTTGTGGACGGCCGGCAGGTAGAGGGTGAAGCTGCTGCCCTTCCCCAGGGTGCTCTCGGCGGTGATCGCCCCGCCCAGGAGGTAGGCGATCTCACGGCTGATGGACAGGCCGAGGCCGGTGCCGCCGTACTTGCGGTTGGTGGTGCCGTCGGCCTGCTGGAAGGCGCCGAAGACGGTCTCCAGGTGCTGGGGCGCGATACCGATGCCGGTGTCGTGCACCCGGAACGCCAGTACGAGGCCGTCCCGGCGGACGATGTCGGGGATCCCGGCCTCGTCGGCGGGCTCGATGTGCAGCTCGACGCCGCCCTGTTCGGTGAACTTGACCGCGTTGGACAGCAGGTTCCGCAGGATCTGGCGGAGCCGGTAGTCGTCGGTGAGGAGCTCCTCGGGGACGTCCGGCGAGGTGCGGACGGCGAACGAGAGGTTCTTCTGGCCGGTCAGCGGCCGGAAGGTGGCCTCGACGTACTCCAGGAGCACGCTCACGGGGACGACCTCGGGGGTGACGTCCATCTTCCCGGCCTCGACCTTCGACAGGTCGAGGATGTCGTTGATCAGCTGCAGCAGGTCGGAGCCGGCCGAGTGGATGATCCCGGCGTACTCGACCTGCTTCGCGGTGAGGTTCCGGGACGGGTTCTGGGCGAGCAACTGCGCGAGGATGAGCAGGCTGTTGAGCGGGGTGCGCAGTTCGTGGCTCATGTTGGCCAGGAACTCCGACTTGTACTTCGAGGCGAGCGACAGCTGGTGGGCCCGCTCCTCCAGTTCCTGGCGGGCCTGCTCGATCTCCAGGTTCTTGGTCTCGATGTCGCGGTTCTGCGCGGCCAGCAGGGCCGCCTTCTCCTCCAGCTCGCTGTTGGAGGCCTGCAGTTCCTCCTGGCGGGCCTGGAGTTCCTGCGAGCGGACCTGGAGTTCGGCGGTCAGGCGCTGGGACTCCCCGAGCAGCTCGTCGGTGCGGGCGTTGGCGACGATCGTGTTCACGTTCACCCCGATCGCCTCCATGAGCTGGTCCAGGAAGTCCCGGTGGATCTGGGTGAACCGGTGCACCGACGCCAGCTCGATGACGCCGAGCACCTGCTCCTCGACCACGATGGGCAGGACGATCAGGGACAGCGCCTCGGTCCGGCCGAGACCGCCGGCCACCGGCAGGTAGTCGGCCGGCAGGTCGTCGACGGCGATGGGGCGCCGGCCGCGCGCGGCCTGGCCGACGAAGGACTCGCCGAGGCGGAAGCGGGTCGGGCGGGCGCCGTCCGGGAAGGCGTAGGAGGCGACGAGCTGCAGGACGGTGCCGTCGGCCGTGTCCTCGGCCAGGTAGAAGGCGCCGCACTGGGCGGAGACCAGCGGCGTCAGCTCGTCCATGATGGACTCGGCGACCACCGTCAGATCGCGCCGGCCCTGCATCAGGGCGGTGATGCGGGCCAGGTTCGTCTTGAGCCAGTCCTGTTCCTCGTTGGCCCGCGTGGTCTCCCGCAGGGACTCCACCATGAAGTTGATGTTGTCCTTGAGGTCGGCGACCTCGCCGGAGGCGTCCACGGTGATCGACCGCGTGAGGTCGCCCTCCGCCACGGCGCTGGTGACCTCGGCGATCGCCCGGACCTGCCGGGTCAGGTTGCCGGCCAGCTCGTTGACGTTCTCGGTGAGTCGCTTCCACGTGCCGGAGACGCCGGCGACCTCCGCCTGGCCGCCGAGCCGGCCCTCGCTGCCGACCTCGCGCGCGACGCGCGTCACCTCCGCGGCGAAGGAGCTCAGCTGGTCGACCATCGTGTTGATGGTGGTCTTCAGCTCCAGGATCTCGCCGCGCGCGTCCACGTCGATCTTGCGGGTCAGGTCGCCGCGGGCGACCGCCGTGGTGACCTGGGCGATGTTGCGCACCTGACTGGTCAGGTTGTGCGCCATGAAGTTGACGTTGTCGGTCAGGTCCTTCCACGTGCCGGCCACGTTCGGCACCCGGGCCTGGCCGCCGAGGATGCCCTCGGTGCCGACCTCCCGGGCCACCCGCGTCACCTCGTCCGCGAAGGCCGACAGGGTGTCCACCATGGTGTTGATCACACCGGCGAGGGCGGCGACCTCGCCCTCCGCCTCCACCGTGATCTTCTGCGACAGGTCGCCCCGGGCGACCGCGGCCGCGACCTGGGCGATCGACCGGACCTGGCCGGTCAGGTTGAACGCCATCACGTTGACGTTGTCGGTCAGGTCCTTCCACGTGCCCGAGACGCCGCGCACGGTGGCCTGGCCGCCGAGGTTTCCGGCCGTGCCGACCTCCCGGGCCACGCGCGTCACCTCGTCCGCGAAGGCCGAGAGCTGGTCGACCATCGTGTTGATGGTCTCCTTCAGCTCCAGGATCTCGCCCCGCGCGTCCACCCGGATCTTCTGGGTCAGGTCGCCCTGGGCCACCGCCGTGGTGACCTCGGCGATCGCGCGGACCTGCGCGGTCAGGTTGTCGGCCATCACGTTGACCGACTCGGTCAGGTCGCGCCAGGTGCCCGAGACGCCCTTGACGTCGGCCTGGCCTCCGAGGATGCCGTCGGTGCCGACCTCGCGCGCCACACGCGTCACCTCACCGGCGAACGAGCCGAGCTGGTCGACCATCGTGTTGATGGTGCTCTTCAGCTCCAGGATCTCGCCGCGCGCGTCGACGGTGATCTTCTGCGACAGGTCGCCCTCCGCCACGGCGGTCGCGACCTGCGCGATGGCGCGGACCTGGCTGGTGAGGTTGCCGGCCATGAAGTTCACCGAGTCGGTGAGGTCCCGCCACGTACCCGAGACGCCCTTGACGTCGGCCTGGCCGCCGAGGATGCCCTCGGTGCCGACCTCGCGCGCCACACGCGTCACCTCACCGGCGAACGAGCCGAGCTGGTCGACCATCGTGTTGACGGTGTTCTTCAGCTCCAGGATCTCGCCGCGCGCGTCCACGGTGATCTTCTGCGACAGGTCGCCCTTGGCGACGGCGGTCGCGACCTGCGCGATGTCGCGGACCTGGGTGGTGAGGTTGCCCGCCATGGCGTTGACGGAGTCCGTCAGGTCCTCCCACGTACCCGAGACGCCCGGGACCTGGGCCTGTCCGCCGAGCCTTCCCTCGGTGCCGACCTCCCGGGCCACCCGCGTGACCTCCGAGGTGAACCGCGACAGCTGGTCGACCATGCCGTTGAAGACCAGGGCGATCTCGCCCAGCAGGCCGTCCGCGTCGGAAGGGAGCCGGGTGCCGAAGTCACCGTCCCGCACCGCCGTGAGGCCCGCGAGCAGCAGCCGCAGCTCCGCCTCACCGACCTGAGCGGCCGAGGACTCCGTGTCCATGCCCGCTCTCGCGGTTCCGGGCGCTGTAGAGCCAGCCATCGAACGTCGCCTCCGTAGATCGCCGGGCCAGTGCCCCGACACTCCCGTTCCTCCGCCCGACCGCCACCTGGCATTCCGCCAGATCTCGGGGCGCGTACCGCCCGGAGGCTACCCCACGGTTCACGGGCCCCCGCAAACCCGCTCCCCACCTCCTCCACCTGGTTCGGGGCAGGCCGACGCGGGCCCGCCGGACACGTGCCGCCCTCCCGTATGTCCACGGAAACGGGGTTCCAACCCTCCCCGGGCGAAACGGGCCGGAAACCTGCGGCCCCGGCGTCGCGGGCGGCCCCCCGGAGGCGGTACCGGGCCGGTGGGGACGGGTGTCGCGATAGGGTGTACCACTGAAAGACGTTGCCCGCCGGAGCCGGCGGACCCGAGAGGGGGCCGGGTGGCGGGCGGATCGTGGAGGAGTCCGAACGTAGATGTCCCGCATGCGGTGGGCGGGTCCGGCGTGACGGGGTCGACGAGGGCCGCGTTGGAGGTGAGCCCGTTGCCCGGTCGTTCCGGGATACGTGTCGGCGGTGAGGTCAGCGAGCTCACCCGCCGGCCCTGGGAGGACGCCCTGTCCCGGCTGGCCAGGCAGCACACAGGTGTGACCTACGTGGAACTGGCGGACGTCGCCTTCGTCGACGTGGCCGGGGCGACGGCGCTCGCGGTCACGGCCATGGGCCTGCCCGAGGGACGGATGGTGGTGGAGCATCCCCCGCCCCAGCTGCTGCGGGTACTGGACATGTTCTGGCCGGAGCTCCCGCAGATCGAGGTGGTGCGGCGATGAGCACGGTGAGCACCGACGAGACGTTCGTGCACCCCGCGCTGTTCTACCGCACCGACGCGGAGTACGCGCGGCAGACGGTGGCCTTCCTGCGGAAGGGCCTGGCCGGCGGCGAGCCGATGGCGGTCGCGGTCCCCGGCCCGAACCTGGAGCTGATCCGGGACGGTCTGGGCGCCGACGCCGAGGGCGTCCTCTTCCTGGACATGACCGACGTGGGCCGCAACCCCGGGCGGATCATCCCCCGGGTGCTGCGCGGCTTCGCCGACGCCCACCCCACGGGGCGGGTGCGGATCATCGGCGAGCCGATCTGGGCGGGGCGCAGCGCGGTGGAGTACCCGGCGTGCGCCCAGCACGAGGCGCTGATCAACGCGGCCTTCGAGGGCCGGGCCGTGACGATCCTGTGCCCGTACGACGAGGCGCGGCTGGATCCGCAGGTGATCGCCGACGCCCGCATGACCCACCCCACGCTCATCACCGACGGGCGCGAGGAGAGCAGCGACGCCTACGACTGGGAGGCGGTCGTCGCCCGGTACAACGAGACGCTGGCGCCCCTGGCCGAAACCGCCGTCTTCGCCTTCGGCAGTGACGAGCTCCCCGAGGTTCGCCGGTTCGCCACCGCGCAGGCCGCCCGGCTGGGTCTGGCCGGTCAGCGGCTGGGCGACGCCGAGCTGGCCGTCGCCGAGCTGACCACGAACAGCGTGGTGCACGGGGGCGGGCGCGGGACGCTGACGATCGGGACCGAGGCCGGACACCTCGTCTGCGAGGTCCGCGACGCGGGCCGCCTCACCGATCCCCTGGCGGGGCGCCGGCCCCCGCAGCCGGGTCAGATCGGCGGGCGGGGCCTGATGCTGGTCCACTACGTGGCCGACCTGGTGCGTGTGCACACCGGCGACGCGGGGACGACGGTGCGCTTCTACTTCGGCCTCTAGCCGGTGCTCCCGGGAGGCCGCCCCGCGGTCCTCCCCGAGGAGGGGGCCGCGGAGGTGACGGGATCCTTCCGCGGGGACCGTCAGCCCATGGGGCCGCCGAAGGGGCCGCCCAGGCCGTAGTACATGCCCAGCCGGGTGCGGTAGTCCGGGTCCTCCAGGTGCTTCTCCCGGTGGAACTCCGGAGCGTCCTTGATCTGCTCCTTGGTCCGGTCGACGTGGATCGTCCGCTCCTCCGGGTCGACCCGGACCACGGCGCTCGCCGGAAGGAGGACCTCCTTGCCGAAGATCCACGGGCCGGTGTCCACGACCAGATAGGCGTCCCCGGCCTCGTCGGAGTGCTTGTCCACCTTGCCGATGGCGCCGTCGGTCGCCTCGACCCTGTAGCCGGTCAGATCGGTGCCGGCCGTCCGGCCGGCGGTCGGCCGATAGCTCCACACATGCTCCGTCACGCGAAACAACTCCTCCGGTGGTCGAGGGCCGGGCGGCTCGCCGCCGCCCGGCCTCTTCGGGTGCCCGGCGCAGGGCCCCGGGGGTCCTCCGCCTCACGGTCCGCGTGCCCCGGCCGGGCCCGCACATTCCCTCGTTCGTGGAGACGGGAAGAGGCGTGAAACGCCGTTCCGGGGTTACGAGGGAGAGGTACGGCGCCGGTCTGGCCCGGCGCACTCCCCCCCACGGAACTGGTAACGATGTCTGACTCGAGCCGGGACAAGACCACCCAGCCACCCCTGCCGGCGAGGCCGCTCCCCACGTCCCCCGTGGCGCCGTGGAACACCACGGCCCGCCAGGTACGGGGCGAGAGCGATCTGCCCGTCGAGACCACGTTCCACTACGACCCCGACGATCCCTGGGCGGTCCGCGTCACCTTCCGGCTCTCCCTGGGCCACGTCGTGGACTGGACGTTCTCCCGGGACCTGCTGCGCTCCGGGACACGTGTCCTGAGCGGCGAGGGCGACGTCCGTCTGTGGCCGCTGCGCTGCGGCGGCCGGGAGGGACGCGTGCGCCTGCGGCTCGGCCAGACGGGGGCGTACGCGATGGTCGACGTCGACCGGGCGGGGCTGCGGAGCTGGCTCACGACGACGTACGCCGCCGTGCCGGAGGGGGAGGAGGCCGCGCGGATCGACTGGGCGGCCGAGGCCTCCCGGCTTCTCACGGGGCCGTGACCCGGAGTCCCGCACGAGGGGACGATCCGGTCGGCCGCGGACGTACACGCGTGAACGCGTACACAACAACGAACACGGACGACAGGAGGAATGACCGATGCTGGACAACTGGCGCGCACAGGCCGCCTGCCAGGACGCCGACCCCGACCTCTTCTTCCCGGTGGGTACCGGTGGACCGGCACTCATCCAGGCCGAGGAGGCGAAGGCGATCTGCCGGCAGTGCCCTGTCCGCGCGGAGTGCCTGCGCTGGGCCATGGACGACTCCCGCCAGGTCACGGGCGTGTGGGGCGGGCTGCGCGAGGACGAGCGGCAGGCGCTGAAGCGCAGGGAGCGCCGGCGGGCGGCCGAGGAGCGGCAGGGCCCCCGTTGACCCCTCTCCCCCGGCCCGCCCGTCGCTCGGCGGAACGGCTCCACCCGGACACGCCGGAACGGCCTCACCAGAAGGGGGTTGGTGAGGCCGTTCCGCCGTCGGCGCCCCATCGGCGCCGGTCCTTCGCCTACGAGCGGTCGAGCATGCCCTCGCGCAGGCGGGTCAGGTTGCGGGAGAGCAGGCGGGAGACGTGCATCTGGGAGATGCCGAGTTCCTTGCCGATCTCCGACTGCGTCCGCTCCTCGACGAAACGCAGGTGCAGGATGCGGCGGCTGCGCTCGTCGAGCTGGCTGAGCAGCGGCGCCAGTGTGTGGAAGTCCTCGAAGAGTTCGAGCGCCGGGTCCTCCACGCCGATGAACTCGGCGAGGGCCGTGGCGTCGTCCTCGCCGTCCGGACCGATGGCGGCGTCGAGCGACGCGGAGTTGTAACCGTTGGCGGCGATCCGCGCCTCGATCACCTCGTCCTCGGAGAGGTTCATCAGGCTCGCAAGCTCCGCCACACTCGGCGACCGGCCCAGGCGCGAGCTGAGCTCCTCGGTCGCCCTGGCCAGCTCCACCCGGGCTTCCTGCAACCGGCGCGGCACGTGGACGGCCCAGGAGGTGTCCCGGAAGAAGCGCTTGATCTCGCCGACGATGTAGGGGACGGCGAACGTGGTGAATTCGACCTCGCGGGAGAGGTCGAAGCGGTCGATGGCCTTGATCAGGCCGATGGTGCCGACCTGGACGATGTCCTCCATCTCGTCGCCACGGGCGCCGCGGAAGCGGCCCGCCGCGTAGCGCACGAGCGACATGTTCATCTCGATCAGCGTGTTCCGTACGTACTGGTATTCATGCGTCCCCTCCTCCGTCACCGCCAGCTTCTCGAAGAACACCTTCGACAGCTCGCGCGCGTCCTTGGGAGCGACATCGCGGGGGGATTCGAGTACGGGAAGACCCTCCATCCCCGTCTCGACACCAGTCCTCGTCTCCGTCGTCACCTCGGTCGGCACTCTGATGACCTTCTCTCGTACGTCGGTAGCGGTTGCCCCCGTGGGGGTTCCGCGTACCCCCACTTGCGCGGCTCATGCCGGTAAAACGTCAGCGGATCGAGAAAAATTATTCACGATCCGCCGGGGCCGCTCGACGAGGGTGTCATACGAGGGGGAGACGGGCCCGTACGCGCTTCCCGGAACGCTGGGGTTCCACGGTGACGCTCTCGCAGACCGCCCGTACGATCTCGAGGCCGTGCTGCCCGATGCGCCGGGGGTCCCGGGGGCGGGTGACGGGGGCGGCTGCGAGCCGGTCGGTGACGGAGATGTCCAGGGCGTTCTCGAAGCGTTCGACGAGGACCTCGCAGGGGCCGGGCGCGTGGCGCACGGCGTTGGTCACGAGTTCGCTGACCACCAGGCGCGCCAGGTCGACGTGGTCCGGGGAGACGGGGCGGCCCCGGGTGTTCGGCGCGGCCATGAGGAAGTCGGCGACGAAGTCACGGGCCGCCGCGATCACCCCGGCCCCCAGGTCGGAGTCCTGGTAGGTCACGCTCGCCGACTGCAGCGGCCGGCGCAGCGGTTCCCCCCTGGTCATGACCTCACTCATCGCCCGTCCTTCCTCGCGTGACTGCCGCCCTTCCCCCGGGCCGTACGCCGACAGGGTACGGAGAGCCGGGTCGCGCCGTCCTCCACGGGGACGCGGCCGGGCCCGGGACAAGGGTGGGGGCGCCACCCCGTCGGAGGGTGGCGCCCACAGAGCTTCGCGTACACATGTCGATGGCTTTCGGGGCTCCGCTACCAGCGGTACCAGCGGCCCGTGCCGCCCTTGGGGCGCACCAGGAAGCCCAGCAGCCAGACGACGAACACGATCACGGCGATCCACCACAGCGCCTTCACCGCGAAACCGGCCCCGAAAAGGACCAGAGCGAGCAGCAGAACCAACAGAAGGGGAACCATTCCTATCAACCTCCAGGCCTCCGCCTGCCCCGCAACCCGTCGGATATCCGTCCCGCGCGGGGGTTTCCCCCGGCGGATGGCGAGCGGCCGCGGGCGGCCCGGGCGCCCCGGCGGTGCCCCAACGAATCGAGGCCGTATCGGATGCGTCCGATACGGCCTCTGACCTGCGTCACGCAAGTCGGGACGACAGGATTTGAACCTGCGACCCCTTGACCCCCAGTCAAGTGCGCTACCAAGCTGCGCCACGTCCCGTTGCCCGTCTGACCTGGGGTTTCCCCCCGGCGCAGGCACACGAGAACAATACCGCACTTTGCTCGGTGGTCACGAACCCCTTTCTCCTCGGTCGGCGGAGGGGTGCGCGCGGCCAGGATGGTCACGCTCCGTGACGCGCGGGGGCGCCGGTGGACGCTTCCGCGCGCCCCCGGCGGGTGGGAGCGGAAGGGGGGCGAAGGGGCGGCGGCCCCGGGATTCCAGGGAGGCGCACGCGGGGCTCAAGATCCGGAATGCCGCTTGTTTGGGGATGAAGGGGCTCATGAGGTGACCCGGGAGGGCTCCTGGCCATATGCCCGGCGGTTCGTTGCCCTTGGCATGTGGCAGAAAGATGTCCACGGCGCAGGGAGTCCCGATCGGACCGAGCAGGCCAAGAGCACACGAAACACAGTCGGTTTCAATCGTCAACAGCTCGTGTTTCGGACAAAAATTGTGGCGATATTGATCCGTCCCATAAAGATCAACACCATGAAGAGGTCGGCCTGTTCGGGACGGGACCACTGCCGATGCACCACCTGTTCGGACCCGCCGAGCAGGCGTTTCGCAGGGGAGGGACTCGAATGGACGGCTACTTCAGCAGTCGGCTGCATCACGAACTCAGGGAAACGGTCCGTGACTTCGCAGAGCGTGAGGTTCGGCCACGAATAGCCGAGATGGAGGAGTCCCGGACGGTTCACCACGAGCTGTCGCGGATGATCGCCGAACAGGGCTGGCTGGGAGCGACAATCGGCCAGGAGTACGGCGGGATGGGCGCCGGCCACCTGGCCAAAACCATCATCATCGAGGAGCTCTCCCGGGTCAGTGGTGCCATGGGTGCCATGGTCCAGGCCTCACAGCTGGGCACCGCCAAGATCGTTCACTTCGGCAGTGACGAGCAGCGCAAGACCTGGCTTCCGGCCATCGCCGCCGGTGACTGTCTGCCGACCATCGCCGTGACCGAGCCCGAATCCGGCGGCCATGTCCTCGGCATGAGCGCCACTGCCGTGCGCGACGGCGACGACTACGTCCTCAACGGCAGCAAGGTCTACGTCGGCAACAGCCACGTGGGCGACCTGCATGGCGTGGTGGTCAGAACCGGCCCTGGCTCGAAGGGACTCACCGCGTTCCTGGTCGAATCCGATCGCCCGGGGTTCCGTACCGGTCCGCAGCAGTCCGCCATGGGTCTGCACGGCTTCAGCTTCGGTGAGCTGATCTTCGAGAACTGCCGGGTGCCGGCGTCCAACCGGCTCGGCGACGAGGGTGACGGCCTCTCCGTCGCGTACTCCTCCAGCGTCCTGTACGGCAGGGCCAACCTCACCGCCGTCTCCCTCGGCATCCACCGGGCCATCCTGGAGGAGACCACCCGCTTCGCCACCGAGCGCATCCGTTACGGCAAGCCGCTCTCCGACCTCCCCACGGTCAAGCTGAAGCTCGGTCAGATGCAGTCGCGTCTGATGACGGCCCGGCTGACCGCGTACCACGCCGTGCACCTGCTCGACCAGGGGCTGTCCTGCGACGCGGAGCTCATGAACGCCAAGCTGGTCAACGTCGAGTCGGCGATCGACTCCGGCCGCAACGCCATGGAGATCCATGCCGCCGCCGGCCTCTTCACCGACCGGCCCATCGAGCGGTACGTCCGCGACGCGCACCACATCTTCGCCCCGGCCGGCACCTCCGACATCCAGCTCCTCCGGCTGGCCGAGGTGGCCCTCGGCCAGGACAAGGGCAGTTGGTCGGAGCGGCTGTCGGAGGTCGTCCGCACCCCGGCACCGGATCACCTGCACATCTGACCGGACACACCTACGGCCGGGCCCGGGGACGGTGAGGACCGTCCCCGGGCCCGGCCGTGCGTGACCGGCTCAGAACATGCCGTCCTCACGGCGGTGGATCTGCTCCATGAGCTCCGCCGCCATCGCCTTGATCGTCTCCAGTCCGGCCCGCCCCCACGGCCTGACATCGGTGTCGACCACGCAGATGGTGCCCAGCGCGACGCCGGTACGGTCGATCAGCGGGGCGCCCATGTAGGAGCGGATGCCGATCTCGTCCACGACCGGGTTCCCCGCGAAACGCGGGTAGTCGCACACGTCCTCCAGGACGAGGGCCTTGCGCCGGACGACGACGTGCGGGCAGTAGCCGTGGTCGCGGGCCATGAAGCGGCCGACACCGCCACCGCCCGCGGCGGCCGCGCCCAGGTCACTGCCCGAGTGGGTGCCCGCCGGGGTGTGCAGTCCGGCGAAGAACTGCCGGTTCTCGTCGATGAAGTTGACCATCGAGTACGGGGCACCGGTCACGTCCGCGAGCCGGTGGGCGAACTCGTCGAAGGCCGGCTCCGGCCGCTCCCCCAGGCCGAGTTCGCGCAGCCGCTGCACACGGGCCGGCGCGTCCTTGTCGATGGGGGTCAGCAGGAGGTGACCGGTCGGATCGTAGGTCATGACGTGGCTCCGAAGCTCGGCGCGGGGGCCGGGATGGTGGTGAGCAGATGCTGGACGAGGGTGAGCAGGGTGCGGATGCCCGAGCTGGAGATCCGGGCGTCGCACAGGACGACCGGCACTTCCGGCTTGAGGTCCAGCGCGGCCCGCACCTCGTCCGGTTCGTAACGGAAGGCGCCGTCGAACTCGTTGACCGCCACGACGAATTCGATGCCCCGCCGCTCGAAGAAGTCGACGGCGGAGAAACAGTCCTGGAGCCTGCGGGTGTCGGCCAGGACGACCGCCCCGAGCGCCCCTTCGGAGAGCTCGTCCCACATGAACCAGAAGCGCTCCTGGCCCGGGGTGCCGAAGAGGTAGAGCACGTTGCGCTCGTCGAGGGTGATGCGGCCGAAGTCCATGGCGACGGTGGTCGTGGTCTTGCCCTCCACCCCCTCCAGGCTGTCGGTGGCGGCGCTGACCGAGGTCAGCAGCTCCTCGGTACTCAGCGGTTCGATCTCGCTGACGGCGCCCACGAAGGTGGTCTTGCCCACACCGAATCCACCCGCGATCAGGATCTTCAGCGCGGTCGGGAAGGGATCGGTCGCGGAACTGTCGTGGCGCTCAGAGCCGTTGTCGTAGGCCATCGAGCACTGCCTCCAGCAAGGAACGGTCGGTGGGATTGGCGTGGAACCGGGGCGCCCTGGCGGTGAGCGCCCCGCAGTCCACGAGGTCGGAGATGAGGACCTTGGTGACGACGGCCGGCAGCCGTAAGTGCGCCGCGATCTCGGCCACCGAGGTGGGACCGTCGCACAGCCCGAGGGCCAGGCTGTGTTCGGGACCCAGGTGCGGCTGCGGGGACGTGCCGGTCGCCATCACCATCGAGAGCAGGTCCAGCGCGGTGCTGGGCTTGGTGCGGCCGCCGCTCACCGTGTAGGGACGGATCAGCCGGCCGGCCGCGTCGTCGAGCCAGGGCCCGTCCTGATGGGGGGTCGCGTTCACTGCCCTGTGCCACCTGCCGCTCCGGCCGCCTGCCGGGCCGGGGTGACGAGATACGGCCGGACGCTCTTGACGAGCATCGCCATCTCGTAGCCGAGGACCGCGGCGTCCGCCTCGCGTCCGGCGAGCACGGCCAGACAGGTGCCGGAGCCCGCGGTGGAGACGAAGAGGAGGGTGGAGTCGAGCTCCACGACGACCTGGCGCACCTCGCCGCCGTCGCCGAAGCGGGCGCCCGCGCTGCGGCCGAGCGAGTAGAGCCCGGAGGCGAGGGCGGCCATGTGGTCGGCGGCGTCGGGGTCGAGGCCGTGGACGGACTTGACGAGGCCGTCGGAGGAGAGCAGAACCGCGTTGCGGGTGTACGGGACCCGCTGGACCAGGCCGCTCAGCAGCCAGTCGAGATCCGAGGAATGGCCGGTCGGCACATTGCTCGCCATGGTGCATCTACTCCTTGTGCGCGTCACCGGGACGCAGCGGTTCATGGGGGGCGGGCTGGGATTCGGCGAGGCCGATTCCGCGCTGGAATGCGGCCATCAGGCCGGGGTCGTGCAGGGCGTGCTCCTCCGGCTTGCGGGCGGCCGGCTCGTCGCGCAGCTGCGGGACGAGGTGCTCCTGGGCGCGCCGCTTGGGGAGGAGGGGCCGGCCGGGGGCCTCGGTGCGGGGGGCCGGGGGGACCGGGCGGGCCGTGGGCTCCGGGCCGGCCGACGGGGCCGGTATCGGGGCGGCGGGGCCGGGTGTGGGGGCCGGTCCGTGGTCCTGGTAGCCGTTCACCGGCGGGGTCGTACGGGAGTACGGGTTCGGGGGCGGGGGCGTGGCCTGCGCGCGGGCCTCCTCGGGGCGGGCCGCGGACCCCTCGTGCCGGGCCGTGGCCGGTTCCGGGGCGGGTGCGGTGGGACGGACGGGCGCCGGGGGCCGGGGCGCGGGGGCCGGGTCGGCCGGGGCCGGTGTGGCCGGTGCCTGGAGTTCGGCGGCGGGCTGCGCCTGGTTCTGCAGCGCCACCTGCTGGGGCGGTACGGCCGGGGATCCGGCGGCGGCCGCGGCCTGCCGCTCGTGCTGGGCGAGGCCCTCGGGGTCGGCGCCGAGCAGGCCCTGCGGCAGGACGAGGACGGCCTGGACGCCGCCGTAGATGTTCGACTGGAGCCGGACGGCGATGCCGTGCCGGCGGGCCAGCGCCGAGACCACGAAGAGGCCGATGCGGCCGTCCTGGAGCAGGTGCGCCACGTTGACCTGGTCGGGGTCGGAGAGCAGGGCGTTCATCTTGTTCTGCTCGGTGACCGGCATGCCCAGGCCCCGGTCCTCGACCTCGATCGCCAGTCCGGCCGTGACGTACTGGGCGCGGAGGAGCACCGTGGTGTGCGGCGCGGAGAACAGGGTGGCGTTCTCGACGAGTTCGGCGAGGAGGTGGATGACGTCGGCGACGGCGTGGCCCCGGAGCGTGCCGTCGATCGGCGGCACCAGCTTGACGCGGGGGTACTGCTCGACCTCGGCGATGGAGGACCGGAGCACCTCCGTCATGGTGACCGGGTTCGACCACTGGCGGCGGGAGATGGCGCCACCGAGCACGGCGAGGTTCTCGGCGTGCCGGCGGATGCGGGTGGCCAGGTGGTCGACGTGGAACAGGCCCTTGAGCAGCTCCGGGTCCTCGACCTCGTTCTCCAGTTCGTCGAGGAGCTGGATCTCGCGGTGGACGAGGGACTGCAGGCGCCGGGCGAGGTTGACGAAGACCTCGACCTTCTGTTCGTTGCCGACGCTGCTGGAGAGCCGGGAGGCCTGCACGACGGCGGCGACGGCGGCCTCGTGCGAGCGGCTCAACTCCTGCCCGAGCAGGTCGAATTCGTCGCCCGAGGCGGCGGCCGGGGGCAGCGCGGGCCGGGGGGGCGGGCTCTCGCCGCGGCGCAGTTGTTCCACGATGGCGCGGAGTTCGCTCTGACTGCGGGCGCTGGAGCGGCGCAGGGCGTTGCAGCGGTCCAGGACGGCCTTGGCGGCCCGGTCGGCGCCGAGCGCGGCGGCGGTCACGGAGGCGACCGTGAGGGCGGCGGCCCCGGTGAGCGCGGCCCAGAGGCCGGGGGTGGGGCCGGCGCCGGTGGAGCGGATGGTGAAGAGGACGGCGGCCGCGCCGCCCAGGGCCACCGCCACCGCGGGGAGCACGGAGGTCCGGAGGAGCTGAGGTCGTATGCGGGCTTCCGTCGGGACCTGTCCGGGGGTCCGCGCCGGTGGATTGCCGCTGGTACCGGGGGCGGAGCGGGCGCCTGACCGGCCGTGCCGCCCGCCTTCGCGGCGTTCGGACCGCGAGGAGGGTGCGCGAAGTTGAGACATGAGTGTCCTTGGTACGTGCCCGGGAATCGGCGTACTGCGGGATGTTCTACGGGGAGGGTGGACTACGGGGGTGTGCTGCCGGGGGTCGTGCGGGTGCTGCGTACGGTACGTGCGGGGGTGGGGTGTGTGGTTCCGATGAGCCTACCGATGATCATCAACCACACACTGTAGTCGCCAACCGTTCCTCGGCGGCGCGCAGTTGGCAAACTTACCCGTAGAGCGCCCGAGTCTGGTATCACCCCTCGCACGTCAGGCCGAGAACCGATGGCCGAAAGACGACGGGTTGGCGGGGGAAGGCGGGAACGGAAGGGGTTGGGGGCGCCGTGACGCCCCCGCCCTCCACCGGAATCGGCCGTGACCGGAATCCGCCGGACCGGCCCCCGGTCGGCCGTTCCGCGTCTCGCCAGGGGCGCCCACGACCTCCGGCCGTCACACCCCGGGCCCCTTCCCGGCTCGCCCGGCCCCCGCGCGGACCCCTGGCCGCCGGGGCCGCCGCGCCGCCCGGGCGGTGACCCTCGGTGAGAGCGGAATCCCCCCGGCCACCTGCGGGGACCTGGGCGGGCGGCCCGCCGCCACGGGTGCCGGGGACGGTGAGGCGGCGACTTCGTAGACTGGGACAAACACCTCGGTAACGGTCAAGATCTTCGGACCGGGGAAGGCGAAGGACGAAGCGGATCGGAGCGGACATTGCGACGGCGTCCCCAGGAGCCCGTCGGTGATCCCGAAGGCCTGTTCGACATGGCGGACCTCATGGCCGCGGCGGGAACGAACGGGGCGAGGGAGGACCGGCCGTTCCGTGACGGGCCCGAGGCGGGCAGGCTGCTGCGGGTGACGGAGATCCACGCGGAACCGGCCGCCGCCGCCTCCTGGCGGGGCCGCCAGATCATCGCGCGCTTCCCGGGCGCCCGGCTCGTCGAGACGGACTCCCACTGGCGCATCCCGCACCTGCACGGCAACGAGGGGAACGTCGAGCGCTGGGTCAGGATCAAGAGCGAGACCCTGGTCCTGGGCGAACGCTCCTCCCTCACCGTCCGGCCGAACGGCCGCTCCGCCGACTGGATCGCCCCCGGTCTGTCCAACGGATGCGCCATGGCCTGCGCGTACTGCTACGTCCCGCGACGCAAGGGGTACGCCAACCCGATCACCGTCTTCACCAACGTCGACCGCGTCCTGGGCGCCCTCGGCCGCCACATCGCCGCCACCGGCCCGAAAAGGGAACCCAACCAGTGCGACGAGCGGGCGTGGGTCTACGACATCGGGGAGAACGGCGACTGCTCGGTCGACGACCTGATCAGCGACAACACCGCCGACCTCGTCCACGCCTTCCGCCGCTGGCCCACCGCCAAGGCCTCCTTCGCCACCAAGCTGGTCAACCCCGATCTGCTGCGGCTGGACCCCCAGGGCCGCACGCGGATCCGCTTCTCCCTCATGCCGCCGGACGACTCCCGCCTCCTCGACATCCGCACCAGTCCCGTGCCGGCGCGCCTCGCGGCCGCCGCCGACTTCCTGGACGCCGGGTACGAGGTGCACTTCAACCTCTCCCCGGTGGTGATCCGGCCGGGCTGGCGCGAGGCCTGGGACGACCTGCTGCGGATGATGGACGACGTACTCCCCCCCGCGGGTGAAGGAACAGGCCGCGGCGGAGATCATCATGCTCACCCACAACGAGGACCTGCACGGGGTCAACCTGGGCTGGCACCCCCGCGCCGAAGAGGTCCTGTGGCAGCCGGATCTCCAGCAGCCCAAGAGGTCCGAGAACGGCGCCCTGAACGTGCGCTACCGCAACACGGTCAAACGTGAGGCGGTGGAGACGCTGCGCCGCGTGATCGAGTCCCGCGCGCCCTGGCTGCGGGTTCGGTACGCGTTCTGACGTCCGCCCGGCGGGTGGCGGGAGCGTGGGGGCGCCCCGACGGTTCAGACGTACGTGACCGTCACCCGCTCGAACCCGAGCGCGCGCAGCAGCCCCTGGAGCATCGCGGTCGTGTTCCGCTCGGCGCGGGCCGTCAGGTCGGACTCCCGGGCCGCCTCGCCGATCTTTCTCGCGGCGAGGACGTTGACGGAGCGCTCGCTCGCGGGATTGTCGGAGAAGAGATCACCGATCCGGTCGAGCAGTCCCCGCTCCTTGGAGACCGCGTAGGAGCGCTCCGGGTCCAGGGCGGGCGCCGCGAGACGGGCGTGAGGGAGGCGCAGGGTGGCCGTGGTGCGCTTCGCGTCGACGGTGACGGCGTCCTCCCCGATCCCGCCGAGTTCCACGTAGGCGCTGACGCCGCCGGTCGCGACGTACAGGGTCCGGGTGCCGCGGATCGCGTCCGGCAGGAAGCGGGCGTCGTGTTCGAGGTCGACCACCACCTGGTAGGTGCCGGCGGCTCCCTCGTACCGGTGCATGTCCTGGACGGACTTGAGGACGGCCGGCCCGGAGCGGTCCTTGACCTCGGTCCCGAACACGTCCAGCCCCGGCAGGCGCAGCACCTGCCCCACCAGCATCAGGGCGAGGGCCAGGGCGAGCAGCACGACGGCGGCGACGGGCCATCTCCGGCCGGGCCGGTCCCGCCGCCCGGGGCGCGGGGAACTCTTCTCGGTGTCTTCTCCCATGTCCGTCTGCTGCCCGCCGAACCGCATGACATGTCCAACTCGGCGCCGTCTGGGCCAGGTTGTGGCCACGGCGTCCGCTGGGGACCGTGGGGCGGCCTCACCGGGCCCCTCGCATACCGCCACCCGTCACGGGTACGCGGGCCCCGAGACAGGCGGTCCCGCACCTGGGGGAGCAGGCACATGATCGAGTGGAGAAGTCCCTTCAAGAGCCGGCGCCGCGACCAGGGGTCGCCGGAGGCGCACCAGTGGTCCGGCGGGCCCGCATCCCGGGAGGGAGGCGGTGAACCGGCGCCGGAGGCACGCCCGGTGGACACCACGGTGACGCGGCCGGAGCCGGTCGCGGAGGAGCCCCGCCCGCGCGGTCCGGGCAGGGTGGTCCGGTTGCTCGTCGCCCTGCTCGCGCTCGCGGGCATGGTGGCGTTCGCCCTGGTGCTCGCCAAGCTCACCCTGGTGGAGTCGCCCGCGTCGGAGCGTCTCACCCACACGAATCTGACGCCCGGCCGGTCGATCGAGGCCTATCTGCAAAGGCCGGCCTTCGTGGACACGGTCAAGCAGCTCGGCGGCAACCTGGCCCTGGGCTTCCCCTTCGGTCTGCTCCTGCCGTTGCTGTCCCGCAGGACCCGCGGCTTCCTGCGGGTGGCCCTCGTCACCGCCGGCACCATGCTGCTCGTCGAGCTCACCCAGGGCGCCCTCATCACGGGACGCGCCTTCGACATCGACGACGTCCTGCTCAACACGGCGGGCGCGCTGTTCGGCTACCTGCTCATCGGACGGCGCCTCGGCCGCGCCGTGCACCCGCGGACCCGTCGCCCCTGGTGGCGCCGGTCCGCGCCCGGGGCCGCCTCGGGGCCCGTGCGCGAAAGGGGGTGACGCGCCGGCCGGCCGCCGCCCGCCCCGTGCCTCAGCGGTCACCGGCCGGCCGCCGCCCGCCCCGTGCCTCAGCGGTCACCCGCCAGGTCGAGATCACGCCGGGACGTCCCGCCGGGGTCCTCCACCGGCATCGTCCGCCGCCACGGCCGGGCGATCGGACGGGAGACCCCGCGCCACCAGGCGTCCGCGGGCAGCTTCCCCGCGGGCTCGAACGGCTCCCCGGGACGAGGGAACGCCACCGCCTGCCCGGCCTCCTCGGCCGCGTCCTTCGTCCACTCCCCCGGCTCCGCCCACGCGTGCGGGGCGAGGTTGAAGGTCGCCCAGTGGATCGGCAGCAGGACCCCGGCCGGCTCGCCGCCCTGGAGGTCGAGGTGGGCGCGTAGCCCTTCGGCGGGGGTCATGTGGATGTCCGACCAGAATTCCGAGTAGGCCCCGATCTGGATCATCGTGGCGTCGAAGGGTCCGTGCTCGGCCCCGATGTCCCGGAAACCGGCGAAGTAGCCGGTGTCGCCGCTGTGGAAGATCCGGTGGCCGGGCCCGCGCACCACCCAGGAGGCCCAGAGCGTGTGCTGCCGGTTGCGTATGCCCCGGCCGCAGAAATGGCGGGCCGGGGTCGCCGTCAGACGCAGGTCCCCGATCTGTGCCGACTCGTTCCAGTCGAGCTCCCGCAGCCGGGAGGCGGGCACGCCCCACCGCTCCAGGTGCGCGCCGACGCCCAGCGGCACGGCGAAGACCGTACCGGTCCCCGCCAGCTCCTTGATCGTCGGCAGGTCGAGGTGGTCGTAGTGGTCGTGCGAGATCACGACCACGTCGACGGGCCCCAGCGCGGCGAGCGGGGCGGGCACCGGGTGGAGCCGCCGGGGGCCGGCGAAGGGGAAGGGTGAGCAGCGCTCGCCCCAGACGGGGTCGAAGAGGACCCGGTGCCCGTCGATCTCCGCCAGGACGCTGGAGTGCCCGGCCCAGGTGATCCGCAGGCCGGTGGCCGGAGGCCGGGCGAGGTCGGCCAGGGTGGTCGGGTGCACCGGGACCGCGCCGAGCGGAGCGCGCCGCGAGCGGCCGTCCTTCTCGAAGTAGACCCGCGCGAAGGCGACGGTGGAGCCGGTGGGCCCGCGCCGGGCCGGCTCGGGGTTGCGGAAGGCGCCGTCCGCGAAGTTCGGCGAGCGGTGGATGCGGGCGAGGCGCTCCCCCGTGGGGTCCGCGCCGAAGGACTCGGGGCGCGGTGCGCGCAGCCGGGCCCGGAGCGAACGGTCGGAGCCGGTACCGGTCACGAGGACCTCCTGATCTCTGGGGGTCGTTCCATTATGGGCGGGCCCCGGGAGGAACGGCCGCCCCGGCCGGGAAGCGGTCCCGGGTGACCGGTGAACGGTACGACCGGTACGGAAGCCTTGTAGGCTGCGCGCCGTGGCGAGAGTCCGGTTGACCGTGGCCGAGCGGCGCGAGGAGCTGCTGGGCGCCGCCGTCCGGCAGATCGAGGAGAAGGGCGTCGCCGCCTTCCGGATCTCCGACGTGGCCGCGGCGCTCGGTGTGAGCAACGCGCTGGTGATCTACCACTTCGCGACCAGGGAGCGGCTCGTCGCCGCGGCGTTCGCCCACGCGGCCGAGGCCGATCTCGCTCAGCTGCGGCGCCTGCTCGGCCGGCGCGTCCCGGCGGTGCGGCGGCTGCGGGCGGCCGTGCGCTGGTACGCCCCCACGGGCCAGGCGAAGGGCTGGCGGCTCTGGATCGAGAGCTGGGCCGCCTCCCTGCACGACCCGGAACTGCGGCGGGTCGCCGCCTCCCTCGACCAGGAGTGGAAGGCGGCCCTCGCCCGGGTGATGGCCGAGGGGGACGCGGCGGGCGAGTTCCGCTGCCCGGACCCGCCCGCCGCGGCCCTCCGCCTCACGGCCCTCCTCGACGGCCTCGCCGTCCAGACCACGGTCTACGCGGCCCCCCTCACCCGTGCCGCGATGCTCCGCTGGGCCGACGCGGCCCTCTCGCGCGAACTGGGCCTCCCGGAGGTCCCGGCGGGCGGCGCGGGGGCGGAGGTCGCCGGCTCCGAGGCGGAACCGGGGCCGGACCGGTCACCGGGGCCTGCGCCCGCCGGTTCCGGCTGAGCCCCGGCACGAGGTGCCCGGGCTGCGCCAAGAGCCCCGGCACCGCGCGGCCGGAAGCCACCGGTTCTCGAGCGGGCGGCAGGCCTCACGAGCGGGCGAGCGGGCGGCAGCCGCGGAACCGTCCTCGGCGCGCGCCGCACAGGCTCTCCCTCCGGGGAAACCGGCGGCGGCGCCGCTCAGAGGAGTTCGTAGACCGCCGAGACCGTCACGTGCTCCTCGATCTCACCGGGGGCCAGCGGGACCGAGGCTCCGTCGGCGGAGAGGGACGGGGACGCCGCGCCCTGGCCGGGGCGGGTGGTCTCGCCCTCGCTCAGGGAGACCAGGCGGCCGAGGCGGTGGCCGCTGAGGCGGGCGTGCTGCCGTGCCTTCTCATGGGCGTCCTGGTAGGCCGCCTCGCGGGCCTTGGCGCGCAGGGCTCCCGGGTCGGCGACGTCGAAGACGACGCCGTTCACGCGGCCCGCGTCGCGCGCCGCCTCGTTGACCGCGCCGATGACCTGGCCGGCCCGGTCGAGGGCGCGGACCTTCACCGTGAAGGACTGGACGGCCTGGTAGCCGCTCACCTTGCTCTCGCCGCCGGAGGTCTGGGTGTAGACGGGCATCACGGAGAGGCTGTCCGTCCGGATGTCCCGGTCCGCGATGCCCTGGGCGCGCAGGACCCGCAGGAGGTTCTCGGCCTCCGTGGTCTGCGCGGCCATCGCTTCCTTGGCGGTCGTGCGGTCGGCCTCCACCGCGATGGAGAGGAGCGCGAGATCCGGTGCGGCGGAGGCGCTGCCGCTGCCGGTCACGGTGACCGTCGCGGGGTCGGCGGCGGGGGCCGCGGCGAACGGGGCCGTCCGCACGGGCGCGGCGGCCTGCGCGGGGGCGGCTGCGGCGACGAGCCCGCCGAGGACGAGCGCGGCGGTGGCGAGGACCCCGGCTGTCCGGGCGGCGGTTCTTCCGGGGATCTGGGGCGTACGGGGCGTCACGGGCGGTCCCTTCGACGGTGACGGGGGCGGGAAGTCCGGCGCGCACATCCCAGCACCCGCCGCCGCCCCCTCCCGTACGCCACTCCTGCCCGGCCTCTCCCTTCACCTCCCCGTACCACGTCCGTACCGCCGGGTGCCTGCGCCGGCCTCCACAGGCCTGCGCGAGAGGCGCGTACACATCGGCGTGGAGGCCGAAGGTCCAGGCCACGCCCTCGCGCGGTCCGGGTCGCGGGCGGCACGCGGAGCCAGTACGTGCGGTGGCCGCCGTCGGGCTCGGGCGTGGAGTTGACGACCTCGACCATCGCCACGTCCTCGTCGTCGGGGAGTGCGGCGCGCGGCGAGGGGGCCCAGAGCACGCGTTCCGGTGCGGCGAGACCCGCCGTGCGGGAGGCGAGCCGGACGCCGTCACCGTGCCGCGCTGCGGCCGCGCGCGTGTCCCCTCGCCGTCTGCGACTACCACATCGGCTACGTCCACCTGGAGACGCTGCCGCTGTACGACGTGTTCGCGGGCGGGGTCCTGGAGCGGATCCCCGCCGGCTTCCCGGCCGCCTCGCGGACCCCAGGGGCATGAAGCCGGGCTACAGGGGCATGAGGTCGGGGCGCTTGGCCTCCACGTGGTCGCCGGAGCTCTCGCCGCGCAGCCGTCGCCCGATCCAGGGGACCAGGTACTCCCTGGCCCAGTGGATGTCGTCGCGGCGCACCTCGAGGGTGCCGCGCGGGGGGACCGGCGGCCACGGCTGGTCCGGGTCGGCCGGCACCGGCAGGCCGAGGACCTGGGCGGCGCGCAGGGCGACCCGGGTGTGGCCGTCGGGCGAGAGGTGCAGGCGGTCGCTGTCCCAGGCGCGCCGGTCCTGGACGGAGCGCAGCGACCACAGGTCGAGGACCGGGCAGCCGTAGCGGTCCGCGATGGCGCGGACGTGCGCGGTGTAGGTGGCGATCTTGCCGCGCAGGTGCCGGAGCACGGGCACGTCGCGGGTGTCGAAGCCGGTGGTCACCATGACCGTGCCGACGGCGGAGGTGAGGTCGGCGACGGCGCGCTCGAAGCGCTCGGCCACGTCGTCGGGGTCGGTGCCGGGGCGGATGATGTCGTTGCCGCCGGCGCAGAAGGTCACCAGGTCGGGTGCGAGTTCCTTCGCCCGCGGGACCTGTTCCGCGACGATCTGGTCGAGCAGGCGCCCCCGTACGGCCAGGTTGGCGTAGCGGAAGGCCTCGGGCTCCGGCAGCTGGTCGGCGAGGAGGACCGCGAACCGGTCCGCCCAGCCGATGTACGTCCCGCCGGGGCCGGGGTCTCCGACGCCCTCGGTGAAGCTGTCACCGATCGCCGCGTACGACCCGAATGCGTTCTTGTCTGTTGATCTCGAATCGTCTGCCACGGGGGCACATCCTTCCTTCCGGGATGTGACCTACGCGACCGTAAGGAGGGGTTGACGGCGGGTGACATATGCCACCGATAAAGATTTCCCCAAGGCCGGAACAAACCGGTGGCCCGGCACAGGAGTGCCGGGCCACCGCGGAGCCTGAGCGCGCGCCTTCGAGCGCGGCGGGTCAGATGGAGACGCCGTGCTGGCGGAGGTAGGCCAGCGGGTCGATGTCGGAACCGTAGCTGGGCGAGGTCCGGATCTCGAAGTGCAGGTGCGGGCCGGTGGAGTTGCCGGTCGAGCCGGAGAGGCCGATCTGCTGGCCGCCGCTGACGGACTGGCCGGCCGAGACGGCCAGGGAGGAGAGGTGGGCGTACTGCGAGTAGTTGCCGTCGGCGTGCTGGATGACGACCTCGTTGCCGTAGGCGCCGCTCCAGCCGGCGGAGACGACCGTGCCGGCGCCGACGGCGCGGACGGTGGTGCCGGAGGAGGCGATGAAGTCGGCACCGGTGTGGTAACCGGAGGACCACATGGAGCCCGAGGCGCGGTACGGGGTGGAGACGCCGCCGGCGACGGGGGCGACCCAGCCGGAGGAGGCCGTGGAGCTGCCGGTGGACGGCGCCGTGTCGGAGGTGGCCGTGGCCGGGGCGGAGGCGCGCTCGCTGCTCCGGGAGGCGCGGGACTCCTCCTTCTTCGGGGCGGCCTTGCGCTCCGTCTTCGGGGCGGCCTTCCGCTCGGCCTTGCGCTCCGCCTTGGGAGCGGCCTTCGGCGCGGCGGCGGTGTTCTCGCCGTTCAGCGTCAGCTTCATGCCGGGCAGGATCAGGGAGGGGTCCTCGCCGACGACCTGGCGGTTGTCCGCGTACAGCTTCTGCCAGCCGCCCTCGACACCCTGCTCGGTGGCGATCTTGGACAGGTAGTCGCCACTGACGACGGAGTACGTCCTCGGGGCGGCCTTCTTCGCGGCGGGCGCGGCCTGGGCGCTCTGCGCCACCTGGGCGGCGGCCACGGCGTGGGTCTGGACGGCGGCGGCCGGGGCGGCCTGCTCGGCGGCGTGGGCGCCGGTCGCGCCGAGGAGCGGAAGCGCGACGACGGCGCCTCCGGTGCCGGCGGCGACGAAACCGCGGGTGAGGGAATTGATCTTCGGACGGCGGTGCTTACCCTTCGCGGGCATGGCGAATTCCTCTCCGGCGCCTGCGAGGTGAGCTGTCGGGTTCGGACTGGAGATGTCCGGCCGCGTGTCCACGCGACTTCACCCCGAGCCGTCCTGCGTCGCGGGACCGGCGTACTTCCTGGGTCCCCCGCTCCTGCCACGCGAGTGGGCTGGGTATGAATTCCGGTCGGTGGCAGGATTCGGCGGTCCGACCGGAGTGACGGTGACGCTAGACGAGGGGGGTCGGCGGGAACAAGCCGTTCTTTTCCGACGGCATTCGCCGCCGTCGTTCTCCGCCGGAATTCCGGTCACCCTCCGTGGACCACGGACCCGCGATCCCCTTTTCCCGCAGGGCAATTGCTCCGGGCGGGCGGCCACGATCCGTCACTTCTATGACCCTGCTCACGCACGATGACTCATGTCACCTGCAACCAGCGCGAGTTACCGCCAATGCCTCAATTCGGACAGATCACTCATTCCTGTCCGCGGGGGTGCGTCAGGGGGGTCCCACCTGGATGATTGCGCCAGAAACCCCTCGCGCGTCGGCCACCGAACGCCTACCTCCAGGAGCATCCGTGACGCAGCAGCTGCCACAGATCCCGCCCATCGCGGCGAACGAGCCCGAACTCACCGGGGTCCGCAACTTCCGGGACGTGGGCGGCCTGCCGACGACCGACGGGCGCGCCGTGCGCCCCGGGCGCCTCTTCCGCAGCGGCCACCTCGCCCACGCGACCGAGGAGGACGCCGCCTTCCTCGCCTCGCTGGGCCTGCACACGGTCTTCGACTTCCGCAACGAGGCGGACCGGCGGGTGGAGGGCCCGGACGTCGAGCTGCCCGGCGTGCGGAACGTGAACATACCGCTGAACGACCCGGCCGACGGCAAGGAGTTCTGGAAGCTCGTCCGGGGCGGCGACCTCGCGCAGCTCCGGGAGATCCTGGGAGACGGCAAGGCCGCCGCCCGGATGTCCGATTCGTACCGGAAGATGATTGTGGAGCGGACGGCGGAGCACAGCCGGATCCTGCACTCCATGGCCGAGGAGAGCGTCCCGGCGCTGATGCACTGCGCGGCGGGCAAGGACCGCGCCGGGCTCTCGATCGCCATCACCCTGCTCGCCCTCGGCGTCGAGCGGGAGGCCATCGAGGCGGACTACGTGGTGTCGAACGACCCGCACCGCCGCTACAAGGTGCGCCGCAGCTCCACCGCCCCGGACGCGATGTCGCCGGAGGTGATGGAGCTGCTGAGCCCGCTGTTCGACGCGCGGGTGGAGTACCTGCGGGCCGCGTTCGAGACGATCGACGCCACCTGGGGCTCGCCGGAGGCCTATCTCACCCAGGGGCTGGGACTGTCCGCCCGGACCCGTGAGCTGCTGCGGGAGCGCCTGCTCACGGAGGCCTGACCCGGCCGGCCGCGCCTACTGGTTCTGGCCGCCGAGCAGGAAGAGCAGGTAGAGGAAGCCGGCGAAGAGGTGCCCGGCGATCAGATAGGCGAAGAGGCGGAGCACCAGCCCCTTGGGGAACTTCCCGCCGCCGCGTTCCTCGCCGGTCACCGGTGCGGACTTGTCTGGTATGTCGGGCATGTCGGTCCTTTCCTGAGGAAACGTCACGGGGTCCTCGTCACGGGTCGTCGCGGTCCGTCGGGGAGCCGCCCTCACGGGCCGTCGCGGGAACCGGCGCCGGCGCCCGAGGTCAGCGCCGGTGCGGGCTTCCGTCGCCGAGGCAGAGCTCGGCCACGGGACTCTGCAGCAGGGTGTGGACGAAGAGCAGCTCGGCGCCGGACCGGGTCGCGGCGCCGATGCGGTGCGGGGTCAGCGAGTCGAAGTGCGCGCCGTCCCCGGGGTCGAGGACGTGCACGGTCTCGCCGAGCGCCAGCCGCACCCGCCCCTCCAGGACGTGGATCCACTCCTCCCCCGGGTGGACCCGCACGATGTCGGCCCGGGTGGCGTACGGGACGTGGACCCGCAGGGCCTGGAGGGCGCGCCCGGCGCCGCCCGCCTGGCGGTAGATCCAGCCGTCCGCCTCGACCGGTTCGGAGCGTCCCGCCCGGACGACGGGGTCGTGCTCGGGCGGCGCCTCGCCGAGGAGGGCGGAGACCGTCGTACCGTAGATGCGCGCGAGGGCGAGGAGCATCGGCAGAGAGGGCTGCCGGTTCCCGGTCTCCAGGCGCGAGAGGTGAGCCGGGGAGAGCCCGGCGCGCTGGGCGGCCACCTCCAGTGTGAGCCCGCGGCGGCGCCGCAGGGCCCGCAGCTGGGGGGCGACGTCCGGGACGGCGCCGGGCGGGGCGGGGTCCGGGGAGTCTCCCCCGGGGACGTGGTCCATGCGTCCATTGCGCCAGCATCGTGCCTCCGAGGCAACTTTCTTGCCCCGGAGGCAAAAACCGGCGCGCTCCCGCGACCGGCGCTCAGCGCTGGGCGACCGCCTGCCGTACGAGCGTCCTGCCGAAGTCCCACATCAGCCCGCCCCCGCCGTGGGCCTCGTCCATGACCGCCGTGAACGCCGTGACGAAGCGGTCCACGTCGGCCTCGTCGACCACCAGCGGCGGGATCAGCTTGATCACCTCCAGGTGGTCGCCGGAGACCTGGGTGAGGATCCGGTGCCGCTGGAGCAGCGGGACGACCACCATCTGGGCGAAGAGTCCCTTGCGGGCCGCCTGGAGCATCGCCCACCGCCCGCGCAGCCCCAGCGAGGTGGGCCGGCCGAACTCGATGCCGATCATCAGACCGCGGCCGCGGACCTCGTGGAGGAGCTCGTACCGCGGCACGAGCTCCCTGAGCCGCCCGAGGAGCAGGTCCCCGATCCGCCGGACGTGGGCGATCGTGCCCTCGCTCTCCATCACGGAGAGGACGGCGAGCCCGGCGGCCATGGCCTGGGCGTTGGAGCCGAAGCTCGCCGAGTGGACCAGGACCCGGTCCATCGAGGAGTAGACCTTCCTGAAGATCCAGTCCTTGCCGAGGGTGGCGCCGACCGGCACGTAGCCGCCGGAAAGCGCCTTGGCGACGCACACGAGATCCGGTTCGACGCCCTCCTCGTGCTGGTGGGCGTAGAAGTCGCCGGTCCTGCCGAGTCCCGTCTGGACCTCGTCGGCGATGAGCAGGGCCCCGTGCCGGCGCAGCAGCTCCTGGGCGGCGCGCAGGAAGCCGGGGGGCGCCGCGTGGACGCCCTTGCCCTGGATGGGTTCGACCACGAAGGCGGCCACGTCACCGGAGCGCAGCTCCCGCTCCAGGCCGTCGAGGTCGCCGAGGGCGATGGCGGTGTCCGGCAGGAGCGGCGCGAACCCCTCGCGGAAGCCCTTCTCGCCGTTGACGGAGAGCGCGCCGGTGGTCAGCCCGTGGAAGGCGTGGTCGCAGTAGAGGATCCTGGGCCGGCCGGTGGCGTACCGGGCGAACTTGAGCGCGGTCTCCACGGCCTCGGTGCCGCTGTTGCCGAAGAAGACCCGGTCGAGGTACGGGCTGTGGGCGAGCAGCCGCTCGGCGAGCAGCCCCGGCAGGGGCGGGCAGTCGAAGCGGGTGAGGTCGGCCAGGCCCGCGTCGAGGACGTCGTGGAGGGCCTTGCGGACGACCGGGTGGTGGCGTCCGAGGCCCATCACGCCGAAACCGGCGAGCATGTCGAGGTGGTCGTTGCCGTCGGCGTCCCAGAAGTGGGCGCCCTCGGCGCGCTCGTAGACCTTGTCGAAGCCGATCGTACGGAGCATCCGGGGCAGCTGCGGGTTGAGGTGCCGGGCGTGCAGCTCGTACCGCTCGCCGCCGCGCTCGGCGAGCAGCGCCCGCAGGTCGAAGTCGCCGCTCATGCCGCCCGCCTCACGCGCCGCCTCCCGCGACGGACTCGCGGACCGCGCGGAGGGATTCCTTGAGCGAGCCCATGGTCGCGAGCACGGCGGTGGGCTCGTAGCCGCAGTGCGCCATGCAGTTGGCGCAGCGCGGGTCCTTGCCGCGGCCGTACTTGTCCCAGTCGGTCTCCTCGACGAGTTCGCGGTACGTGGGGACGTAGCCGTCGCTCATCAGGTAGCAGGGGCGCTGCCAGCCGAAGAGGGAGTAGTTCGGGATGGCCCAGGCGGTGCAGGGGAAGTCCGCCTTGCCCTCCAGGAAGTCCAGGAAGAGGGGCGAGTGGTTGAGGCGCCAGCGGCGCCGGTTGCCGCCGGCGAAGGCCTTGCGGAAGAGTTCACGCGTCTGCTCGACGCCGAGGAAGTGCTCCTGGTCGGGCGCCTTCTCGTAGGCGTAGGCGGGCGAGATCATCATTTCGTCGACCTTGAGGTCGTCGTTGAGGAAATTGAGCACCTCGACGACCGTCTGCGGGGTGTCGGTGTTGAAGAAGGTGGAATTCGTGGTGACCCGGAAACCGCGCCGCTTGGCCTCCTTGATCGCCGCGACCGCCTCGTCGAACACGCCTTCCTTGGCGACGGATTCGTCGTGCCGCTCGCGCAGCCCGTCGATGTGCACGGCGAACGCGAAATAGGGCGAGGGCCGGAACTTCTCCAGTTTCTTGCGGAGCAGGAGCGCGTTGGTGCAGAGGAAGACGTATTTCCGGCGGGCGACCAACTGGCGCACGATCTCGTCGATCTGCGGATGCATCAGCGGCTCACCGCCGGCGATGGACACCATCGGGGCCCCGGACTCCAGGACCGCGCCGACCGCCTGGGCGACCGGCATGCGCTGCTTGAGGACACCGGCGGGGTGCTGGATCTTGCCGCAGCCCTCGCACTTGAGGTTGCAGGCGTACAGCGGCTCGAGTTCGACGATGAGAGGAAACTTGTCGCGTTTGCGGAGCTTCTGCTGGAAGAGATAGGTCCCGACCCGGACGGACTGTCGGAGCGGCATGGCCATGACTCGCTCACCTCCTGGGGAGCAGCAAAGAACGGTGCCATTCGCATAAAGCGGGAAGGACGGCACGAAGGACGCGGAAGGCCGATATTCCCCCGCTCACCGTGCCGATCCGCACCAGTTCGTGCTCCGGGGCGTCCACGACCACCCGGACGGCCGCAACGGGACGGGGACCGGCGGCCCGTGCGGTACGGAGGGTGGCGGCCGACTCCATGTCGACGGCGAGCGCGCCACCGGCCCGCAGCGCGGCCCGCTCGGGGCCCCGCACCACGTGGTCGGAGCCGGTCAGCGGCCCGGTGTGCACGGTCCGTCCCGGTACGGCCCTGGCGAGGGCCTCCACCAGGAGATCGGTGCCGGTGCACGCGGTCGCCCCGTCGGCGTCCCGGGTCTCGCCGGCGACGATCAGGTCCCCCGGATGCATGCCGGGGGCGAGTCCGGCGCAGAAACCGGAGGCGACGACGGCCGCCCCGCGCCACGGCTCCTCGCCCAGGGCGCGGGCGACGGCACGGCGGGCCTGCGCCGGGCCCATGCCGGTGCGCAGGACCCGGACGGGACCCGCGGCCCCGCTCCGGGCCCCGCCGCGCAGGGCGAACCGCTCGATGCCGAGCGCGCAGGCGACCAGCAGCGGTGCCACGGCGCCGGACCGCGTGCCCGGGCCCGGCTCCCGTCCCATCAGCGCCCCTTGCGGAGCGAGGGTTCCCCGTGCACATAACGGCCGAGTGCCGTGATGGGGAAGACCTGGCGGTAGAGGTGGTAGTTGATGGAGAAGTCCCAGGGGAAGCCGGTGCCGGTGAAGTAGGGCTCGTCCCAGGAGCCGTCCTCCCGCTGGGTGCCGACGAGGTGGGCGACGCCCCGCCGGACGGCCTCGGTCTCGCGCTCGCCCGCCGCGAGGAGTGCGATCAGGGCCCAGGCCGTCTGGGAGGCGGTGGAGACGCCGCGGCCGATCCAGGAGACCTGGTCGTACGAGCGGAGGTCCTCGCCCCAGCCGCCGTCCTTGTTCTGCACGGACACCAGCCAGCCGACGGCTCGGCGGATCGCCGGGTGCGAGGGGGGCAGGCCGGCGGCGGTCAGGGCGGGGACCACCGCCCCGGTGCCGTACACGTAGTTGACGCCCCAGCGGCCGAACCAGGCGCCGTTGCGCTCCTGCGCGGCGAGGAGCCAGTCGACGCCCCGGCGGGTGCGGGGGTCTCCCGCCAGCCCCTCGTGGGCGAGCATCTCCACGACGTGGGCGGTGACGTCGGCGGAGGGAGGGTCGATGACCTCGCCGAAGTCGCAGAAGGGCAGCTTGTTGGGGAGGGTGCGGGTGTTGTCGGCGTCGAAGGCGGCCCAGGCGCCGTTCGCCGACTGCATGCCGAGCGTCCAGCGGGCGCCGCGGGCGACGGCCGCGTCCACGCGCGCGGGATCGGGGTGTTTCACCCGGCGCAGCGCGAGGAGCACCTCGGCGGTGTCGTCGATGTCGGGGTAATTGTCGTTGTGGAACTCGAACGCCCAGCCGCCGGGCGGGAGTCCGGGCCGGCGCACCGCCCAGTCCCCCGCCTTGGTGATCTCCTCGTCGAGCATCCAGTCCACGGCCTTGACGAGGGCCGGGTGGTCGGCGGGCAGTCCGGCGTCGGCGAGGGCGACGGTGGCGAGGCAGGTGTCCCAGACGGGCGACTGGCAGGCCTCGATCATCCGTGAGGGCCCGCCCTCGCCGTCGGGCCCGGGGGCCTCCTCGCGCCAGACGGCGAAGCGGTCGAGCGATTCCAGCCCGGCCCGCATGACCGGGTGTTCCAGGTCGTAGCCGAGGAGGTGGAGGGCGATGACCGAGTAGACCGCCGGGGGCTGGATGCCGCCCCAGCAGCCGTCGTTCTCCTGCCGTTCGATGATCCAGCGGGCGGCGACGTTCATGGCGGCCCTGCGGAGCCGGCGCGGGGCGAAGCGGTGGTAGGCGCGCAGGGCCCGGTCGAGCCGCTGGAAGACGCCGTCCCAGCCGGTGAGGGGGGCGAGCGGGCGCGGCGGGTTCGGCCGGCGCGGGTCGGTGTGCAGCTCGTCGAGGGGGAAGGGCGCGGGGCGGACAGGGCGCTCGGCGGAGACGATCGTCAGCGGGACGATGGTCTGCCGGGCCCAGCAGCCGAAGTCGTAGATGTTGAGCGGCACCCACTTCGGCAGGAAGATCAGCTCGGGGGGCAGCTCGGGGAGGTCCTCCCAGCGCCACCAGCCGAACAGGGCCAGCCAGATCCGGGTGAAGACGCGGGCGGCGGCGATGCCGCCCCGGGCGCGGATCCAGGCGGCGGCGCGCGCCATGTGGGGGGCTTCGGGCGGGTCCCCTGCGAGGCGCAGGGCGACGTACGCCTCGACGGTGGTGGAGAGTTCGCCGGGTCCGCCGTGGAAGGTGGCCCAGGTGCCGTCCTCGCGCTGGGCGCCCCGGATGTGGCGGGCGGCGGCCCGGGTGGTGGCGGGGTCCCCGATGCCCAGGAACTGGCGGAGGAGCAGGTCTTCGGCGTCCATGGTGACGTTGGTCTCCAGGTCGCCCTTCCACCACCCCTCGGGGTCCTGGCGGTCGAGCAGGTGCTCGACGGCGCGTTCCAGGGCTCGGGCGGCGGACCGGTCGGGGCCGGTCGCGAGCACTGTGGTGTCGGTGGATTCGCTGGCCGCGGCGGCCCGGGGGCTCACGGCCCCGGCGCTTCCGTCGGTCGTCGCTGTCATGGCTTCCCCTTCGTGCGGTCGGTTCCTACTGCTCCCGCGGGTCTGCCGTCGGCCGGTGCCCGGTGGCACCGGCCGGCGACTGCGAAGTCATATCAGGCTGATGGCGGTCATTTCTTCCGTACGACGACGAAGTCGGCCAAAGCGATCAACTGTTCCCTTACCGGGGCAGGCATGTCCACCTCGTGCAGGGCCCGGATCGCGACGGTGTGCTGGCGGCGGGCCTCCTCGGAGGTCCACTCGCGCCCGCCGGCCTCCTCGATGAGGGCGGCCCGGTAGGCGAAGTCCTCCTCGGAGAAGGAGTCGAACTCGTTGGACTTGGCATCCTCGGCGAGGAGCCGGGCGAGGCGCTCGGAGGCCTCGCCGCCGGCGGCGAGGGCGGCGACGACCGGCAGGGACTTCTTGCGCTGGCGCAGGTCGCTCCAGGTCTGCTTGCCGGTGGCCTCGGGGTCGCCCCAGATGCCGAGGAGGTCGTCGACGGCCTGGAAGGCGAGGCCGAGGTGGTAGCCGAACTCCTCCAGCTTGTCGGCGGTGCGGTCGTCGGCGCCGCCGAGGACGGCGCCGATCGAGACCGCGCAGGCGAGGAGGGCGCCGGTCTTGTTGCCCTCCATCTCCAGGCACTCCTCGACGGTGACCCGCTCGCGGTGCTCGTAGGAGATGTCCTGGGCCTGCCCGTCGATGAGCTTGCGGGTGGCGGTGGTGAGGCGGCGGGTGGCGCGCCCGGCCTCGACGGTGCCGAGTTCGAGCAGCAGCTCGTTGGCGAGGGCGAAGAGGGCGTCACCGACGAGGATGGCCTGCGCCGGCCCGTGCACCTTCCACACCGTGTCGCGGTGGCGGCGCTGCTCGTCGCCGTCCATGAGGTCGTCGTGGAGCAGCGAGAAGTTGTGGACGAGTTCGACGGCGACGGCGCCGGGGACGCCGATCTCGGGCGGGGCCCCCGCGGCCTCGGCCGAGATCAGGGCGAGCGCGGGGCGCACGGCCTTCCCGCTGTCGGCGTCCGTGGGCCTGCCGTGGGCGTCGATCCAGCCGAAGTGGTAGGCGGCCACGGTGTCCATGGGCGGTGCGAGGCGGTCGACGGCCGCCCGCAGTACGGGGGTGGACAGGGTCCGTCCCCGTTCCAGCAGTGCGGTCACGTCCGCGGTGTCGACGGCCGGGCTCCCCGGATGCGCTGTCGGCACGGTCTCTCCTCTTGTTCCGGTACTCACACTCATACCGCCTCCTGCAGCGGGTGGTCGTGGCGGCGGCCGAAGGCGGAGAGCGCGGCGCCCGCCGCGGCGAACCCGCTGCGGACGGCGCCCTCCATGGTCGCGGGCCAGCCGGTGGCGGTCCACGCGCCGGCCAGGTAGAGGCCGGGGGCGTGGGTACGGGCGCCGGGCCGGAGCCGGCCGACGCCCGGGGTGGGCGCGAAGGTCGCCGTCCGCTCCCGGGTGACGAAGAAGTCGCGGATCCCGGCCCCGCGGGCGGCTGGCAGCAGCCGCTCCAGCTCGGGCAGGTACCGCGCGCGCAGGGCGGCGACGGGCTCGTCGATGTCGTCCTGGGCGGCGGACTGGGAGACGGCGAGGTACTGGCCGGGGCCGGTGAGTCCGGAGGAGCGGGTGCGGTCGAAGACCCACTGGACCGGGGAGCCGAGCGCGGTGAAGAAGGGCTGCCGGAGCACCTTGCGGTCGTAGACGACGTGCAGGTTGAGGATGGGGGCGGTGCCGATGTCGAGGAGCCGGTCGGGGTCGTCGAGGGCGCCCTCGGGCAGCAGGTGGTGCGTCTCCTGCTGGGGGACGGCGAGGACGACGGCGTCGGCCTCGACGGTCTCGCCGGGCAGGGCGACGGCCCAGCGGCCGTCGGCGGTGCGGGAGATCCGCTCGGCCTTGGCGCGCAGCGCGGTACGGACGCCGAGGCCGGCGAGCGCGCGGGCGGCGAGGGTGTCGTGGAGTTCGCCGAGGGGGACGTGGGCCCAGCCGATGTCGGCGGCGCCGGGCTCGGAGAG
Source organism: Streptomyces sp. NPDC126503 (assembly GCF_040302405.1). Taxonomy (NCBI): domain Bacteria; kingdom Bacillati; phylum Actinomycetota; class Actinomycetes; order Kitasatosporales; family Streptomycetaceae; genus Streptomyces; species Streptomyces sp. NPDC126503. The sequence goes on from NZ_JBEORS010000006.1 coordinate 64,914, forward strand.
CAGGCCCGTCTTGAAGACCATCGCGGCGAGGCCCATGGAGGCGTGCGGGGCGGTGGCGTTGAGGGTGGCGACGCCGACCAGGTCCCACAGGGCCTCGATGGTGCGGGGGGACTGTCCGTGCCGGCCGAGCCAGGTGGCGAAGTCGATGCCGTCGAGGGCCGGGTCGGCGGGGTCGAGCCGGCGCAGGGCGAGCGCGGCGCGGCCGACGGAGGCGCGTTCGGCGAGGGAGAGGTGGGGGTACGTCGCGAGGCTGCGGGCCAGGTGCAGCGGTACGGGCAGGGCGTCGCGCCGCAGCCGCCCGAGCCGGGGGCCGCGCGGATGGGCCACGTCGAGGACGGGCACGTCGAGGCGGTCCTGGAGCGGCGCGAGGCGGGCGCCGCCGATCCGGTCGAGGAACCAGCGGTAGGCGGTGCAGCAGCGCAGGTAGACGTGCTGGCCGTTGTCGACGTGCAGGTCCCCGCGGCGGAAGGAGAAGGCGAGGCCGCCGAGGCGGGGCCGCCCCTCGAGGAGGGTGACGCGGACGCCGGCCTCGGCGAGCCGCAGCGCCGCGGTGACTCCGGCCAGGCCTCCCCCGACGACCACCGCGTGCCGCCGGCGGCCGTCCCCGTGTCCGCTCCCGCCGGGGCCGCGGTCGTCGGTCCGCTCCGCGCGCCCGGAGGGGGCGCCCGGCGTCGTGCCGGGTGGGGGGACGGGGGTGGGGGTGGTCGCGTCGGACGTCACGCCTGCTCCGTTCGGGTCGTCTCGGACGGGTGCGCGGGGCTGTACCGGCCGGCGCCGCGCGGGGCGGTGCGCCGCGCCGGTACGGGCCGGGCGGAGGTGCGGGAGGGCCCGGCCCGGTCGGGGGCCCGCCCGCACGGACCCCAGGACAGCGGGCGTGTCACGCCGTGCTCCGAAGGGTGCGGCGGGCGATGTGGCGGGCGTCCAGGCCGGAGAGGCCGCGGACGGCCACGTACGCCTTCTCGCGGCCGGGGAGCGAGACACGGCCGCGGAGTACGGCCCCGGGGTCGCGCTCGATGCGGTCGAGGAGGCGGCGGTAGATGCCGGCCATCGCGGCGACGCAGGCGCCGCTGCGCCGGTCGAGCAGGGGGAGCAGCCGGTAGCCCTCGGCGAACAGGGCGCGGGCGCGGCGCACTTCGAAGTGGACGAGGCCGGCGAAGTCGGCGCCGGCGGGCGGGGTGGCGGCGCCGAAGCCGTCCTGGCAGCCGAACTTGGCGAGGTCGTCGGCGGGCAGGTAGGTCCGGCCGCCCGCGGCGTCCTCGCGGACGTCCCTGAGGATGTTGGTGAGTTGGAGCGCGAGCCCCAGGGTGTCGGCGTACTCCGGGGCCCGGTCGGCCCCGGCGGCGCCGGGCTGCGTGCCGAAGACGCCGAGCGAGAGGCGGCCGATGGCGCCGGCGACGCACCGGCAGTAGACCTTGAGGTCGTCCCAGGTCTCGTAGGTGGCACCGCGCACGTCCATGAGGACGCCGTCGATGAGTTCGTCGAGGCCGCCGAGGGGGATCGGGAAGCGGCGGGCGGCGTCGGCGAGCGCGACGGCGACCGGGTCGGTGTCGTCCTCGGCGACCTCGCCCCCGCGGATCCGGTCGAGCACGGCGCGGGTGGCCTCCAGGCGCTCCCGCTTCTCCTCGGGCGGCAGCGTGCCGTCGCCGATGTCGTCGACGCGCCGGGAGAACGCGTACAGGGCGGACATCGCCTGGCGCTTCTCGGCGGGCAGGAGGCGGATCCCGTAGGCGAAGTTGCGGGCCTGCTGTCCGGTGACGGCCTCGCAGTAGCCGTACGCGGCGCGCACGGGCGCGGACGTCCGGGGCTGTTCCTCCACGGTGGCGTTCACCCCTCTCTCCGCGCCCTGAGCAGCACGGCTCCCGCCTGGCGCATCAGGCTCGGCTTGGTGGGCCCCGGCGGGCCGGGCAGTACGTCGAATCCGGCGGCGGCGACGGCGTCGAGCGCGGCGAGGCCGCCGGCGGTGAACCCGGCGAGGAGGAGCTTCAGGCGCCCGCGGACGCTGCCGACGAGGGGGGTTCCGGCGTGGAGGAGGGCGCGGGCGCGGTCGGCCTCGAAGGCGACGAGGGCCCGGACGGAGGCGCCGGCGGTGGGCCGGGCGAGGTCGTCCTCGGTGACGTGGAAGCGCTTGAGGTCCTCGGCCGGGAGGTAGATCCGGTCGCGACGGAGGTCCTCGGCGACGTCCTGGAGGTGTTCGACGATCTGGAGGGCGGTGCAGATCTCGTCGGAGCGGCGGACGCGTTCGGGGGTGGCGGTGCCGGTGAGGGCGAGGACGAGGCGGCCGACGGGGTTGGCGGAGAGTTCGCAGTAGGCCAGGAGGTCGTCGTACGTCTCGTAGCGGCGTACGAGCTGGTCCTGCCGGTTGGCGGCGATCAGGCCGAGGAAGGGTTCGGGGGTGAGCCCGTGGCGCCGCACCGTGGGCCGGAGGGCGCGGAGCAGCGGGTGGCGGGGGGTGCCGTCGAAGACGCGGTGGAGGTCGGCCTCGAAGGCGTCGAGGAGGGCGAGCCGGTCGTCGGCGCGGTCGGGGCCGAGGCCGAGGAGGCGGGCGTCGCCGCCGCCGGGGGCCAGGTCGCCGTCGCCGATGTCGTCGACGAGGCGGGCGTATCCGTAGACGGCCATGAGGTCCTCGCGCCAGGCACGGGGCACGAAGAAGGGGGCCACGGGGAAGTTCTCGTCCGCGGCCTTGCCGAGGGTGGTGCGCGAGGGGGCGCCGGGCCGCGCCTGCGGGGTTGCCGTCACCGGGCGGCGCCCGGCGCGGGGACGGCGACACCCTCGTGGAGCTGGAGATTCTGCGTCATGGCCGTCACATCTCCCGTTCTACACTGCCGATCCGATCCATCCTATTTCGGACACGCCGCCGAGCCCTGCCGGAGGGACCTCGAAGGTGGGTCGGTGGCTTCGGGGGATGTCACCCTGTGTGCCACGGAACGGACCGGTACAGCTTACGTCGTACGGGACGCATCGCCGTGCGGGGGTGCCGGGCGCCGGAGGGCGCGTGCCGGCGCGTCCCCCAACTGCCGCCGCTGGGCGCCATGTTGGGGTGACGGCGCCGGTCAGAGGGCTCGGGTGCCGGAGACGACCATGGCAAGCGTCGTCTCCACGACCGCGTCCCGGCGCTGGGCCGGCAGGCGCCGCAGCGGCCCGTCGAGCAGGAGCAGTGACAGTCCGTGCACGGCCGACCACACCGCCGCGCAGGCGGCCGGGCGGCTCGCGGTGCCGGAGGGCGTACGGAACCGGCCAAGGACCTCCAGCGCCTCCCCCAGCAGGGCGAAGGCCCGGCACTCGGGCTCCTCGGTGGGGGGGTCGGCGGCGGAGCCGTGCCCGGGGGCCGGGCGGACGGTGTGGAACGCGGCCCGGTAGAGGCCGGGCTGTTCGAGGGCGAAGGCGATGTATCCACGGCAGAGGGCGGCGAGCCGGCGCTCGGCGGCGAGGACGGGGTCGTCGGCGCCGGGTTCCCGGGCGGCGGTCCGTTCCATGGCCGCGGCCAGCCGCCGCCGGGCGTGGCTCCTGACCGTACGGAGCAGTTCGCCCCGGCCCGCGAAGTGGCGGTAGGCGGCGGTGGGCGAGACACCGACCCGGCGGGCCGCCTCGCGCAGGACGACCCTCTCGGGGCCGCCCTCGGTGGCCAGGTCGACGGCCGCGCCGATCAGCGCGTTGCGCAGATCGCCGTGGTGATAGGTCTTCCCGCCCGAGGTCGCTGCCATGGGGTCATCCTGCCCGATGTTGACCGCATGAACATTCCGCGCGGGGCGCGACGCGCGGGACGCCGGATCCCCCTGCCGGGCCGGTCCGGCAGGGGGATCTCCGAGGGGTCGCGCGACTCAGCGGGCGGTCTCGCGCTCGTACGCCTTGAGCACCTCGTCGGTGGGCCCGTCCATGAGGAGCTGGCCCTTCTCCAGCCAGAGCACCCGGTCGCAGGTGTCCCGGATGGACTTGTTGCTGTGGCTGACGAGGAAGACCGTGCCGGCCTCCTTGCGCAGCTCCCTGATGCGCTCCTCGGAGCGGATCTGGAACTTGCGGTCGCCGGTCGCGAGGGCCTCGTCGATGAGGAGGACGTCGTGGTTCTTGGCGGCGGCGATGGCGAAGCGGAGGCGGGCGCCCATGCCGGAGGAGTACGTCCGCATCGGCAGGCTGATGAAGTCGCCCTTCTCGTTGATGCCGGAGAAGTCGACGATGTCCTGGTAGCGCTCGCGCACCTCCTCGCGGCTCATGCCCATGGCCAGGCCGCCCAGGATCACGTTGCGCTCGCCGGTCAGGTCGTTCATCAGGGCCGCGTTGACGCCGAGCAGCGAGGGCTGGCCGTCGGTGTAGACCTTGCCGCTCTCGGTGGGGAGCAGTCCGGCGATGGCGCGCAGCAGCGTGGACTTGCCGGAGCCGTTGGAGCCGATGAGGCCGATGGCCTCGCCTCGGTAGGCGGTGAAGGTGACGCCGCGGACCGCGTGGACCTTGCGGACGCCCCGGGTGACCTCGGCCTTGCCGCGGCCCAGGATCCGGCTCAGGGCGGCCGTGGCGCTGCCCTTGCCCCCGCCGCCGGCGTTGACCCGGTAGACGATGTGGACGTCGTCGCAGATGACGGTGGGGACGTTGCCCCGGTCGGTGTCAGCCACGGCCGTACCTCTCCTCGGCCTTCCAGAAGTAGACGAAGCCGCCGATGCCGAAGGCCAGGGCCCAGCCGAGCGCGGTCGCCCAGACGTGCGACGGCAGGTTCTCGGAGCCGTATCCGTCGATCAGCGCGAAGCGGATCAGGTCCATGTAGACCGCCGCCGGGTTGTACATGAGGACGTCGGCGATCCACGCGGGCTTGTCGGAGAGCATCGCGGGGATGGAGAACATCACGCCCGAGGCGTACATCCAGGTGCGCATGACGAAGGGCATCAGCTGCGCGAGGTCGGGCGTCTTGGCGCCCATCCGGGCCACGATCATCGCGAGTCCCACGTTGAACACGAACTGGAGGAACAGCGCGGGGATCAGCAGCAGCCAGCTGGCCGAGGGGTAGCTGCCGAAGGCCATGGCGATCGCGACGAGCACGATCATCGAGAACAGCAGCTGCTGGAGCTGCTGGAGCGAGAAGGAGATCGGCAGGGTCGCGCGCGGGAAGTGCAGGGCGCGGACCAGGCCCAGGTTGCCCGAGATCGACCGTACGCCCGCCATCACGGAGCTCTGCGTGAAGGTGAACACGAAGATGCCGGTGACGAGGAAGGGGATGTAGACGTCCTCGCTCATGCCCCGGCCCGCGCCGAGGATCAGCCCGAAGATCAGGTAGTAGACCAGGGCGTTGAGCAGCGGGGTCGCCACCTGCCACACCTGGCCGAGCTTGGCCTGGCTGTACTGGGCGGTCAGCTTGGCGGAGGAGAAGGCCAGGATGAAGTGGCGGCGGCTCCACAGCTGGCGGACGTACTCGAACAGCCCGGGCCGGGCGCCGCTGACCGAGAGACCGTACTTGGCGGCCAGCTCGGCCGGGGCCAGGCCCTCGTCGACGGACGGAGGCGCGCTCGTCGCGACCGCCCCGCCCTGGTGTGTGTCACTCACAGTCGAAACTTTCGTGTTCAAGATGCGCGGCACGTCGGGTACCACGATGTCAGACGACCGGGGGGCGACCCAGCCGGGTCAGCCGCCACACCGTACGCCATCTCATCGGGCGCCGCGGACCGCAGGGAGACGTCCACCCGGCGCGGAATCCGCCGGCCCACGCCTTCAGCGCGGAGGGCGAGGGCCGCCGGGCCAGGGTGAGCAGGAGCCAGACGCCGAGATAGACCGGCACCAGGGGCGCGGGCAGGTTGCGACGTGCCAGCCACACTCGGTTGCGGGCCACGTTGAAGTGGTACGTCGCGTGGCGGGAGGGTGCGGTGGTGGGGTGCAGCAGCACCATGTCGGAACGGTAGTCGATCATCCAGTCGGCGTCGAGCGCGCGCCAGGCGAGGTCGGTCTCCTCGTGCGCGTAGAAGAACTCGCCGGGCAGCGTGCCGACTTCGGCGAAGACCTTGGTGCGCACGGCGTTGGCGCCGCCGAGGAAGGTGGTCACCCGGGAGGAGCGCATCGGGTCGGAGGCTCGCAGGCGCGGCACGTGCCGGCGCTGGGTGGCGCCGGTGTCCGGGTCGGCGATCCGGAAGCTGATGATGCCGAGGCGCGGGTCCGCGGTGAAGGCCTGGCGGACCAGCTCCGCGGTGTCCCGGTGGGCGAGCAGCCCGTCGTCGTCCAGGAACAGCAGGACGTCCACGTCCCCGCCGCCGGGTCCGAAGGCCTCGATGCCCACGTTCCGGCCGGCGGGGATGCCCACGTTCTCGGGCAGCTCGACCGTGCGCACCCCGTCGGGCACCCCGGTGACCGGGGCGCCCTGGCCGACCACGACGACCTCGACGGGGTCGCCGTCCTGCGCGGCGATCGAGTCGAGCAGGGCGCGCAGGTCGTCGGGGCGGTCGCCCATGGTGATGACGACCGCGCCCACCTTCGGCGGGGTGCCCACGGCGGTCCTCACCTCAGCCTGCTGGACACCAGGATCGACACCAGGTGCAGCACGGTCTGGAGGAGGGCGATCCCGGCGAGTACGGCGACGCCGAGACGGGAGAGGAAGAGGTCGCCCCGGATCTGATCGCCGATCGCGAGGACCAGGATCAGGAGGGAGGCCTCGATCCCCAGGATCAGCCGGTGGAACTTCAGGGCGGCGGCGGCCCGGCGGGCCAGCGCCATGCCGGAGGAGCGGGGCTCCGCCGCCGACTCCTGCACCGGCGGCAGGCCGCCCTGGTGACGGGCGACACCGACGAGGTCGGTCTCGGCCTTGATCAGGATGGCGCCGAGGGCGGCGAGCGTGCCGAGGAAGGCCCACAGCCAGTCGATCCGCCCCGGCCCCCACAGGTCCGCGGCGCGCAGGCCGAAGCCGGCGAGCACCGCGGCGTCGCAGAGGTAGGCGCCGACCCGGTCCAGGTAGACCCCGCCGAGCGAGTACTGCTTCTTCCAGCGGGCCACCTCGCCGTCGACGCAGTCGAGCAGCAGGTAGAGCTGGACCATCACCACGCCGAGCACGGCCCCCGGGATGCCGGGCACCAGGAGGGCGGGCGCGGCGAGGACACCGCACACCGTCATCAGGTAGGTCAGCTGGTTGGGCGTGACCCGGGTCGTCACCAGGTGGCGGGTGATCCGCAGGGAGATCTCCCGCATGTACAGGCGGCCGCCCCAGTGCTCGCCGCTCCGCCGGTCCTTCACACCCGGCGGGTGGACGACCGGGCGGAGCTCAGCTACCGATGGCTTGGGCATAGTCGGCGTACGCGTCCCTGATCTCGTCGTCGGACAGGTCGAGGTGTTCCAGGATGGTGAAGCGGCCGGGGCGGGTCTGCGGGGCGAAGGAGACCGCCCGTACGAACTCGTCCACGGTGAAGCCCATCTCCTCCGGGACCACCGGGAGGCCGTGCCGGCGCAGCGTCTCGACCATCAGCGCGGACTCCTCGCGGGCCCCGCGCAGGTGCATGGCGAAGGCCGCGCCGAGTCCGCACTGCTCGCCGTGGCTGGCGGCGCGGGCCGGGTAGAGCAGGTCGAAGGCGTGGCTGATCTCGTGGCAGGCGCCCGAGGAGGGGCGGCTGTCGCCGCTGATCGACATGGCGATGCCGGACATCACCAGGCCCTCGGAGAGGGTGACGAGGAAGTCGTCGTCGCCGACGCCGCCGGGGTGGCGCAGCACCGCCTCGCCCGCGCTGCGGGCCATGGCGGCGGCGAGGCCGTCGACCTTCTCGCCGGTCTCGCGGTGGGAGAGCTCCCAGTCGGCGATGGCGGAGAGGTTGGAGATCGCGTCCCCGATGCCGGAGCGGACGTAGCGCACGGGGGCGTCCCGGATCACGTCCAGGTCGATGACCAGGGCGATCGGGGTGGGGACGCCGTAGGAGCCGCGACCGTTGTCGTTGTCGAGGGTCGAGATCGGCGAGCAGATGCCGTCGTGCGACAGGTTGGTGGCGATGGCGACCAGCGGCAGGCCGACCCGGGCCGCCGCGTACTTGGTCACGTCGATGATCTTGCCGCCGCCGAGGGCCACCACCGCGTCGTACCGCTTGCCGCGCATGGCGTCGGCGAGCTTCACGGCCTCGTCGATGGTGCCGCCCGCCACCGGGTACCAGTCGGCACCCGGCAGCTCGGCGGCGAAGCGGTCCCGCAGCTTGAGGCCCGAGCCGCCGCTGATGGCGACGGCGATCTTGCCGTTGCTGGAGATCCGCTGGTCCGCGAGGAGCGCGGACAGGTCGTCCAGCGCTCCGCCGCGGATGTCGACGACGACCGGCGAGGGGATCAGCCGGGTCAGTACTGGCACGCGATCTCACGGCCCTTCGCGAGGTCGTCGTGGTTGTCGATCTCGACCCACTTGACGTCGCCGATGGGGGCCACGTCGACGGTGAAGCCACGGTTGACGAGCTCCTGATAGCCGTCCTCGTAGTAGAGGTCGGGGTCGCGCTCGAAGGTGGCCTTGAGGGCGTCGGCGAGCTCCTCGGCGGCCTCGGGCTCGATGAGCGTGACGCCGATGTACTCGCCGGTGGCGGTCGCCGGGTCCATGAGCTTGGTGATGCGCCGGACGCCCTCGCCCTCGGCGGTGATGACCTTCATCTCCTCGTCGGCGAGGTTCTTCACCGTGTCGAGGGCGAGGATGATCTTCTGGCCGTTGCCGCGGGCGGCGAGCAGGGTCTTCTCGACGGAGACCGGGTGGACGGTGTCGCCGTTGGCGAGGATCACACCGCGCTTGAGGACCTCACGCGCGCACCAGAGGGAGTAGGCGTTGTTCCACTCCTCGGCCTTGTCGTTGTCGACGAGGGTGAGCTTCAGGCCGTACTTCGCCTCCAGGGCCTCCTTGCGCGCGTAGACGGCCTCCTTGCGGTAGCCGACGACGATCGCGGCCTCGGTGAGGCCGATCTCCGCGAAGTTCTTCAGCGTGAGGTCGAGGACGGTGGTGTCACCGTCGACAGGCACGAGGGCCTTCGGAAGGGTGTCGGTGTAGGGGCGCAGACGCCGTCCGGCACCGGCTGCCAGTACGAGGCCGATCATGCTGTTTCTCCTTCGTCGTGAACGGCGGGTGCTCCGGAGGAGACCCAGAAGCGGATGGACTCCACGAGCACCACGAGCGCGACGGCGCCCGCGAGGGCGGTCACTGCCGGGGTGAAGTCGTCGCCGCGGTCCGCGAGCAGGGCGGCGAGGACGGCCACCAGGAGCGTGCGCCCCTCGTGTCCGCCGATGACGCGCACCAGCCACGAGGGCGGCGCGCCGGTGCCGCCGCGGATGCGGTACACCGTGTCGTAGTGATGGTAGGCGACCGCCGCGACCAGCCCGAACGCGGCGGGGAGGGCCTGCGGGACGTCGGAGCGGGCGGCGAGGACGAGGACGGTGGTGTACTCGGCGGCGCGGAAGAAGGGGGGGACCAGCCAGTCGAGGGCGCCCTTGAGGGGGCGGGCGACGGCGAGGCCGGCGAGGACCGCGTAGCCGGCGGCGACGGCGATCAGGCGGGGGTCGCCGAAGGGCAGCAGGAGCGCGCCCGCGATCATCAGGGCGGCACCGAGGAGGGCGGCGAGGGGGGCGGACGCCGGGACGCGGCGGCCGGCCTTCGCGACGAGTTCGGCGAGCGGACCGGAGTCGGCCAGGTCGGCGAGCGCCCGGGCGGCCCGTTCGGTCCGGCCCGCGCCCCTGCGGGACAGCGAGCGCAGCAGCCGGCCGGCGGTGGTGTAGCAGGCGCCGAAGGCGCAGCCGGCGATCAGGGCCCAGAAGACGACGCGGGGGCTGGTGAGGGCGGTGAGGACGGCGATCATCGCCCAGCGCTCGCCGATCGGCAGGATGATCATGCGGCGGGCCCAGACGGTCCACCCGACGCTGTCGAGCCTGCTGGAGAGGGCCAGGCCGGTCTTCGCGGCGGCCCCCGCGGTCGGGGCGTTCGCCTCGTTGAAGGAGAAGTCGACGACGTGGCGGCAGGTCATGAGGACCATGGCGCCGAGGGCGAGGGCCCAGACGTCGTCGCCGTCGCGGGCGGCGCCGAGGGCGAGGCCCGCGTAGAAGGCGTACTCCTTGGCGCGGTCGAAGGTGGCGTCGAGCCAGGCGCCCATCGTCGAGTACCGGAGCGCGTAGCGGGCGAGCTGCCCGTCGGTGCAGTCGAGGACGAAGGAGACGATGAGGAGGACGCCGGCGGCGACGTAGCCGCCGCGGGTGCCGGTGGCCGCGCAGCCGGCCGCGACGAGGGCGGTGAGCAGCGAGGCGGTGGTGACCTGGTTGGGGGTGAGTCCCCGGCGCGCGCACCAGCGGGCGATGTACCGCGAGTACGGGCTGATGAAGAAGGTGGTGAAGAAGCCGTCGTGCGCCTTCACGGCGGAGCGGAGGCGGACGGCCTCGTCGTCGACGGCGGCGACGGCGGCGCGGGCCTCGTGGCGGGCGGCGGCGTCGGTGGGCACGGTGGCGACGAGGGTGCCGAGCTGGGGCCGGTGGACGGGGACGCCGTCGGCGTCCAGGGCGTCGGCCAGGGTGCCGGTCAGGTCGTCGGCGCCGGTGGCGGCGGCCAGTGCGCGGGTGAGCGCGGGGCGGGCCTCGCGCTGGGCGGTGAGGGCGCCGGGTGCGGCGGCGGCCGGGAACCGGGGGTCGGTGAGCGCGAGGCGCAGGGCGTGCAGGTGCCCGACGAAGCGGGGGTCGACGAGCGCGACGCGTTCGGCGGCCGGGACGGCGGCCAGGAGGGCACCGGTCTCCTCGGGGCCGGAGGCGACCCGGACGTCGAAGCCGAGCGACCGCAGATCGTCGTCGAGCGAGGATCCGGGTGCCGGCGGGCCGGTGAGGATGGCGGTCGACAGACGAACTCACTCCTTGGAGCTGACGGAGGGGCCGGCGGGGCCTTGGCTGCCCCGGGCACGGCGGTGCGGGCCCGGCACCGGGCGGCGGCACGTCGGCTGAGGCTATCGGATGAACGGAGGCGGAGTTCACCGAGGCTTCGCGGGGAGGACTCCCCCGGGCCCCGCGGTGTCCGCACGGCCGCGCCGCCCGTGGCGGTGATCGCCCTGGGCGATCGGTGGCCGGCTGTCCGGCCGCGGGAGGGGGCGCCCCCGGACGGTCCCGGAGAGGAGCGCGGGAGGCGTCGGCCGAACCGTGTCCCCTCCCCGCGCCCCGTGGCCAGGGCGGACATCACCGCAGGTCAGAGCCAATGACAACGGTGTTCAGTACCGTGTTGCACATACCCCCCACCCGTAGTTCACTGGCGTCTCGGGGCACAGGAGTACGACTCGACCGGGAGGCCATGGGCATGGGGGCTGGACACGACCACGGGCACAGCCACGGGGGGACGCCGCCGACGGGGACCGCGGGGGCGGCGTACCGCAGCCGGCTGCGGATCGCGCTCGGCATCACCCTCTCCGTGATGGTGATCGAGATCATCGGCGGTGTGGTCGCGGACTCGCTCGCGCTGATCGCGGACGCGGCGCACATGGCGACCGACGCGGTCGGCCTCGCGATGGCGCTGCTGGCCATCCACTTCGCCAACCGGCCGCCGTCCGGCAACCGCACCTACGGCTTCGCGCGGGCCGAGATACTGGCGGCCCTCGCCAACTGTCTGCTGCTGCTCGGCGTGGGCGGCTACGTCCTGTACGAGGCGGTGCAGCGGTTCATGGAGCCGGCCGGGACGAAGGGCGGGGTCGCCATCGCCTTCGCGACCGTCGGTCTGGTGGCCAACGTGATCTCGCTGTCCCTGCTGATGCGGGGGCAGAAGGAGAGCCTCAACGTGCGCGGGGCGTACCTGGAGGTCCTGGCGGACGCGCTGGGCTCGGTGACCGTGATCGTCGCGGCCGGGATCATCCTGCTGACCGGCTGGCAGTACGCGGACCCCATCGCCTCGCTCGTGATCGGTCTGATGATCGTGCCGCGCACGGTGAAGCTGCTGCGCGAGACGCTCGACGTGCTCCTGGAGGCGGCGCCCAAGGGGGTCGACATGGCCGAGGTACGGGCCCACATCCTGGCCCTGCCCGGCGTGGAGGACGTGCACGACCTGCACGCCTGGACGATCACCTCCGGGATGCCGGTCCTCTCCGCGCACGTGGTGGTGGACCAGGGCGCGCTCGACTCCGTCGGGCACGAGAAGCTGCTCCACGAACTCCAGGGCTGCGTGGGCTCCCACTTCGACGTGGAGCACTGCACCTTCCAGCTGGAGCCGGCCGGGCACGCCGCGCACGAGGCGAAGCTCTGCCTCTGACTGTTAGGCTCCCCGGACAGAGACGTGGAGGAGAGGAGCTGAGGGTGATGACCGTCGCGACGGAGGCCGCCCCGCGCGGCCGTGCCCGGTCCCGCTTCCCGCTCCCGGGCCTCCGGTCGGCCTGATCCCGGTCCTTCCACCGGTACGTCACGTCGTCGGCCGGGGCCCTTCTCACCGAGGGTTTCCACGTTGTCCGACCACGCTTCCTCCCCGCACGACCCGTCCGCCTCGCACGAGGCGTTCTTCGCCCTGCACCACGGTCTGCCGCGGCAGGGCCCCGGCTCCGACGCCACCACCCGCCGGCTCCTCTCGCTCGCCGGGACGCTCCCGGAGCGTCCGCGCGTGCTCGACCTGGGCTGCGGTCCGGGGCGTTCCGCGCTGCTCCTGGCCGCCGAGGCCGGTGCCGAGGTGACCGCCGTCGACACCCACGAGCCGTTCCTGGACGAACTGCGGGCGGCCGCCGCCGCGCGCGGTCTCGCCGGCCGGATCCGGCCGGTGCGCGCCGACATGGCCGCGCCGCCCTTCCCCGACGGCTCCTTCGACCTGGTGTGGGCCGAGAGCTCCGTCTTCGTCGTCGGCTTCGACCGGGCGCTCGCCGCGTGGCGGCGGCTGCTCGCGCCCGGCGGCACCCTGGTGCTGACCGAGTGCGTGTGGACCACCGGGGAGCCGGGCCCGCAGGCCCGCGCCTTCTGGGATCCGCACTATCCGCTCCGTACCGTCACCGCGAACGCGGCGGCGGCGGTCGCGGCCGGCTACCACGTCCTCGGGACCTTCCTCCAGCCGGAGACCGACTGGGACGAGTACTACGGACCGCTCGCCGCGCACGCCGACGCGGCGGACACCACGCGGCCGGGCATGGCCGCCGCGGTGGCCGGCGCCCGGGCGGAGATCGCCCTGCGCCGCGAGCACGGCGGCGAGTACGGCTACGCCGGTTTCGCCCTGCGGCCGGCGGATCCGCGCTGGACCGTCCGCCCCGAGCGGCCCGGTGACCGGGCGGCGGTGCGCGGGGTGGTGACCGCCGCCTTCGGGCGGGAGGCGGAGGCCGGCCTGGTCGACGCCCTGCGCGCCGACCCCGGCGCCTGGCTGCCCGGCCTGTCGTACGTGGCGGAGGCGCCCGACGGCACGGTGGCGGCCCACGCGCTGATCACCCGGTGCCGGGTGGGCGGGGAGCCCGCGGCGGCCCTCGCGCCGGTGTCGGTGGCGCCGGAGCACCAGCGGTCGGGGGCGGGCCAGGCCGTCGTACGGGCGATCCTCGACGCGGCCCGCCTGGCCGGCGAACGGCTGGTGCTGGTGCTCGGCCATCCGGAGTACTACCCCCGGTTCGGCTTCGTACGGGCGTCCGCGTACGGGATCCGGCCAGGTTTCGAGGTCCCGGACGAGGCGATGATGGCGCTGGTCCTGGACGCCTCGGCGCCCGTCCCCGGGGGCGCCCTCGTCTATCCGGCGGCTTTCGGGGTCTGACGTCCGCCGCGTGACCGCCGCTCCCGCCGTGCCGGTGTACTCCGGTGCGGTGGGAGCGGCGCGGTCCGGCCGCCGAAGTACGGACAAGCCGGTTTTGTACGGCAGACTGAGGTGGCCCGAGCGGGCCGAGGACCGAAGCGAAGGATGGGTATGCCGACCACACCAGCCACCGCGGCACAGATCTCGCCGGAGACCCCGTCGAACGGTGTCCAGCCGTCGGGAGACCCGGCGCCGATCATGCTCGAACTGGTCGACGAGGACGGGAGGACCATCGGTACGGCGGAGAAGCTGGCCGCGCACCAGGCGCCGGGCCGGCTGCACCGCGCCTTCTCGGTCTTCCTCTTCGACGAGGCGGGGCGGCTGCTGCTCCAGCGCCGCGCCCTCGGCAAGTACCACTCCCCCGGTGTCTGGTCGAACACCTGCTGCGGCCACCCCTACCCGGGCGAGGCCCCCTTCGCGGCGGCCGCCCGGCGCACCTTCGAGGAGCTCGGGGTCTCGCCGACGCTCCTCGCCGAGGCGGGCACGGTCCGCTACAACCACCCGGACCCGGCCTCCGGTCTGGTGGAGCAGGAGTACAACCACCTCTTCGTCGGGATGGTGCAGGCGGCGCCGCGTCCGGACCCGGAGGAGATCGAGGAGACCGCCTTCGTGACCGCCGGGGAACTGGCCGAGCGGCACGCGACGGCGCCGTTCTCGGCCTGGTTCATGACGGTCCTGGACGCGGCGCGCCCGGCCGTCAGGGAGCTGACGGGTCCGGCCGGGGGCTGGTGATCCGCGTCTCCGGCGCGGCCCCGGGAGCCGGGGCCGCGACCGGGTACAGGGGCAGCGCCGCCCAGATGATCTTGCCGCCGGTCGCGGTGTGCTCGACGTCGCAGGTGCCGCCGGACTCCAGGGCGATCTCCCGGACGAGGAGCAGGCCGCGGCCGCCGGTCTGGCCGTAGTCCGCCTCCAGGGCCTTGGGCCGGTAGGGGTGGTTGTCCTCGACCGAGACCCGGATCCACTCGGGACCGATCGCCACCTCCACCGCTATCTCCGGGGAGAGCAGCGCCGCGTGCCGGACGGCGTTGGTGACCAGTTCGGAGACGATCACCAGCAGGCCGTGCAGGATGTCGTCATGGACGGGGACCCCCTGGCGCACCAGCAGGTCGCGTACGGCGTGCCGGGCCTGGGGGACGGAGACGTCGACCGCGGGAGCGGTGAAGCGCCAGACTCCTTCGTAGGACGGCGGCCGGGCGGGGACACCCCCAGGGGTCTCCATGATCCGGTTCCCGGCCTCGTGCTCGATTCTCGCCACGGATCGAGTCTTGGCAATGGGAGGGGGCGGCCCGGCCTACTGACCAGAAGTCGACACTTATCGACCATCTTCTGATCGGCCGAGTATGCCGATGTCAGTTGTTCGACCGGTTCTGGACGTCTTCTGAGGGCTTCGTCGGCCGCCCCGCCGAGGCGTCCGGCGTCACCATACCGACGATCCGCCGGCCGCCCACCCCGATGGCGATCAGTCCGAGCCCGTCGAAGAGGAGCGCCAGGGAGAAGAAGGTCCCGAGGACGTACCGGCTGCTGGAGGGCCAGTCGAAGAGGACGAGCAGGCCGAGCAGCAGCCCGAAGGCGCCCTGGAGCAGGGTCCAGCCGAACTGTGGGCCGCGCACCACCACGCTGCCGGCGAGCCGGAACACCCCGCCGGTCAGGAACAGCAGGGCGGCGAACATCGTCAGCGCCTCCGCCGAGCTCTCGGGGTGGCGGATGACGACGAGTCCGGCCGCGATGTTCAGCGCGGCCACCACGACCGCGAGCCAGAAGTAGCCGCCGCCCCGGGACTGGACGGCCTGGAGCAGTCCGACCAGGCCGCCGATCAGCAGCAGCCAGCCGAACAGCAGCATCGAGGTGAGGGTGGCGAGGCCCGTGTAGACGAGGCCGACGGCACCCCCGATCACGAGCAGGGCGCCGAACGCGGCGAGCCAGCCGAAGCTGCGGTTCAGCCGCTTCCCCTCGCGGGCCATGGCCCCGTAGGGGTCCCGGTCGTGCGTCTCGTGGGCGTCCTTGGCCATGCGGTGCCTCCTCGGAACGACCCCTTCCTGATCGTACGTTCGGGCCCGGTGGATAGCATCCGGCGCATGGAGCCGCAGCTGAGGGACACCGTCGAGGACGGGGTCGCGACCGTCGTCATCACCCACCCCGCCAAGCGCAACGCGATGACCGCCGCGATGTGGCGGGCGCTGCCCGGCGTCCTCGGCCGGCTGGCCGCCGACCCGGCGGTCCGGGTGCTCGTCCTCACCGGGGCGGGCGACACCTTCTGCGCCGGCGCCGACATCTCCACGCTGCGGGAACCGGGCGACGAGCAGCAGCGCCTCGCGGTCCGCGCCGAGGAGGCGCTCGCGGCCTTCCCGAAGCCGACGCTCGCCGCCGTCCGGGGCTTCTGCGTGGGCGGCGGCAGCCAGCTCGCCGCCGCCTGCGACCTGCGCTTCGCCGAGGAAGGGGCCCTGTTCGGCATCACCCCCGCCAAGCTGGGGATCGTCTACCCGTCCTCCTCGACCCGGCGGCTCACCGCCCTCGTCGGGCCGTCGACCGCCAAGTACCTCCTCTTCTCGGGCGAGCTGATCGACAGCGAGCGGGCGCTGCGGACCGGTCTCGTGGACGAGGTGCACCCGGCGGGCGGAGCGCTGGACGAGCGGGTGGCCGCGTTCTGCCGGGTGCTCGCCTCCCGGTCGCTGCTGACCCAGGCGTCGGCGAAGGACTTCGCCGACGGCCGCACCGACCGGGACGCCTACTGGGCGGACCGGGCCGCGGGCAGCGGCGACACCGCCGAGGGCGTCGCCGCCTTCCTGGAGCGCCGGGCGCCGCGCTTCACCTACGGGCGCTGAGGTCCGCGCCCGGGCGACGGAAGGCCGGGCCTTGGGGCGCCCCCGGGCGGCTGGTCCCCGGGGGCTAGTTCCCGGCGAGCTGCTCGGTGCGGGTGTCGCGCCAGCGGGCGACGAGGTGGGCGGGGGCCTTGTCCGGGGAGCCCGCGTCGTAGGGCGGCCGGGGGTCGTACTCGGTGAGGAGCTGGACCGTCTGGGCCGTCTCGTCGCCGGCGATCCGGCCGAGCAGGTGCAGGGCCATGTCGATGCCGGAGGAGACCCCGGCGGCGGTGACGTACTTGCCGTCGAAGACGACGCGCTCCCCCGTGGGCTCGGCGCCGAGCGCGCGCAGTTCCTCGTACGCCAGCCAGTGGGTGGTGGCCCGGCGGCCGGTGAGCAGCCCGGCGGCGCCGAGGAGGAGGGAGCCGGTGCAGACGGAGGTGGTCCAGGTGCTGGTCTCGTCGGCGGAGCGGAGCCAGGCGCGGATCTCCGGGTCGTGCATCGCCTGCCGGGCGTCGGGACCGCCCGGGACCAGGACGATGTCGGGGTGCGGGACCTCGGCCAGGCTCCGGTCGGCGACGAGGGCGAGGCTGCCCTGGTCGTTGCGGACGGGGCCGGTCTCGCGGGCCACGAGGACCGTCTCGGCGCCGGGGAGCCGGGCGAGGAGTTCGTACGGCCCGACCGCGTCGAGCGAGGTGAAACCGGGGTAGAGGAGAACGGCGATCTGCATGCGGGTCCCTTTCAGGTAGGTGATGTGCCGGCGTCGGAGGGCGGGGTACGGATTCGGGCCGTCAGCGGACGGGGGCGTGGAAACGGCGGCGGTAGTCCGCCGGCGCGGTGCCGAGCGCCTTGGTGAAGGCGCGGCGCATGGCCTCGGAGGTGCCGTGGCCGGAGGCGCGGGCGACCTCCTCCACGCCGAGGGTGGTCTCCTCCAGGAGGCGCCGGGCGTGTTCGAGCCGGACCCGGTCGACGTACCGGCCGGGGGTGGTGCCGGTCTCCGCCCGGAAGGCGCGGGCGAAGTGCCGGGGCGAGAGCCGGGCGCGGGCGGCGAGGGCCTCCACGGAGAGGTCCGCCTCGGGGTGCTCGGTGATCCAGGCCTGGAGGTCCCTGAGCGGCTCGCGCCGGGCGGTCTGGGCGGCCAGCTGGGCGCTGAACTGGGCCTGGTTGCCGGGCCTGCGGAGGAAGACGACCAGGTGGCGGGCGACGGTGAGGGCGGCGTCCCGGCCGAGGTCCTCCTCGACGAGGGCCAGGGTGAGGTCGATGCCCGCGGTGACGCCGGCGGAGGTGGCGAGCCTGCCGTCCCGGACGAAGATCGGTTCCGGGTCGACGAGGACGCCGGGATGCCGGCGGGCCAGGTGGTCGCAGGCGTTCCAGTGGGTGGTGACGCGGTGGCCGTCGAGGAGCCCCGCCTCGGCCAGGAGCAGGGCGCCGGTGCAGACCGAGACCAGTCGTTCGGCGCGCGGCGCGTGGACGCGCAGCCAGTCGATCAGGGCGGGGTCGGGACTCCGTGTGCCGTTGCCACCGGGGACGAGGAGGGTGTGGGGCGGCCCGGCGGCGACGGCCTCGTCGAGGCCCGTGTCGGGCAGGAGCCGCAGGCCGCTGCTGGTCCGGACCGGGCCTCCGCCGAGGGAGGCGGTGGTGACCGGGTACGCGCCGGGGTCGCCGGCGGCCGCCCCGGCGCCCGAGAAGACCTCCAGGGGGCCGGTGACGTCGAGGCTCTGCACGTCGTCGAAGAGGGCGATCAGCACGGGGCGGCGGGCCATGCCCCCATCCTTCGGCCCGGCCGCGCGCGTCCGCAAGGACACCGACCCCACCTTTCCTGCCACCGGCCTTCCGGGCGGGCGGCGGCCTTTCCCGCCGGGGGGCACGGAGGCGGAGCGGGCCACGGGCGGACACCGGGCCCCCGTTCCCTGACGTACCGACCGGTAGGTAAGGTGCGCGGCATGACGAGCGAACTGCCGCCGCGCGCCGGACGGCGCTGCCACAACGCCCTCAACCCGCTGCACTCCACGGTCTACTTCTCGCCCGACCTGGACCGCGAGTTCACCGCCCTCGGCTTCACCGACGCCGGCGCCATGCGGCTCGCCTCGCGCAGCGCGGCGCTCGGCGCGGTCGGCGCGGGCACGGTCGCCGCCACCTTCTACAACTACCGCCACGAACTGCTCGCCCGGCACCTCCCCGCCGTCTGGGAGACCGCCTCACCCGCCGAGGTCCTCGGGGCACGGCTGCGCGCCGCCGACGCCACCCTGCGCCGCCTGCTCGGCGAGGAGACCGTCGCCTCCCCGGAGATGGCCGAGGCCGCCGGGCTCGCCCTGCGCGCCGCCGAGGCCTGCACCCGGCACGCCCGGCCGCTGTACTCCGCCCACGCCGACCTGCCGGTGCCCGACGAGCCGCATCTCGCCTACTGGCACGCCGCGACCCTGCTGCGGGAGCACCGGGGCGACGGCCACCTCGCCGCGCTGCTCTCCGCCGGACTCGACCCGGTGGAGGCGCTGGTCTCCCACACCGCCACCGGCAAGGGCATGTCCCCGCGCTGGGTGCTCGGCTCCCGGGGCTGGGGCCGCGCCGACTGGGACGCGGCCGTGGAGCGGCTGCGCGGACGCGGGCTCCTGGACGCCGACGGCGAACTCACCGGGGCCGGTACGCGGCTGCGCGAGGAGCTGGAGGAGCACACCGACCGGCTCGACGCCGCCCCGTACGAGCACCTCGGCGCGGCCGGTGTCGAGCGGCTCACCGAGCTGGCGCGCGGCTTCCTGTTCACGGCGGCGGCCGCGGGCGCCTTCCCGGCCGACCTCGTCGGCAAGGGCTGACCGGGCGCGGCCGCGGCGCGCGCGGCACGGGTCGGTTACCGCGTCCGGGTGACCGACCCGGCAGAATGCAGACGCAAGCTGGAGGCACGAGAAGGCGAGTCGGGACACCGTGACGACGTCCATCGAAGCAAGGATCGCCGAGGAGCTCGGCGTACGCGAGCGGCAGGTGAGGGCGGCCGTCGAGCTGCTCGACGGCGGTTCGACCGTCCCGTTCATCGCGCGCTACCGCAAGGAGGCGACCGAGACCCTCGACGACGCGCAGCTGCGCACGCTGGAGGAGCGGCTGCGCTACCTGCGCGAACTGGAGGACCGGCGGGCGGCGATCCTCGACTCGGTGCGCGAGCAGGGCAAGCTGACGGAGGAGCTCCAGGCCCGCATCCTGGGCGCCGACACCAAGGCGCGCCTGGAGGACATCTACCTGCCGTTCAAGCCCAAGCGGCGCACGAAGGCGCAGATCGCCCGCGAGGCGGGTCTGGAACCGCTCGCGCAGGGGCTGCTGGCCGACCCCTCGGTGGAGCCGGCCGCCGCCGCGGCGGCCTTCGTCGACCCGGACAAGGGCGTGGCGGACGCGGCCGCGGCCCTGGAGGGCGCGCGGGCGATCCTCACCGAGACGTTCTCCGAGGACGCCGACCTCATCGGCGAGCTGCGCGAGCGGATGTGGGTCCGGGGCCGGCTCGTCGCGAAGGTGCGGGAGGGCAAGGAGGAGGCGGGAGCGAAGTTCGCCGACTACTTCGACTTCGCCGAGCCGTTCACGGCGCTGCCCTCGCACCGGGTCCTCGCCATGCTGCGCGGCGAGAAGGAGGACGTGCTGGCCCTGGAGCTGGAGCCGGAGGAGCCGACCGGCGGACCCTCCTCGTACGAGGGGACGGTCGCGTCCCGCTTCGGCGTCGCCGACCGGGGCCGGCCCGGCGACAAGTGGCTCCTCGACACGGTCCGCTGGGCCTGGCGCACCCGCATCCTCGTCCACCTCGGCATCGACCTGCGGCTGCGGCTGCGGACGGCCGCCGAGGACGAGGCGGTCCGGGTCTTCGCGGCCAACCTCCGCGACCTGCTGCTCGCCGCCCCGGCGGGGACCCGGGCGACCCTCGGGCTCGACCCCGGCTACCGTACGGGCGTGAAGGTGGCGGTGGTGGACGCGACCGGGAAGGTCGTCGCCACCGACACGATCCACCCGCACGTCCCCGCGAACAAGTGGGACGAGGCGCTCGCGAAGCTGGCCCGGCTCGCGAAGGAGCACGCGGTCGAGCTGATCGCCATCGGCAACGGCACCGCCTCCCGCGAGACCGACAAGCTCGCCGGTGAACTCCTCGCCAGGCACCCGGAGCTGAAGCTGACCAAGGTGATGGTCTCGGAGGCCGGCGCGTCGGTCTACTCGGCCTCCGCGTTCGCCTCGCAGGAACTCCCGGGCCTGGACGTGTCCCTGCGCGGCGCCGTGTCGATCGCCCGGCGGCTCCAGGACCCGCTGGCCGAGCTGGTGAAGATCGACCCGAAGTCGATCGGCGTCGGCCAGTACCAGCACGACCTGTCCGAGGTGAAACTCTCCCGCTCCCTGGACGCGGTGGTCGAGGACTGTGTGAACGGCGTCGGGGTCGACGTCAACACCGCCTCCGCGCCGCTCCTCTCGCGGGTCTCCGGCATCAGCGCGGGCCTCGCCGAGAACATCGTCGCCCACCGGGACGCCCACGGCCCCTTCCGCTCGCGCAAGGCGCTCAAGGACGTGGCCCGGCTCGGCCCGAAGGCGTACGAGCAGTGCGCGGGCTTCCTGCGCATCCGGGGCGGTGACGACCCGCTGGACGCGTCGGCGGTGCACCCGGAGGCGTACCCGGTGGTGCGCCGGATGGCGAAGCGGACGGGCGGCGAGGTCGCGGCACTGATCGGCGACACGGCGACGCTGCGCTCGCTGCGGCCGGCCGACTTCGTGGACGAGACCTTCGGTCTGCCGACGGTCACGGACATCCTGCGCGAGCTGGAGAAGCCGGGACGCGACCCGCGGCCCGCGTTCCGGACGGCCACCTTCAAGGAGGGCGTCGAGAAGATCGGCGACCTGGCGTCCGGGATGGTCCTGGAGGGTGTCGTGACGAACGTGGCCGCGTTCGGGGCGTTCGTGGACATCGGCGTGCACCAGGACGGGCTCGTGCACGTGTCCGCGATGTCGAAGAACTTCGTCAAGGACCCGCGCGAGGTGGTGAAGCCGGGCGACGTGGTGAAGGTCAAGGTGCTGGACGTGGACATCCCGCGCAAGCGGATCTCCCTCACCCTGCGTCTGGACGACGAGCCGGGCGCGGACGCGGCGGGCGGGCCGCGCCGGGACCGCGACCGGGGCCCGCGCCCCGAGCGCACCGGCCGTCCGCCCCAGCAGCGCCGGGGCGGCGGTGGCGCCGGGGCCCCGGCGCCCGCGAACGGTGCCATGGCCGATGCCTTGCGGAAGGCGGGGCTGCTGAACGAGGGCGGCGGCGAGAAGCGTCGCGGGAGGCGGTGACGGGGGCCGCCCGGCCCGTCCGGCTGCGGCTCCGGAGGTGAGCCCCGGCCGGCGCCGGCCCCCCACCCGTCGCGGGCGGGCGCGGGGGGACGGCGCCGCCGGGGGTCACGGCGCGAAGCGCAGGGCCCAGTCGGCGCGGTGGGCGACCGTGAGGTCGTCGTCGTGGGTGAGGGGCTGGAGGAGCGTGCGGGCCGCGGCCGGATCGGCCTGGACCAGGTCGACGATCTCCGTGGCCAGCCCGTCCTGGTCGTCCCCGAGGTCGACGGCGGAGGCGCGGACGAGGACCGGCAGGGCCGCCGGTCCGGCGATGCCGGCGAGGACCCCACCGAGCAGCTCCCGGGCGTAGCCGTTGCGCTCGGCCACCGCCCGGGACAGCTCGGCCTCCAGGCGGGGCCGGAGCTCCGGGCCGCCGTTCGTGGCGACCTCGTCGGCGAGGTCGATGGTGGCGTCGACGTCCGCGTCGAGATCGTCCAGCATCGCGAGGAGCCGGGTGAGGGAGTCGTCGGTCATGGTGCCTCCTGGAAGGTGCCGTCCGCGGGGACGGCCATCGGTCGTCGGGCCGCCGGGCCCGGCGGCCACGGACCCGCCCCGCGTACGGCCGTACGCGTACAGTTCACGGCCCGGTGCCCGGCCGCGCAAGGCGGTGAGCCCCCGCCGGGGGCCGGTCACCGGAGTTCGGTCACCTTGCCGTCGGCGACCTCGACGCGGCGGGTGGTGCGCACCGCGTCAAGCATGCGCCGGTCGTGGGTGACGAGGAGCAGGGTGCCGGTGTAACCGTCGAGGGCGGATTCCAGCTGCTCGATCGCCGGCAGGTCGAGGTGGTTGGTCGGCTCGTCCAGGACGAGCAGGTTGACGCCCCGGCCCTGGAGCAGGGCCAGGGCGGCCCGGGTGCGCTCGCCCGGGGAGAGGGTGGTGGCGGGCCGCAGCACGTGTTCGGCCTTGAGGCCGAACTTGGCGAGCAGGGTACGGACCTCGGCGGGCTCGGTGTCGGGGACGGCCGCGCAGAAGGCGTCCAGCAGGGTCTCCGTACCGTGGAACAGCTTGCGGGCCTGGTCGACCTCTCCGACGACGACCCCCGAGCCGAGCGTGGCGTCGCCCGAGTCGAGTGGCAGACGGCCGAGGAGCGCGGCGAGGAGGGTGGACTTGCCGGCGCCGTTGGCACCGGTGACGGCGACCCGGTCGGCCCAGTCGATCTGGAGGGTGGCGGGACCGAAGTGGAAGTCCCCCCGGCGCACCTCGGCGTCGCGGAGGGTCGCCACGACGGAGCCGGAGCGCGGGGCGGCGGCGATCTCCATCCGCAGCTCCCACTCCTTGCGGGGCTCCTCGACGACGTCCAGGCGCTCGATCATGCGCTGTGTCTGGCGGGCCTTGGCGGCCTGCTTCTCGCTGGCCTCGCCGCGCAGTTTCCGGCCGATCTTGTCGTTGTCGGAGGCCTTGCGGCGGGCGTTGCGGACGCCCTTGTCCATCCAGTTGCGCTGCATGAGGGCGCGGCCTTCGAGGGCGGCCTTCTTGTCGGCGTACTCCTCGAAGTCCTCGCGGGCGTGCCGGCGGGCGGTGTCCCGCTCCTCCAGGTAGGCCTCGTAGCCGCCGCCGTACAGGGTGATCCGCTGCTGGGCGAGGTCGAGTTCGAGGACCTTGGTGACGGTGCGGGTGAGGAACTCGCGGTCGTGGCTGACGACGACGGTCCCGGCGCGCAGCCCCTTCACGAAGGCCTCCAGGCGCTCCAGGCCGTCGAGGTCCAGGTCGTTGGTGGGCTCGTCGAGGAGGAAGACGTCGTAGCGGGAGAGCAGGAGGGAGGCGAGTCCGGCGCGGGCGGCCTGGCCGCCGGAGAGCGAGGTCATCGGCTGGTCGAGACCGACGCTGAGGCCGAGGGTCGCGGCGGTCTCCTCGGCGCGCTCGTCGAGGTCGGCGCCGCCGAGGTTCAGCCAGCGTTCCAGGGCGACGGCGTAGGCGTCGTCGGCGCCCGGGGTGCCGTCCACGAGCCCTTGCGTGGCCTCGTCCATCGCGATCTGGGCGGCGGCGACGCCGGTGCGGCGGGCGAGGAAGTCGCGCACGCTCTCGCCCTCGCGGCGCTCCGGCTCCTGCGGGAGGTGACCGACGGTGGCGGTGGGCGGCGAGAGCCGCACCTCGCCCTCCTCGGGGGTGTCGAGTCCGGCGAGCAGCCGCAGCAGGCTGGACTTGCCGGCGCCGTTGGCGCCGACGAGGCCGATCACGTCGCCGGGGGCGACGACGAGGTCGAGTCCGGCGAAGAGGGTGCGTTCGCCGTGGCCGGCGGCGAGGTCCTTGGCGACGAGGGTTGCAGTCATCAGGGGATGCATCTTAGGCGGTGGCCGGGCGCGGCTCCGGGGCCGCCGGCCCTCACCGGCCGCGGGCTCCGCGCCCGGGGGTCGCGGTCGCCGCCGCCGGGTACGGTCCCCGCCATGACGAGCGACGTGATCGTGGTGGGGGGCGGGGTCGTCGGTCTGACGACGGCGGTGACCCTGGTGGAGCGCGGCCTGCGGGTGCGGGTCTGGTCCCGGGAGGACGTGACGGCGACGACGTCGGCGGTGGCCGGCGCGCTGTGGTGGCCGTACCGGATCGAGCCGGCGGCACGGGCGGGCGCCTGGGCGGTCGAGTCGCTGCGGGTGTACGGGGAGCTGGCGGCCGATCCCGGAAGGACCGGGGTGCGGTGGGTGCCGGGGGTCCACGCGGACACGGTCCTGGAGGGGCTCGGGCGCTGGGCACGGGAGGTCGAGGGGCTGCGGCAGCTGCCGGCCGGGGAGGTGCCGGGGCCGTACGCGGTGGGGATCGCGGCGCGGTTGCCGCTGATCGACATGCCGGTCCATCTGGCCTGGCTGCGGTGGCGGTTCGAGGAGGCGGGCGGGGTCTTCGAGCGGCGGACGGTGACCGGTTTCGGGGAGGCGGCGCAGCGGGCGCGGGTGGTCGTGAACTGCACCGGCCTGGGGGCCCGGGAGCTGGCGCCGGACACCGGTCTGCGGCCGGTGCGGGGGCAGTTGGTGCTGGTGGAGAACCCGGGGGTCGAGGAGTGGTTCACGGCGGCGGACGCCGCGTCGCGGGAGACCACGTACTTCTTTCCGCAGCCGGGGCGTCTGGTGCTCAGCGGGACGGCCGAGGACGGCGCGGGGGGTCTCGTCCCGGATCCCGCGACGGCGGCGGCGATCGTGGCGCGCTGTGCCCGGGTCCGGCCGGAGATCGCGGGGGCGCGGGTGCTGGGCCACCGTGTGGGTCTGCGGCCCGCGCGGGCGGCCGGGGTGCGGATCGAGACGGTGCCGCTGCCGGGCGGCGGGCGGCTGGTGCACCACTACGGGCACGGGGGCGCGGGAGTGACGGTCGCCTGGGGCTGCGCCCGCCGGGCGGCCGATCTGGTCTGCGGGTGAGCGGCGGGGCGCGGGTGGACGGGAGGGACGGGCGCGGGCGGCCCCGCGAAAGATCTCCGCGGGGCCGCCCGTCCCGTCAGTTCCTCGCCCGCCGTTCGCGAAGGTGACGGCGGGAAGCGGTCCGTGCGGGACCGCCGCCGGGCGTCACTTCCAGAGCGGCGGGCGGTTGTTCTCCTCCGCGTCCGCGCACTGGCGGGCGCGGCGCTCCAGGGACTCGGAGCGGGCCAGGGCCTTGCGGGCCTCGTCCTTGGCACCGAGCCGCTTGAGCTGGGCGGCGCGGTCGCGCTCCTTGCGGGCCTCCGTCCGCAGCTTGGGAATGTCGCAGGTGATGGTCTTGGCGGCGGCGGCCGGTTCGGCGGCCGCGGTCTGCCCGACGAGCAGGCCCCCGGCCAGCAGCGTCGTGGCGAGCAGGGCGGGCAGGGCACGGCGCAGCGGCGTCGCGTTCCTCATGGGTGTTCTCCGGAATGTCGTTCACGAGGATTCTCCGGCCGGAGCCGGAGGATCTCTGAGGCATGGTCAGTACCAGTCGGTAACTTTACCCCGGTGAAGATCCACAACGTGCTCTCCGGAGCCCGGGTCACGCGATCGTCAACACTCCTCCACAGGACGCGCACCGACGAGGTGATAGGTAGCCCGCCCGTCGAGGAGCAGCGGGACGAGCGCGCGCTGCGACTGACGCAGCGGGACGAACGCACCGTCGCCCTCGCGGTGGACGGTGACGCCGTGCAGCGCCAGTTCGTCGCCGGCCAGGGCGTACTGGGCGGCGTCGAGACGGTAGCCGCAGGGCGGGTCGGCGAGGATCTCCCCCGGCTCCGGCGGGTCGTTGTCGGCCCCGCCGAGGAAGACGGGGCCCCGGTCGGCGAAGCCGGCGTGCCGGGCGAGCGCGGTGGCCGCCCCGAGCGCCCCGCGCCGTTCCTCCAGGTAGGCGAAGGCGCCGTCGAGCGCCGCGTGCTGGGTGGCGACACGGCGCTGCCGGACGCGGGTGGCGTCGCCCTCCTCGGCCGTGCCGGAGGGGTCGACGCGGGTCTCGACGAGCAGGCCGGCGGAGTGCTTGATGCCGGCGGTGTTGCGCAGGATGCGTTCCTGGCCGTCGCCCGCGACCTGCTTGACCGGCTCGCCGGTGACCGGGTCGGTCCAGATGCCGTAGATCCCCGTGGTGTGTCCGGCGCGCGCGGCGGCGGGCCGGACGTACGACTCCGAGAGCGTCCGGGACTCCTCGTGGACGCGCGGGTGGGCGTCGAGGCTGCGCGGCCAGAGGGCGAGCAGGTCCTTGTCGTAGTAGTGCGGGGTGGCCCCGTACTCGTGGAGGTCGTACACGAGGTGGGGCCGCCGGTCGCGGATGACGGCGGCGAGGGCCCGGGCCTCGGCGGTCCGCAGGGCCAGGTGGTCGCGGTTGATGTCGACGCCCTGGCTGTTGCCCCGGGTGTCGGCCTCCCGGCCGTCGGGGTTGGCGGTGGGGACGACGAGGACGGTGGTGCGGGCGAGAAGCCGGCGGGTGCCGGTGTCCCGGGCGTACGCGAGGTCGCGCACGGTGCTGAGACACGCCTCGCGGCCGGAGGGTTCGTCGCCGTGCTGGCTGCACACGAGCAGCACGGTCGTGGTTCCGCCGCTCCGGGGCGGGCCCGCGGCGTGACCCGCGCCGACGGTGACGAGCCGGAGCGGGCGGCCCTGGGCGGTGGTGCCGAGGGTGCGCGTGGACACCCGTTCGCTCGCCCGGTCGACGGCGGCGAGGAAGTCCCGCTCCTCGCCCTCGGTGGTCCAGCGGGCTCCCCCGCTGGTCTCGAATCCGGTGCGCGGGGCGGCCTCGGCGGAGGCCCCGCCGGCCGCCGTGGCGGGGGCGGTGACGAGTGGCAGGCCGAGGACGGCGGCGCCGGCGACGAGGGCGAGGGCCCGCCGGTGGCGGCGGTGCGCGGTACGGGGCTTCATCGGGCGGCTCCGGGGAGGCGGGGCACGGTCACGGCGACCGGCGGGACGGCGGTCGCCGGCGCGGACACGGCGGGCGGCGGGGTCACGCGGGGCGGCAGAGGCACGGTGGGCGCCGGCCCCGAGGTGGCCCGCGTGAAGGCGCCGGGTCCGCCGGCGAAGGGAACGCGCGCCCAGGTGCGGGTGAGGTCCAGGGTCACGGTCGGGGTGGTGGACGGCGGGTCGAGGAGGCCCTCGTCGGTGCCGGCGACGATGAGGGCGAGCCGGTGGCCCGCGGGCACCACGTGGTCGGTGGCGGCCAGTTTCAGGGTGAGGGTGTACGGCCTGCCGGGGGTCAGGGGCCGCCCGGCGCGCGGGTCGGCCCAGGTGCCGAGGTCGGCCCAGCCGCGGCTGATGACGGTGTGCGCGACCTCGGTGGTGCGGGCCCGGGTCTCCTTGTAGCAGGCACTGTCCCCGGCGGTGCTCGCGCCCCAGCAGGTGCGCTCGGGGAGGGTCGTGATGCCTTCCCCGGCGGCCGCGTAGTCACGGATGGTGTCGGGGCCGAGGTCGACGAGGACGGCCGAGAGGTGCGCCGTGGGGGTGCTGGGGGTGGCGGTCACGGTGACCGTCGAGCCGCCGGAGACGCGCAGCGGGCGGGAGAGGGGGCGGGTGACGAACCCGGCCTTCTCGGGGGTCCGGCTGTCGACGCGGGCCGCCCAGTCGAGTTCGCCCAGTGACGGGTCGTCGGTGAAGGTGGCGGTGGAGCCGGGGGCCGCCGGGGCGCGGCCGAGGACGCCGGGGCCGCCGGCCGGTCCGGCGGCGGGGCGCAGGGTGGTGGCGGAGGCGTCGCGCGGCGGCCAGTGGCGGTCGGTGGTCCACCGGTCGGGGGCGCGTTCGATGTCGGCCATGGGTTCGCGGTCGATGCCGTTGTCGAGGCCGAGCAGATGGTGGTCGAACCACCGGTGGAGGGTGCGGACCCAGTCGGCGCGGCGGAAGTCGAAGGGGTCGACGTGCCCCGCCTGGGAGAGCCAGATCTTCCGTTCGACGCCGTGGGCGGCGAGGGCGTCCCACCACTGGCCGAAGTGGTTGGCCCGGACGTTGAGGTCCTGCTGCCCGTGGACGACGAAGACGCTCGCCTTCACCCTGGCCGCGTCGCGGACGTGGTCGCGCTCGTCCCAGGCAGCGGTCCAGTCGCCGCTGTACGGCGTGGCGGCGGCGATACGGTCCTGGACGGCCCCGCAACGCGTTCTGGCGGCCGGGCTGTTGACGTAGTCGGAGAGCCAGGTCGGGTTGGCGTCGTAGAGCGGGGCGCCCTGGGAGTGGAAGTAGTCGTACCAGGAGGATATGGCGCCGATGGGCACGATCGTCCGGAGCCCTTCGACCCCGGTGGCGGCGACCCCGTTGGCGACGGTGCCGTCCCAGCTCTTGCCGATCATGCCGACGTTCCCGGTGCTCCAGGTGGTGGCGTCGGCGGGGGTGTCGCCCGTCCGGCTGGTGTATCCGCGGGCGCGGCCGTTCAGCCAGTCGACGACGGCTTTGGCGGAGAGCACGTCGGAACGGCCGCCGACGTCGTCGCAGCCGTCGGAGCGGTTGGTCCCGGCGAGGTCGACGGCGGCGAAGGCGTATCCGCGCGGCACGAAGTAGTTGTCGTAGAAGAGCGGGAGGCCGACGGGGCGGCCGTCGGCGTCGTAGGTCTTCTTCTGGCTCTCGTTGCCGCGACCGCAACAGGCGTAGTACGGGCTGGCGTCCATGATGACCGGAACCTTGCGGCCCGCGGCGGCGGGCTCGCGGGGCCGGACGATGTCGACGGCGACCCGGTCGGCACGGCCGTCCCCGTCGCCGTCGAGGCCGGTGTCGACCCAGACGGACTCCCGGACGGCGTCGGCGTACGAGTGGACGGGCCGTGACTCGCCCACGGCCGGCCCGGGCCGGGCCCCGGCGGGGGTGACCGCGCCCGCGAGGAGCGCGGCCGCGGCGGCGAGGGCGAGGGTTCCGTAGGACAGTCGGGCTCCGCGGGTTCTCCGCTTTCGCATCGGCATGGGCGGGAACGTACTCCGGTCGGCTCCCGCGCGACAGGGTGCCGGGGCGGCCGGCTGGGCCGGGCGTGTCGCGGGGGGCGGGTGTGGCCGGGCCGGCACGGGGGGCCGACGGAACGGGTGTTCCTGGGCACAACGGGCGGTTCGTGTCGGCCGAATGGCGATCCTGTGACGGCGGGCCCTCTGGACGTGACGGTCCGTCGGAACGCTGAATAGTGTCGCGAGCAAGGACCGACGCCCACCCGCGCGTCTTACGTGACTGATGACTTGGGGAGCACCCGTGCATCGCAGACTGATCGTTCCGAGCGCCCTCGCGGCCTCCGTCCTGCTGGCGATCCCGGCATCGGCGGCCGACTTCACCCCGGGCGCCCCGGGCATCGGCGACTCCTACTACCCCGCCAGCGGCAACGGCGGTTACGACGTCTCGCACTACGACCTGCGGCTGACGTACCAGCCCGCGACCGACCTGCTGGAAGGGACGGCGACGATCCTCGCCACCACCCGGCAGAACCTGTCGCGCTTCAACCTCGATCTGGGGCTGAAGGCCAGCGAGGTCCGCGTGAACGGCCGCCCCGCCGCCTTCACCACCTCAGGGGACCACGAGCTGGAGGTCACCCCGGCCGTCCCGCTGGAGAAGAACAAGGCGGTCTCGGTGGTCGTCCGGTACGCCGGGAAGCCCTCCCAGGTGAAGATGGACGGCTGGACCGCCTGGCACCGCACCCCCGACGGCGGCGTGGCCGCGCAGGAGCCGGACTCCGCCGCCTGGTGGTTCCCCTCCAACGACCACCCGCTGGACAAGGCCACCTTCGACGTCTCCGTCTCGGTGCCGGACGGCACCCAGGCCATCAGCAACGGTGTGCTCGTGTCGCAGTCCTCGCGGCTCGGCCGGACCCGGTTCACCTGGCGCTCCAACAAGCCGCAGGCGACCTATCTGGCCACGCTCGCCGTCGGCAAGTTCGACATCACGACCGACACCACGGCGAACGGCCTTCCGGTCCTCAACGCGTACAGCAAGGACCTCGGTGACCACGCGGGGGCCGCGCGCGCCTCGATCGAGCGGACCGCCGAGGTCGCCGAGTGGCTGGAGTCGCTCTTCGGGCCGTACCCCTTCAACTCCCTGGGCGGATACGTCCCGAACGTGACCAGCGGCTACGCCCTGGAGACGCAGACCCGGCCGTTCTACAGCCCGCGCCAGTTCGCGAACGGCGCGAACGTCTCCGTGGTCGTGCACGAGCTGGCGCACCAGTGGTACGGCGACAGCGTGTCCGTCCGCGACTGGAAGGACATCTGGGTGAACGAGGGCTTCGCCCGGTACAGCCAGTGGCTGTGGTCGGAGAAGGAGGGCGAGGGCACGGCGCAGGAGCTGGCGGACCACCTGTACGCGCAGCGCGCGGCCGACGACGCGTTCTGGACGGTCCGGCCGGGGGACCCCGGCCCGGAGAACCAGTTCCACGTCGCCGTCTACGACCGGGGCGCGCTGGCGCTCCAGGCGCTGCGCAACGAGATCGGCGACGAGGACTTCTTCACGATCCTGAAGGGCTGGCCGACCCGGTTCGCGTACGGCAACGCCCGGGTCGCGGACTTCGTCCGCTACGCGGAGCAGGTGTCCGGCAAGCCGCTGGCGGGCCTCTTCGACACCTGGCTGTACCAGCCGTCGAAGCCCTCGGAGGCGACGGCGGCCGAGGTCGGCCTGGGCGCTCCGGCCCTCGCGCGCTCGGCGGGCGCCGCGGCCGCCGCTCCGGCGGAGCCGAGGTCGTGGAAGAAGATCGCCGCGACGAACACGATCCACGAGCACCGCGACGAGGGCGGGCACCGGCACGGGGCGGCGGAGGATCACGCGCACGGGACGGGGCGCGCGGGCCGCTGAGCCGGCGCGGTGTCCCGACCGGTCACCGGCCGTGCGGCTTGCCCGGCGCGGCACCGTCACCGGCCGCGCGGGGCCGCCCGTCAGCGCCCGGCGCGGCGGGCGGCCCGGCGGGCGCGGCGGGCCAGGGGCAGGTAGCGCAGCCGCTCGGGCAGGACGGGGACGATCAGCCTCACGGCCCGGGCGAAGCGGCGGAGTGTCCTTTCCTGGCCCTCGGTCCATTCCAGGCCGAGGGCCTCGCGGGCATCGGGCGGCATGAAGCCCACGGTGAGGAAGGCCCGCAGGCGCAGGAACGGGCGGCGCAGGGCCGGCCAGAGGAGGCGGAGCGCGAGCCGGAGCGGCAGCGGGCCCCGGTCGGGGGCGGGCACCGGCAGGTCGGTGTCGAGCAGTTCGCGGACGACGGCCGTGACCTCCAGCTCCTCGGCGAGGACGCGCCGGTAGTACGGCCAGAACTCCTCGATCGTCCGCGGCATGTCCCGGTCGTGGATGCCGAGCACCCGGCCGACCTGGAGCCATTCGGCGTACAGCTGCCGTTCCTGGGCCTCGGTGAGGGGCCGGGCCAGCAGGCGCAGACCGTGCCGGTAGACGGGGTAGCCGGTGGCGTGGACCCAGGAGTAGTAGGCCGGGGTGAGGGCGTGGTAGCGGCGGCCGTGGGCGTCGGTGCCCTGGATGGTGCGGTGCAGTTCGCGCAGCCGGCGGCCCTCCTCGGCGGCGCGCTCGCCTCCGTACACCCAGAGCTGGACCGAGCGCAGCGAGCGCTCGCCGCGGCCCCAGGGGTCGGTGCGGAAGACGGAGTGTTCGTCGACGCCGGCGCCGATCACGGGGTGGGCGACCTGGAGGGCGAGGGCGGCGGGCAGCATGAGCAGGGCACGGACGTCCCCGGCGACGCTCCACAGCACGCCGCCGACGGGGGGCGGCGCCGGGTCGGCGGGGGCCGGCCGCCTCCGGTCCCGTGGCGCGGCGGGGGTCTGCCGCGGGTGGTTCATCGGGTGCCTCTCCTCGTCCGTCCTCGCACGGGTCGCGTCCGTCCTCCGTTCCAGGGTGCACCCATGACGAAGGGGCCGTCGCCAGGGCGCTGCGGCCCCGGGCGACGGCCCCTCTCTGCGTACGGGTCAGGCCCGGTCGGCGCCGACCGGCTCGCCGACGATGCGGGCGGCGAGGGCGTGGGCCCAGGCGTCGACGTCCGCGGTGAGCTCGCGCTCGGCGGCGGCGCGCTCGGCGGCGATCTTCGCGGAGCCGGCGGCGAGGATGGCGTCGCGCTCGGCGGCGCCCTCGGCGCGGGCGGCGGCGATGGCGGCCGAACCCTCCTCGACGGCCTTGGCGCGGATGCGGGCGGCCTCGTGGCGGGCCTCGGCGAGCTCGGCCTCGTACTGCTCACGGATCTGAGCGGCCTCGGTGCGCAGGTCGTCGGCGCGCTCGGTGCCGCCGGCGATGGCGTCGTCGCGCTCGTCGAGCGTGCGCTTGATCTTCGGCAGGATGCCCTTCGCAAGGATCAGGAAGGTGAGCCCGAACAGTACGGCGCCGAGGAGGAGCTCGGCCCAGACGGGGTTGAGCGGACCGAGGTCCGTCTTGAAGATCTGCGAGTTCGCGAGGGTCATGGCGGGCATTCTACCTGGTCGCAAAAGTAACGAATCGTACACCCGGTCGAGAGTTGGCGCGCTTGTGCGCGCCCGGCAAGATTCCCGGCATCCGGAGGCTACCGGAAGGTAACCCTGACTGATTGTATGTGCGGCGCCAGGTCAACCCCCCACGTCTCCTTGGGAGTTCACGTGTCGTTCGCCGCACTGCGCCGTACCTCCGGCGCCGCCCTGTCCTTCGCGCTCGCCGCCGCCACACTGGCCACGGCCGCGCCGGCCGCCTCGGCGGCCCCGCAGACGGCGGCCGCGACCCCGCGCGTGAAGGTGCTCACGTACAACGCGTTTCTCTTCTCGCGGAGCCTCTACCCGAACTGGGGGCAGGACCACCGGGCGAAGGCGATCCCCGCCGCCTCCTTCTTCCAGGGGCAGGACGTCGTCGTGCTCCAGGAGGCCTTCGACAACTCCTCCTCGGACGCCCTCAAGGCCAACGCCGCCGCGCAGTACCCGCACCAGACCCCCGTCATGGGCCGCTCGAAGACCGGCTGGGACGCCACCGGCGGCGCCTACTCCACGACCACGCCCGAGGACGGCGGGGTGACGATCCTCAGCAAGTGGCCGATCGTCCGCAAGGAGCAGTACGTCTACAAGGACGCCTGCGGCGCCGACTGGTACTCGAACAAGGGCTTCGCCTACGCCGTCCTGGACGTGAACGGCAGCCGCGTCCACGTCGTCGGCACCCACGCCCAGTCCACGGACCCCGGCTGCGCGGCGGGCGAGGCGGCGCAGGTGCGCAGCCGGCAGTTCAAGGCGCTCGACGCCTTCCTGGACGGCAAGAACATCCCGGCGAACGAGCAGGTGATCGTCGCCGGCGACCTGAACGTGGACTCACACTCCCCCGAGTACGCGACGATGCTCGCCGACGCGGGGCTCGCCGGGGCCGGCGCGCGCACCGGGCACCCGTACTCCTTCGACACCGAGCTGAACTCGATCGCGGCGGAGCGCTACCCCGACGACCCGCGCGAGGACCTCGACCACGTCCTGCACCGCGCCGGGAACGCCCGTCCCGCCGACTGGACCAACCACGTCGTCCTGGAGCGGAGCGCGCCGTGGACGGTCTCCAGCTGGGGCACGCAGTACACGTACACCAACCTCTCCGACCACTATCCCGTTCTCGGGTACTGATCCCGCCGGCGCGGGGCTAGTACCCGGCGCCGCCCACGATGCCGTAGATCCAGAAGCCGACGACGGCGGCGACGCAGAGCAGCACGAACCAGGAGCCGGCGCCGGTGTGACGCGTCCTGCGGGGCCTGCCCGGCTTCGGGGCCCGCGCCGGCCTCCCGGCTTCCCGGGGCCGTCCCGCGCGGGACGGCCCCGCCTCCGGTCCCCCCACCGGAACCGCCGCCCCGGCGACCTCGGCGAGCAGCCGCCGGCAGACGGCGGCGAGCTCGGTCGTCCCGGCCGTCAGGTCCACGACCACCTCCGTACGGGCCGGAGCGGTGGTCCCCCCGTCCAGGAGCCGCCCCGCGCGCAGCAGCGCCCGGTCCTTGCCCCCGGTCGGAGCGAGGCTGATCCACCGCTCCACCTGCTCGTTGCGTATCACCACCCCGCCACCGCGCTCCCGGTACACGGTGTGCTCCCGCCACAGGATCCCGGCCAACTCCTGGGCCGTCTCCCTCAGTTGCGCGTACATTCCACTCCCCCTCACTGCGGTCCCCCGCGTCGGTCGGCCGCCGACTCTAACCCGCGCGCCGACAACCCGCCGCCGCACCCCGCCCCGGCGCCCCTTACGCGCCGAAGTCGTCCACGGTGACCGGTATCCGCCGCTCCACGAGCCGCTGCGGCCACGCCGGAGGGTGGCACCGACCATGGACGCGGGCTTTTACAGCGCTGGTGCGACAGCAATACTGTTGAAGACAGGCGGGCCGCTCGGTCCGGGTGAGCGGGAAGTGAGGCACCTCGATGGGCGGCGAGCGCGGTGGGGGCGGGCGGCAGGGGGTGGCGCCCAGTTTCACCGTGGACGAGCTGGCCGCGCGGGCCGGGGTGACCGTGCGGACCGTGCGGTTCTACGGGACGCGGGGGCTGCTGCCGCCGCCCGTGATCGGGGCCCGGCGGGTCGGGCACTACGGGCCCGAGCACCTCGCGCGGCTCGCGCTGATCGAGGAGCTCCAGCGGCAGGGCATGACCCTCGCGGCCATCGAACGGTACCTGGAGCAGCTGCCCCCCGACCTCAGTGCCCGGGACCTGGCGGTGCACCGGGCCCTGGTGGCGTCGTGGGCGCCGGAGTCCGCGGAGTCGATCACGCGGCGGGAGCTGGAGCGGCGCGCAGGGCGGGAGCTGACCGACCGGGACGTGGACCGGCTGGCCGCCATGGGCGTGCTGGACCGCACGGCGGAGGCCGACACCTTCCGGCTCGACGGCGCGCTGCTGCGGCTCGGCGTGGAGCTGCTCGACGTGCCGATCGACCACGAGACGATCCTCGCCTCCCGCGCCGTGCTCCTGGAGCACGCGCGGGCCGCCGCCCAGGAGCTGGCCCGCCTCTTCCAGGAGCAGGTGTGGAACCCGTACCGGGAGAGCGGGGAGGACCCGGACCACCTGACCGCGATGAAGTCGCTCTCGGCGCACATGCAGCCGATGGTGATCCAGGCCCTCGTCACCGCCTTCCAGCGCTCGCTCAGCGAGGAGCTGAGGACGGCGTTCAGGAGTCGGTGAAGACCTCGCCGCGCTCGGCCTTCTCCACCAGCAGCGCGGGCGGGTTGAACCGCTCGCCGTAGGTCGCGGCCAGCTCGCGCGCCCGCTCGGTGAAGCCGGCCACACCTCCCTCGTAGCCGTTGATGTACTGGAGCACGCCGCCGGTCCAGGCGGGGAAGCCGATGCCCATGATGGAGCCGATGTTGGCGTCGGCGACCGAGGTCAGGACGCCCTCCTCCAGGAGCCGGACGGTGTCCAGCGCCTCGGCGAACAGCATCCGCTCCTGCATGTCGCGGAACGGGATCTCGTACCCCGGCTTGGTGAAGTGCTCGCGCAGGCCGGGCCACAGACGGCCCCGCCCGCCGTCCTCCCCGTACTCGTAGAAACCGGCCCCGCCGCTGCGGCCGGGGCGGCCGAACTCGTCGACCATGCGGTCGATGACCGCCTCGCCCGGGTGGGTGGCCCACGTGCCGCCCGCCTCCTCGACGGCCTTCCTGGTCTCGTTGCGGATCTTGCGCGGCAGGGTGAGGGTCAGCTCGTCCATGAGGGAGAGGACCTTCGCTGGATAGCCGGCCTGGGCGGCGGCCTGCTCGACGGAGGCGGGCTCGATGCCCTCGCCGACCATGGCGACGCCCTCGTTGATGAAGTGGCCGATGACGCGCGAGGTGAAGAAGCCGCGCGAGTCGTTGACGACGATCGGGGTCTTGTTGATCTGGCGGACCAGGTCGAACGCGCGGGCGAGGGCCTCCTCGCCGGTCCGCTCGCCCTTGATGATCTCGACCAGCGGCATCTTGTCGACCGGCGAGAAGAAGTGCAGGCCGATGAAGTCGGTCGCGCGCTCCACTCCCTCCGCGAGGACGGTGATCGGCAGGGTGGAGGTGTTGGAGCACAGCAGCGCGTCGGGGGCGACGATCTCCTGGATCTCCTGGAACACCTTGTGCTTGAGGGCGGTGTCCTCGAAGACCGCCTCGATGACGGCGTCGCAGCCGGCGAGGTCGGCGGCCTCGGCGGTGGGCGTGATGCGGGCGAGGAGGGCGTCGGCCTTCTCCTGGGTGGTGCGGCCCCGGGCGACGGCCTTGGCGCAGAGCTTCTCGGAGTACGCCTTGCCCTTGGCGGCGGACTCGGCGGAGACGTCCTTGAGGACGACCTCGATGCCGGCGCGGGCGCAGGAGTACGCGATGCCGGCGCCCATCATGCCGGCGCCGAGGACGGCGACCTTGCGGACCTGGCGCGGCGCGACGCCCTGGGGGCGGCTGGCGCCGGAGTTCACGGCCTGGAGGTCGAAGAAGAACGCCTGGATCATGTTCTTGGCGGTCTGTCCGGTGACCAGCTCGGTGAAGTACCGGGACTCGATGACCTGCGCGGTCTCGAAGTCGACCTGGGAGCCCTCGACGGCGGCGGCCATGATGTTGCGCGGGGCCGGGTAGGGGGCGCCGTTCAGCTGCTTGCGCAGGTTGGCCGGGAAGGCCGGCAGGTTGGCGGCGAACTTGGGGTTGGACGGGGTGCCGCCGGGGATCTTGTAGCCGGGGACGTCCCAGGGCTGGCGGGACTCCGGATGGGCGTCGATGAAGGCGATGGCCTTGGCCATCATCTCCTCGTGGGTGGCGGCCAGCTCGTGCACGAGCCCGTTGTCGAGGGCGCGCGCGGGGCTGTACTGGGTGCCCTGGAGCAGCACCTTGAGGAGGGCGTCGGTGATGCCCATGAGGCGTACGGTGCGGGCGACACCGCCACCGCCGGGCAGGAGGCCGAGCGTGACCTCGGGCAGGCCGATCTTGGAGCCGGAGGTGTCGAGGGCGACGCGGTGGTGGGAGGCGAGGGCGATCTCGTAGCCGCCGCCGAGCGCGGCGCCGTTGATCGCGGCGACGACGGGCTTGCCGAAGGTCTCGATGCGGCGCAGCGCCCGCTTCATCTCCATGGCGGCGTCGAAGATGTCCTGGGCGTGCTCGGGGCCCGCCTGGATCATGTCCTTGAGGTCGCCGCCCGCGAAGAAGGTCTTCTTGGCGGAGGTGTAGATGATGCCGCGGATGGAGTCCTTCTCCGCCTCGACGCGGTCGGCGACGGCGGCGAGGGAGGCCCGGAAGGCCCGGTTCATGGTGTTGGCGGACTGGTCGGGGTCGTCCAGGACGAGGGTGACGATGCCGGTCTCGTCCTGCTCCCAGCGGATGGTGGTGCTCTCGCTCATGACTGCTGCTTCTCCGTTAGAGGGTTCGGACGGGACGGTCAGACGCGCTCGACGACGGTGGCGATGCCCATGCCGCCGCCCACGCAGAGGGTGGCGAGGCCGTAGCGCTTGTCCTGGCGCTCCAGCTCGTCGACGAGGGTGCCGAGGATCATCGCGCCGGTGGCGCCGAGCGGGTGGCCGAGGGCGATGGCGCCGCCGTTGACGTTGACCTTGTCCAGCGGGACGCCCATGTCCTTGGCGAAGCGGAGGACGACGGCCGCGAAGGCCTCGTTGATCTCGATCAGGTCGATGTCGTCGATGGTGAGGCCGGCCTTGGCGAGGGCCTTGCGGGTGGCGGGGGCGGGGCCGGTGAGCATGATGGTCGGCTCGGAGCCGGAGACGGCGGCCGAGACGATCCGGGCGCGCGGCGTGAGCCCGTACCGCTCGCCGACCTCGCGGGAGCCGATGGCGACGAGGGCGGCGCCGTCGACGATGCCGGAGGAGTTTCCGGCGTGGTGGACGTGGTCGATCGCCTCGACCCAGTGGTACTTCTGCAGGGCGACCGCGTCGAAGCCGCCCAGCTCGCCGATGTCCGCGAAGGACGGCTTGAGCTTGGCGAGGGAGTCGGCGGTGGTGCCGGGGCGCAGGTGCTCGTCGTGGTCGAGGACGGTGAGGCCGGCGCGGTCCTTGACGGGGACGACGGAGCGGGCGAAGCGGCCGTCCTTCCAGGCGGTGGCGGCACGCTCCTGGGAGAGGGCGGCGTACTCGTCGACGTCGCGGCGGGTGAAGCCCTCGATGGTGGCGATGAGGTCGGCGCCGATGCCCTGCGGGACGAAGTTCGTCTCCAGGTTGGTCATCGGGTCGGCGAACCAGGCGCCGCCGTCGGAGGCCATCGGGACGCGGGACATGGACTCGACACCGCCGGCGAGGACGAGGTCCTCCCAGCCGGAGCGGACCTTCATGGCCGCCATGTTGACCGCTTCGAGGCCGGAGGCGCAGAAGCGGTTCTCCTGGACGCCGGCGACGGTCTCGGGCAGGCCTGCGGCGATGGCGGCGATGCGGGCGATGTCGGAACCCTGGTCGCCGACGGGCCCGACGACGCCGAGGACGATGTCGTCGACGGCGGCCGGGTCGAGGCCGGGGTGGCGGGCCTGGATCTCCCGGATCAGGCCGACGACCAGGTCGATGGGCTTGGTGCCGTGCAGGGAGCCGTTGGCCTTGCCGCGTCCGCGCGGGGTGCGGATCGCGTCGTACACGTACGCTTCGGTGCTCACGGGAGGCCTTTCGCGAGGAAGGTGGGATCGGTGGTGGGCGGAACGGAGTCGGTGGGGAGGGGCGGAGGAGTCAGCCGAGCAGGGACCGGCCGATGATCTCCTTCATGATCTCGGTCGTGCCGCCGTAGATGGTCTGGATCCGGCCGTCGGTGAAGGCGCGGGCCACCGGGAATTCGCTCATGTAGCCGTACCCGCCGTGCAGTTGCAGACAGCGGTCGGCGACCCGCTTCTGGAGTTCGGTCGCCCACCACTTGGCCATGGAGGCGTGGACGGGGTCGAGCCCGAGGCCCTCCGGGTCGGCGTGCTCCTCGATGCAGCGGTCCACGAAGGCGCGGGTGACGGCGCACTCGGTGGCCATCTCGGCGATCTCGAAGCGGACGTGCTGGAGCCGGGCCAGCGGCCGGCCGAAGGCCTCGCGCTCCTTGACGTACCGGGTGGTGATCTCCAGGAGGTGCTCGGCGCCGGCGATGCCGGCGACGGCGATCGCGAGCCGCTCCTGGGCGAGGTTGGTCATGAGGTGGACGAAGGCGCCGTTGAGCTCCCCGAGGAGGTTCTCCTTGGGGACGCGGACGTCGCGGAAGAAGAGTTCGGCGGTGTCCTGCGACTTCTGGCCGATCTTGTCGAGGTTGCGGCCGCGTTCGAAGCCGTCCATGCCGCGCTCGACGACGAGCAGCGAGAGGCCGTGCGCGCCGCCCTCGGGGGTGGTGCGGGCGACGACGATCACCAGGTCGGCGAGGATGCCGTTGGAGATGAACGTCTTGGAGCCGTTGAGGATCCAGTGGTCGCCGTGGTCCTCCGCGGTGGTGCGGACGCCCTGGAGGTCGGAGCCGGCGCCCGGCTCGGTCATGGCGACGGCGGTGATGATCTCGCCCGAGCAGAAGCCGGGCAGCCAGCGCCGCTTCTGCTCCTCGGTGGCGAGGGAGGTGAGGTAGGGGCCGATGATGTCGTTGTGCAGGCCGATGGCGAGACCGGGGGCTCCGGCGCGGGTGAACTCCTCGGCGAGGACGGCGCCGTAGCGGAAGTCGCGGTTCCCGCCGCCCCCGTACTCCTCGTCCACGGCGAGGCCGAGGAGCCCCTGCCGACCGGCGGCCCGCCAGACGTCGCGGGAGACGATGCCGTCCTTCTCCCACCGGTCGTAGTGGGGCAGCACCTCCTTCTCCAGGAAGGTGCGGACGGTCGCCCGGAAGGCCTCGTGGTCCTCGGTGTAGAGCGTGCGCTTCATGCGGAAGTCTCCTGGGGGTGCAGGGAGGGTACGGCCCAGTCGCGGGCGACCTCGGCGGTGTCGGCGCCGGGCAGGGCCGGGCCCGTACGGAGGGTGCCGGGGGTGGCGGAGAAGCGGGGCGCGGGCGCCGGCTGGACGACGTCGGCGTGCTCGGCGAAGGTGCCGCGGGCGGCGAGGTGCGGGTGGGAGGGGGCCTCGCGCAGGGAGAGGACGGGGGTCACGCAGGCGTCGCTGCCGTCGAAGACGGCCGTCCAGTCCTCGCGGGTACGGCTCCGGAAGCGGGCGGCGACGGTCTCGCGGAGCTCCGGCCAGCGGGCGAGGTCCCCGCGCGGCGGGGCGGTCCCCTCCATGCCGAGCA
Source organism: Streptomyces sp. NPDC126503 (assembly GCF_040302405.1). NCBI lineage: Bacteria > Bacillati > Actinomycetota > Actinomycetes > Kitasatosporales > Streptomycetaceae > Streptomyces > Streptomyces sp. NPDC126503. Next base: position 105,138 of record NZ_JBEORS010000006.1, read on the forward strand.
GGCGGACGAACTCGTCGTAGAACCGCTCCTCCAGCGCGCCGACCGCCATGTACCCGCCGTCGGAGGTCTCGTAGACGCCGTAGAAGGGGCAGCCGCCGTCGAGGAGGTTGACGCCCCTGCGGTCCTGCCAGCTTCCGGCGGCGAGCATCGCGTGGATCATGGTGGTGAGGTGGGCGGCGCCGTCCACGATGGCGGCGTCGACGACCTGGCCCTCGCCGTGGGCACGGGCGTGCTGGAGGGCGGCGAGCACCCCGACGACGAGGTAGAGGGAACCGCCCGCGTAGTCGCCGACGAGATTGGCGGGGACGGTGGGCGGCCCGCCGGGGTCGGGGCCGATCATGCCGAGGGTGCCGGTGAGGGCGATGTAGCCGATGTCGTGGCCGGCGGTGGGGGCGAGCGGCCCGTCCTGGCCCCAGCCGGTCATCCGGCCGTAGACGAGCCGCGGATTGCGGGCGAGGCAGGCCTCCGGGCCGACGCCGAGGCGCTCGGCGACGCCCGGCCGGTAGCCCTCCACGAGGATGTCGGCGCGCTCGACCAGGTCGAGCACGGTGGCGGGACCGTCCCCGGCCTTGAGGTCGACCAGGACGGAGCGCTTGTTGCGGTTGGTCAGGTCCTGGGCGGGGTCGATGCCGAGGCCCGCGCCGCCGGGGCGGTCGACGCGGACGACGTCGGCGCCGAGGTCGCCGAGGAGCATCGCGGCGAAGGGGCCCGGGCCGATGCCGGCGAGTTCGACCACCCGTACCCCGGTGAGCGGGCCGTTCCGCGCGGAGTGCGTCGTGCTCATCGAGCCCCCAGAGTGTGTGACAGCAATGATGTAACACCGAGGATGCTAGGAACGTGTTCCACCCGGCACAAGCCCCCCGGCCGAGCAAGCGCTTGGAAAATCCCGGCGGCGGGCGGGTGCACCGGGTCCGCTATCCTCCGCCGACGGCATGCGCGCGGGCGCGCCGCAGGGGAAGGCGAGGGGCCGGATGACGACAGGGGCGGGGCGCGAGGAGGCCGGGACGGTGGGCCGGGCGGACACGGACGCCGGGACCGGTACAGGTCGGCGGGCGGACGAGGCCCCGGCGGCGGGTGACGGCGCCGGGGCGGACCGCCGGGCGCGGCCGTACGACGTGGTGCTCTTCGGGGCGACCGGGTTCGTCGGTGAGCTGACCGCCGCGTACCTGGCCGAGCACGCGCCCGCGGAGTTCCGCTGGGCGCTCGCGGGCCGCAGCGCCGGCCGCCTGGCGGCGCTGCGCGACCGGCTGGCCGCCCGGTGGCCGCGCTGTGCCGGGCTGCCGCTCGTCGTCGCGGACTCCGCCGACCCCGGGTCGCTGCGCGCACTCGCCCGTTCCGCCCGGGTGGTGGCGACCACCGTGGGCCCGTACGTCTGGTACGGCGAGGAGCTGGTCGCCGCCTGCGCGGAGTCCGGCACCGACTACCTGGACCTCACCGGCGAGGCGGAGTTCGTCGACCGGATGTACGTCCGCCACGACGCCCGCGCCCGGGAGACCGGGGCCCGGATCGTGCACGCCTGCGGCTTCGACTCGGTCCCGCACGACCTCGGCGTCCACTTCACCGTGCGCCAGCTGCCCGAGGGGGTGCCGCTGCGCGTCGACGGCTTCGTCCGGGCGGGAGCCGCCTTCTCGGGCGGCACCTTCGCCTCCGCGCTCACCGCCCTCGGCCGTGGCCGCCACATCCTGCGGGCCGCCCGCGAGCGGCGCCTGTACGAACCGAGGCTGGTCGGCCGGCGGGCCCGCGCCCCACTGGGCAGTCCCCGGTTCAGCCCCGAGACGGGCACCTGGGCGCTGCCCCTGCCGACCCTGGACCCGCAGGTCGTGGCCCGCTCGGCGGCCTCGCTCGAACGGTACGGGCCGGACTTCCGCTACCGCCATTACGCGTCCGTCAGGACGCTCCCCGTGGCCCTCGGCGGCACGGCCGCCGTGGCCCTCGGCGTCACCGCGGCCCAACTCCCGCCCGTACGGCGCTGGCTGATGTCCCGTTACGCGCCGGGCAGCGGTCCGTCCGCGGAACGGCGGGCCCGCAGCTGGTTCACCGTCCGCTTCGTCGGCGAGGGGGGCGGCCGCCGCGTGTTCACCGAGGTCTCGGGCGGGGACCCCGGCTACGACGAGACGGCCAGGATGCTGGCCGAGTCCGCCCTCTGCCTGGCGCTCGACCCCCTCCCGAGGACCGCCGGCCAGGTCACGACGGCGACGGCGATGGGCGACGCCCTGATCGAGCGCCTCCAGGCGGCGGGCATCCGCTTCCGGGTGGCCCACCGCGAGTAGCGGTCGCGAGCCCGGGGCGACGGGACGCGGGGGCGGCCCGGGGACCGGCGCCGGTGCGGCCTTCACGCGGGCCCGCGCCCACGGGTCCCGACACGGGGCACGCGCCGCCCGCCTCGGAGTCGTACACCGTCTCGCCCCGCCCCGGGACACCGCCGGGGCGCGCGGCGACAGTGCCCCCCGCACGCGGCGCGGCCCCACGCCGCCCTGCGCGCGGGGGCGGTACCGGCACGCGCTCAGGCCTCCGCCGGCGGCACCACCGCGTCGACCTCGATCTCCACGAGCCACTCCGGGTCGATGAACCGCGAGACCTCCACGAAGGTGCAGGCCGGACGGATGCCGGTGAAGCGTTCGCCGTGGGCGCGGGCCGCCTCGCGCCAGCGGTCCGCGTCGGTCAGCAGGACGCGGGTGCGCACCACGTCCTCCAGACGGGCGCCGGCCTCGCGGAGCGCGGCCTCGGCGATGTCCAGGCATCGGACGGTCTGGGCGTAGACGTCGCCCCGGCCCACGGTCGTACCGTCGTCCGCGAGCGGGGCCGTACCCGCGACGGCGACGTGCGCGCCGGTGCGGACGGCGCGGGAGAAGCCGATCTCGGGCTCCAGCGGCGAGCCGGAACCGACCAGTTGACGTCCTCGATTCTGCTGCGTGTCCATGCGCTCATCCTCCCAGGCGGGGGGCGAGAGCCTCCTTGAGGGCACGGCGGCAGAGGGCGTCGGCGTGCCGGGTCGTCTCGGGAACGCGGTAGCGGGGGCTGAGGTGGAGGGTGTGGGCGCAGGCGTTCGCCAGGGAGACGCGGTGCCCCACGGAGACGAAGACCGGCTTGACCCCGGCCCGGGTGCGCAGGGCCCGCCCGACCTCCTCGCCGTCGGCCAGGAGCGGGGCGAAGTCGCCCCGCCGGGCGCCCGGTTGCTCGTACGTGAAGGTGAACGGGTTCTTCGCGACACCGAGGGAGGGCCGGCCGGTCAGCACGCCGAGGTGGCTCGCGAGGCCGAACCGGCGGGGGTGGGCGAGGCCGTAGCCGTCGCAGACGAGGAGGCCGGGGTCGGCGGTCAGGGCGTCGAGCGCCGCCAGGACGGTGGGGATCTCCCGGAAGGCGAGGAGGCCGGGCACGTAGGGGAAGGAGACGCGGCCGACGGCGGTGGCGCGCTCCACCACTTCCAGGGTGCGCGCGTCGAGCACGACGGCGGCCGCGGCGACCAGGTCCCGTTCGTCGTCGTAGGCCACGTCGAGCCCGGTGACGTGGCCGGTGCCGACGGCCGGGCCCTCCTCGTCGAGCACGAGCCGCTCGCGCAGGTCCCGCTGGACCTCCCGCGCCGCGCTCTCGTCGGCGGGCCAACCCGCCGGGATGTCGGTGATCGTCATGATGCGGCCCACCCTACGGCCCCTACCCGCGCCCCTGCCCCGCCCGGACCGTCGGTGGGCGCGGGTAGCCTGGCCCGCATGTTCGTACTGGAATTGACCTACACCGCGCCCGTCGAGCGGGTGGACGCGCTGCTCGACGCGCACGTCGCCTGGCTGGACGAGCAGTACGCCGCGGGCGTGTTCATCGCGTCCGGCCGGAAGAACCCGCGGGACGGCGGGGTCATCCTCGCCGCCGGGGTCGACCGCGCGGAGATCGAGAAGATCGCGGCGGCCGACCCGTTCACCGTGGAGGGCGTCTGCGCGTACCGGATCACGGAGTTCTACGCGACCAAGACGGCCGAGGACCTCTCCGCCTACCGGGAGCGCCTGCCGTCCTAGAGGGTGCCCGGAGCGTTCCGCGCGAGCCGGGCGACGCGGCCCTTCTCGCCCGAGGCCCAGCAGGCGCCGTCGCGGGCGCAGTCCACGGTGTCGTACGAACCGGTGTCGACGGTCCGCCAGGTGCGGCCGCCGTCGGTGGTGAGGTCCGTGCCGGTCGGGCCGACGGCCAGGGCGGCGCGGGTGCTGTGCGGGAGCCAGGCGACGCCCGAGCGGTAGGCGGGCGGGGGCGCGGCGGCGGGCCGCCAGGTGCGTCCGCCGTCGTGGGTGACGGCGGCGGCACGCGGCGAGGGCTGGTCCTTGCGGTAGTCGCCGCCGACGGCGATGCCGTGGGCGCGGTCGCGGAAGGCGAGTCCGAAGACGCCCCGCGCGGGGTCCCCGGCGGGGAGGGGGGTGTCGGTGGCGGTCCAGGTACGGCCCCGGTCGCCGGAGTGCAGGACCCGGGCGGTGGCGCCGCCGCCGGTGGCGAGCCAGACGTCGCGGGGGCCGGCCGAGACGAGGCACTGGCCGCTCGCGGCGAAGCCGGCCTCGTCCGGGAGTGCGGCGGGCATGCCGGTGGTGGGGAGCACCTGCCAGGTACGGCCGCCGTCGCCGGTGGACAGGATCCGGTACCTGCCGTCGACCGGGTCGCTCATGGCGAGGCCGTGGCGGTGGTCGAAGAAGGTCATGCAGTCGTAGAAGGCGCGCGGATCGGTGTTGCGGAAGGACTCGGTCCACGTGGCGCCCCCGTCGTCGGTGCGCAGCACCCGGGAGGCCACGCCCTCCCCGATGGCGAGGACGACGGCCCGCCGGGCGTCGAAGGCCTCCACGTCGCGGAACTCCAGCTCCGCCGCCCCCGCCGGGGAAACGTTCCGCCAGGTCCGTCCGCCGTCGGTGGTGCGCAGCACGGTCCCCCGGGAGCCCGCCGCCCAGGCGGTGCGCCGGTCGACCGCCGCCAGGCCCCGGAACCGGGCGTCGGTTCCGGTCGGCGTCAGCTCCCAGCCGGCCGTCGCGGCCGTGGGGGTCTCCCCGGCCCGCGCCGTACCGCCCAGGCAGAGCGCGAGCGCCGCCCCGGCCAGTCCCGCCGACATCATTCGTCTCGTCTTCCCCATGGACGTCATGCCGCCGGAAGTTAGCGGCCCCGCCGGACCGGCGTCCAGAGCGCCTCCCCGCGCGAAGAACGGCCGCCGGGCGGGGCCGCAGGCCGGACCGGGGCGCCGGAGGAGGTGCGGACGGGGCCGGTGGGGCGGTGACGTAGCTCACGCGCCACCCCAGTGCACGTTCCGGCCGTCCCGGCCGTCTTGTCAGGTGTCAGGTGGCCTGGTGTCGGGGAGACGCACAGGATCCGAGCCCGGTTGAGAGGAGCCCGTCGTGTCCGCCGTCATCGAGCAGGCCGTCCAGGCCCGTCTGGTCGCATCCGCTCCCCGGATGGAGACCGTTCCCGCCACTCTGCGCTACGACCGCGAGGACCCGTACGCGGTGAGCATGGCCTTCCCTCCGCCGGCGACCCTGGAGGGGGTCGAGGTCTCCTGGGCCTTCGCGCGCGATCTCCTCGCGCAGGGGGTCGAGCGGCCGGCCGGGGACGGGGACGTGCGGCTGCGGCCGTACGGCTTCGACCGCACGGTCGTCGAGTTCCACGCCCCGGAGGGGGTCGCGATGGTCCACGTCCGCACCTCGGAGCTGCGCCGCTTCCTGGAGCGTTCGCAGCATCTGGTGCCGGCGGGCCGGGAGCACCAGTACCTGGACTGGGACCAGGACCTCACCGAGCTCCTGGAGGACCGTCCCTGAACGCCGGGAGGCCGCCCCGAGCCGCCCCGGAGATTTCCCGGAACCGTCCCGGAGGTCCGCCCCGAGCCGCCCCGGAGCCGTCCGCCGTAATTCGATTGCCGCCCGGCCGACCGGGCCCTACGGTCGTTCCCGTACCTGATGTCTGCCGGGAGGAGAACGGTCCCTTGTCCGTCTGAGGTTGCGAGACACCGTGCCGCGCGTGCCCTTCGTGCCGTGTGTGCCGTCCTCGACCTCGGCGTACGAGCCGGTTCCCTTCCGTCGCCCGCGCCCCGGTGTCTCACGCGTTGCATCCAGCCCACGCTCGCGCAACCGGGAGGCCCCCATGGCGCATCACCCCACTTTTCTCACCTGCACGTCCCTCTCCTTCTCCTGGCCGGACGGGACGGAGGTCTTCGACGACCTGCGGCTCGCGGTCGGACCCGGCCGCACCGGGCTCGTCGGACTCAACGGCTCGGGCAAGTCGACCCTGCTGAAGCTGCTGGCCGGGGAGCTCACGCCCACCTCAGGAGCGGTGCGCGTGACCGGTGAGCTCGGTCATCTGCCCCAGAACCTGGTCCTGGACACCACGCGCCGGGTCGACGAGATCCTCGGCATCGCCGGCAAGCGGGCCGCCCTGCACGCCATCGAGGCGGGCGATCCGGCGGAGGAGCACTTCGCGGCGCTCGGCGACGACTGGGACGTCGAGGAACGGGCCCGGGCCACGCTCGACCAGCTCGGACTCGGGCACGTCGGCCTGGACCGGACCGTCGGGGAGGTCTCCGGCGGCGAGTCGGTGCTGCTGCGCCTGGCCGCCCTGCTCCTCGCCCGGCCCGACGTGCTGCTGCTCGACGAGCCGACCAACAACCTGGATCTGTACGCCCGTTCACGCCTGTACGAGGCGGTGGAGAACTGGTCCGGCGTCCTCGTCGTGGTCAGTCACGACCGTGAACTCCTGGAGCGGGTCGACCAGATCGCCGACCTCAGGGACGGCGCGGTGACCTGGTACGGCGGCCCCTGGTCGGCGTACCAGGAGGCACTCGCGGCCGAGCAGGAGGCGGCGGAGCGGATGGTCCGCGTGGCCGAGGCCGACGTCCAGCGGCAGAAGCGCGAACTGGCGGACGCACACATGAAGTTGGCCCGGCGCAAGCGGTACGCGCAGAAGAGTTTCGAGAACAAGGTCGTACCGAAGATCGTGGCGAACACCCGGCGGAACGCGGCGCAGGTCTCGGCCGGCAAGCACCGGGCGCTGCACGCGGACCGGCTGGCGGAGGCCCGGGAGCGGCTGGACACGGCCGTGGAGGCGGTACGGGACGACGACGAGATCCGGGTCGAACTGCCGTACACCTCGGTGCCGGCGGGACGGGAGGTGCTGCTGCTGCGGGACCTGGAGCTGCGGTACGGGGCCCGGGCCGGCGGCGCGTTCGAGCTGCGGGGGCCGGAACGGATCGCGCTGATCGGCCGGAACGGGACGGGCAAGACGACCCTGTTGCGCACGATCGCGGGCGAACTGGCGCCGGTCTCGGGCGAGGTGGAGGCGCGGGTGCCGCTCCGGTTCCTGCCGCAGCGGCTCGACGTGCTGGACGACGGCCTGAGCGTCGTGGAGAACGTGGCGCGTTTCGCGCCGGCGGCAACGCCGAACGCGATCAGGGCGCGGCTCGCGCGGTTCCTGTTCCGGGGCGGCCGGGCGGACCGGCCGGTGGGCACCCTGTCGGGCGGGGAGCGGTTCCGGGCCACGCTCGCGGCGCTGCTCCTGGCGGAGCCGGCTCCGCAGCTGCTGATGCTGGACGAGCCGACGAACAACCTGGACATGGCGTCGGTGCGGAAGCTGACGGCGGCTCTCGACGCGTACGAGGGGGCGCTGATCGTGGCCAGTCACGATCTGGCGTTCCTGGAGTCGCTGGGGATCACGCGCTGGCTGCTGCTCGACGGCGAGCTGCGGCCGACGACGGCGGAGGCGGTGGGCGCCCTGGGCACGGCGGCCCGCCCCTGAGCCGGCCCCGCTCCTGAGTCGGCCGACGGGGGTCCCGTGGGCGGCGCGGGCCGGCCGGCGACAGGGGTCCGGCCGCCCGCGCGCCGGGGCGCGCGGCCGTCGCGCCAGTCGAGCGAGCCCGGGCGCCTGCGGTGAGTAGCGGGTTCCGGATGACGGGGCGGCGAGCGTCGACGTGACCTGCGTCTCCGGTCACCCGCGCCAGCAGCGAACATAACGGAACGTAACCGGACATCGCAGGGACGGGCTTGGCCCGGGCCTTACGGGGCCTTAACCTACGGTTTCGTAACCTACGAAGCCGTAGGTAGTTCCGTATGCCCTCCCCTCCGTCCCCAGGAGTTCCCTTGACGCTCACCTCTCCCCATCTCGGCAGTTCGACAGAGTGGACCGACGCGCGGCTGCTCTACGCCTTGGAGGAGGTGGTGGAGAAGGAGCTCAACCGGCACCTGCAGGTCACGAAGGACTGGATGCCGCACGAGTACGTGCCCTGGTCCGACGCCCGGAACTTCCCCGGTCTCTTCGAGGACGGCGAGGCCTGGGAGCCCGCGCAGTCCAAGGTCACGGACATCGGCCGGATCGCCCTCGTCGTCAACCTGCTGACCGAGGACAACCTGCCCAGCTACCACCACGAGATCGCGACCCTCTTCGGCCGTGACGGCGCCTGGGGCACCTGGGTGCACCGCTGGACCGCGGAGGAGGGCCGGCACGGCATCGTGATGCGCGACTACCTGCTCGCCTCGCGCGCCGTGGACCCGGACAAGCTGGAGCAGTTCCGGATGGCGCACATGAGCGAGGGCTTCGAGTCCGACAACCGGCACTCGATGCTGCACTCGGTGGCGTACGTCGCCTTCCAGGAGCTCGCGACCCGCATCTCGCACCGCAACACCGGACACCAGTCCGGCGACCCGGTCTGCGACCGGATGCTGGCGCGCATCGCCCTCGACGAAAACCTGCACATGATCTTCTACCGCAACCTGCTGGGCGCGGCCTTCGAGATCGCCCCGGACCTGACGATGCAGGCCGTGCGCGACGTCGTGGTCAACTTCCGCATGCCGGGGCACGGCATGCCGGGCTTCGAGCGCGCCGCGGCCCAGATGGCGATCGGCGAGATCTACAACATGCGCATCCACCACGACGACGTGCTCCAGCCCGTCCTGCGCTTCCTCAAGGTGCTGCAGATCGAGGGGCTCGGCCCGGACGGGCTGCGCGCCCAGGAGGAGCTGGGCCTGTACATGGAGGGCCTGGACAGCGAGGCGAGCAAGTTCGACGAGCGGCTGGCCGCCCGCAAGGCCCGCATGGCGGCCCGCGCCGCCGGCTGAGCACGGCCGGCCGGCGCACGGCGCCGGGCGGGTCCGGCGCCGCCGCGCGGGCGGGCGGCGGGTCAGCGGCGCTGCTGCCGCTTGAGCCGTACGCGCTCCTTCTCCGAGAGCCCGCCCCACACCCCGAACCGCTCGTCGTGGGCGAGGGCGTACTCCAGGCACGCGAGGCGCCCCTCGCACGCCCCGCAGAGCTGCTTCGCCTCACGGGTCGACGAACCCGGGGCGGGGAAGAAGAACTCCGGTCCGGCCTGGGCGCACAGGGCGTTCTCGCGCCAGGAGAGGCCGGGGTCCGTCAGCACATCGGTGTCGGTCATCTGCATGCCTTTCACCGTGCCGGACCGCCGTAAACACGCCATCAACGTTCGATCAACGACCCGGCGCGGCAGCCGATTCCGGCGCGTCCGGCAGATGTCCGCACGGTCGTGCGTTCAGTACGATGGGGCCATGAGCGGCACCAAGACGGACGGGCGCGTCGAGCGCGGCAATCAGACGCGGCGCCTGGTGCTGGGCCGCACCATGGACATCGCCTCGGTGGAGGGTCTCGAGGGCCTTTCCCTGGGGCGGATCGCGACCGAGCTGAAGCTGAGCAAGAGCGGGGTCTTCGCTCTCTTCGGCTCCAAGGAGGAGCTGCAGCTCGCCACGGTCAGGGCCGCCGTCGCGGTCTTCGCCGAGCGGGTCGTGAAGCCCCTCGCCGACGTGCCGCCGGGTGCCCGCCGGGTGCGCGAGCTGTGCCGGGCCTGGCTCGCGTACTCCTCGGAGCGGGTCTTCACAGGGGGTTGTTTCTTCTACGCCGCCTCGGCGGAGTTCGACGCGCGCCCCGGGCCCGTCCACGACGCGATCGCGCGGGCCCGGCTCGACTGGTCCGCCTACATGGAGGGCGCGATCGCCGAGGCCCGCGCGGCGGGCGAGTTCGCCGCCGGTACGGACGTGGAGCAGCTCGCCTTCGAGATCATCGCCCTCATGGAGGCGGCCAACGCCCGGTCCGTGCTGCTGAGCGAGACCTCCGCGTACGACCGCGCCGAACGCGGCATCACGGCCCGCCTGCGGTCGGAGGCCACGGCCCTCGGCCGGGCGGCGCTCGACGCTCCGTAGATCCGCGCGGCCCGTACGAACGCCGCGGGCGGGGCCCCACCGGGAGCCCCGCCACGCCGGAACCGGACCGCCTCGGCGTGACGGGCGCCGCACCGCCACCGGTCAGGCGGCGCCCGCGTCCACCGGCGTGGCGGGCCGGGCGTCGGCCGGGGGTTCGCCGCCGGTGAGGAACGCGACCGCCTCGGCGACCACCGCCGGGTCCGTCAGGATGCGGCGGTGACCGAGGCCCCGGGTGATCACGAGCCGTGCCCGGTCGCCGTGGATCCGGGCGAGCAGCCGGGCGTGGGCGAGCGGGACCATGTCGTCGCCCTCGTCGTGGAAGAACAGGGCGGGGCCGTCGAGCGCGGCGGGGGCGCGGTCGGCGCCGAAGCGGTCCCAGACGCCCGGCTCGTCGGGGGCCAGGTGCCGCTCGACGTGCTCGCGCATGCGCAGGATCACCCGCTCGTCCACGCCGAGGCCCTGGCGGAAGCCGTCCGTGAGCAGGTCGAAGGAGCCGACCCCGCCCAGGCCGACGAAGCGGTCGGCACGCAGGCCGTCCCGCAGGGCGAAGAGGGAGGCGAGGACGCCGAAGGAGTGCGCGAGGACCGCGTCGAAACCTCCGTGCCGCTCGTGCAACTCCCGGATGACATCGCGGTATTCGAGGATGTTGCTGGCCCGCCCGGGGGCCGCGCCGTGGCCGGGGACGTCGAAGGTGACCGGGCTGTAGCCGCGCGCGAGCAGTTCCCCGGCGAAGGCGGCGAGCCGGGAGGCACGCGAGGACCAGCCGTGGACGAGGAGGACGGGCCGGCGGCCGTCCCCCCACGCGTAGGTGACGGCTTCCTTGCCGCGCACCCGGATCCGGCCGGTGCGGGCCGCGGCGAACAGGTCCCGTTCGGCGGGGCGCAGGGCCGCACGGCCGAGCGGGCGGACGAAGAGGTGGAAGGCCAAGCGGCCGGCGGGGCCCGGGGCGGCTCGGGCGGCGGTGTTCAGGACGGTACGGACGAGCGGAGCCATCGGGTACATGCCGGATCTCCTCGGTCGGCCTGGATACGTCAAAAATGTTAGCACGACCGTTCGTCTTGTTTTATGACCGAGGGAAGGCGGAGCGGAGCCCTCCCGGAAGGCACCGCCCCGCCGCACACCTCACGCCTCTCCGCCCCCGGAGGGCTCCTTCCGCGCGACCGCCTTCTTCACCGCCGCCTTCTTCGCCGGCGCCTTCTCCACCGGCGCCTTCTTCGCTCGACTCGGCTGCACGCGTTTCGGCTCGCCCGGCATCTTCGGGTACTCCGGTGGATACGGCAGGTCCCCGAGCCCGTGGTCCGCCTCGTCCCGCCGGGCCAGCTCCAGGAGCGATTCCAGGCCGAACCGCTCCGCGTCCATGTCCGCGTGGACGTCGCCGACCTCCGCGTACCGGGCCGGCATCGTCCGGATGTCGAAGTCCTCGGGGGCCACCTCGCCGACCTCCTCCCAGCGCAGCGGCGCCGACACGGGAGCGTGCGCCCGGGGCCGTACGGAGTAGGCGGAGGCGATGGTGCGGTCCCGGGCGGTCTGGTTGTAGTCCACGAAGATCCGCGAGCCCCGCTCCTCCTTCCACCAGCGGGTGGTCACCCGTTCCGGCATCCGCCGTTCCAGCTCACGGCCGCAGGCGATGGCCGCCCTCCGGACCTGGGTGAAGGTCCACCGGGGCGCGATCGGGACGAAGACGTGCAGCCCCCGGCCGCCGGAGGTCTTCGGCCAGCCGCGCAGGCCGTGCTCGTCGAGGACGGCCCGCAGTTCGTGGGCCGCGCGGACCGCGTCGGCGAAGTCCGTGCCGGGCTGGGGGTCGAGGTCCAGGCGCAGCTCGTCGGGATGATCGGTGTCGTCGCGCCGGACCGGCCAGGGGTGGAAGGTGACGGCGCCGAGGTTGGCCGCCCAGATCACGGCCGCCGGTTCGGTCGGGCACAGCTCGTCGGCGGAGCGGCCGCTCGGGAAGGTGATGTGGGCGGTCGGGATCCAGTCGGGCGTGTTCCGGGGCGCGCGCTTCTGGAAGAAGGACTCACCCGTCACCCCGTCGGGGTAGCGCTCCAGGGTCGTCGGCCGGTCCCGCAGGGCACGGGTGATGCCCTCCCCGACGGCCAGGTAGTAACGGACCATGTCCAGCTTGGTGTAGCCGGGTTCGGGGAAGTACACCTTGTCCGGATTGGAGACCCGCACGGTCCGGTCGCCGACTTCGAGTTCCACCGCTGCCGCCTTGCCTGCCATGCGGGCCAGCCTAGGCCGAGCGCACAAGTCACGCATACCGGACAATCGCCTCATGGATCTGCCGGTGATGCCGCCCGTGAAACCGATGCTCGCCAAGTCCGTCAAGAAGATCCCGCCCGGGATGCAGTACGAGGCGAAGTGGGACGGCTTCCGGGCCGTCGTCCACCGCGACGGGCCCGAACTGGTCATCGGCAGCCGCACCGGCAAGCCGCTCACCCGCTACTTCCCCGAACTGGCCGAGGCGCTGGCGGAGCGGCTGCCGGAGCGCTGCGTGGTCGACGGGGAGATCGTGATCGCGCACGACGGCCGGCTGGATTTCGACCGGCTCACGGAGCGCATCCATCCGGCCGCTTCCCGGGTCCGCATGCTCGCCGAGACCACCCCCGCCCGGTTCGTCGCCTTCGACCTGCTCGCCCTCGGGGACGAGTCCCTCCTCGACACCCCGCTGCACGAACGGCGCGCCGCTCTGGAGCGGATGTTCGCCGGGATCGGCGCGCCGGTGCACCTGGCTCCGGCCACGCGGGACGCCGCACTCGCGGCCCACTGGTTCGAACGGTACGAGGGCGCGGGGCTGGACGGAGTGATCGCGAAACCGCTCGACCTGCCGTACCGGCCGGACACCCGCCTGATGTACAAGATCAAGCACGAACGGACCGCCGACGTGGTCGTGGCCGGTTACCGCTTCCACAAGAGCGGCCCGGTGGTCGGCTCGCTGCTGCTCGGTCTGTACGACGACGGCGGCACCCTCCAGCACGTCGGTGTCTGCGCGGCCTTCACCGCCGCCCGGCGCGCCCAGCTCGTGGAGGAGCTGGAACCGCTGCGCATGGATCCGCCGACCGGGCATCCGTGGGCGGCGTGGACCGACGAGGCGGCCCACGAAGGGGCACGCCTGCCGGGGGCGCCGAGCCGCTGGTCGGGCAAGAAGGACCTGTCGTGGGTGGCGCTGCGGCCGGAGCGGGTCTGCGAGGTGGGGTACGACCACATGGAGGGCGACCGGTTCCGGCACACCGCGCAGTTCAAGCGGTGGCGCCCGGACCGCGCGCCGGAGTCCTGCGGCTACGCGCAGCTGGAGGAGCCGGTCTCGTACGACCTGTCGGAGGTCTTCGGATAGGGGCCGGGGCGCCGCTCCCCCGAATCCCGCGTCCGCGCCGGCGCCGGAACGAGGGCTTCGGGCGGCCCCGGACGGCCGGACGGGTGCACGCCGGAGCGTGAGATGCTTCACATTCGCCACCGGGTGCGCATGATCCCCAACAGCCCTGTCACGTACGCGGGTTCGAGGAACAGCCGCCCGGCTCCGGGAACACGTCCGGGCCCGCCCCGGCGCCGTCCCGCCCCGCACCTGCGGGAACGTCCCCGTCCGTGATCACCGCGCCGCCGCGCCCCCTCGGCCGGGGGCGGGCGCAGCGCCTCACCGTGCCCGCCGGAGCGGGGCCGTACCGTCGCGCGCCGGTGACGTCCCCGTACCGGAACCCGGACCGCGATCCGGTACGTATGGAGGTGAGACACCTTCCGTACCGCTCCCGGACCGACTAGGACTGACCCGTGATCGCCACCCCCTCCCCCCTCGTACCCGTCCCGATCCCCGACCGCGTGGCCGCGATGATCGGGTCCTGTCTGCCGCTGCACGTGCTCCAGGCGGAGGTCGACGCGGACTGCGCGGTGCGCGAGGTGTACCGGTTCCGCGGGCCGCTCTGCGCGGAGGACCGGGCCGACCGGGAACACGCCCTCGCCGCCCTGGCCCGCGCGAACAAGATCCTCGCCAAGCACCACCCCCAACTGCCCGTCACCCGCTGAGCGCCCGGCGGGCGCCTGACACCCCGTCGGCCGGCCCGAACCGCCGCCCCGCCGCGTACACCGGTTCGGCCGTCCCCGCATGCACCCGGGCGGGGGCGGTGTGAGGCTGCGAGAGTGACCACGACCAGTGACGCAGCCCCCGCGCCCCCGGCCGCCACCGAACCCCCGGTGCTCGACGGCCGCCGCCGCACCATCGTCTTCGGCACGATCATGCTGGGCGTCCTGCTCGCCGCCCTCGACCAGACCATCGTCGGCACGGCCCTGCCCACGATCGTCTCGGACCTCGGCGGCGCCGCCCACATGTCGTGGGTGGTCACCTCCTACCTCCTCGCCGAGACGGTCGCGACCGTCCTGGTCGGCAAGTTCGGCGATCTCTTCGGCCGCAAGCTGATCTTCCAGATCTCGGCGGTCGTCTTCATCACCGGCTCGTTCCTCTGCGGTCTCGCGACCGACATGACGCTGCTCATCGTCTGGCGGGGCCTCCAGGGCATCGGCGCCGGCGGCCTGATGGTCACCTCCATGGCGCTCATCGCGGATGTGATCCCGCTCCGGGAGCGCGGCAAGTACCAGGGCGCCATCGGGGCCGTCTTCGGGGTCTCCACCGTCATCGGCCCGCTGCTCGGCGGACTCTTCACCGACCACCTCAGCTGGCGCTGGGCGTTCTACGTCAACGTGCCCCTCGCGATCCTGGTGGTCGTGGCCGCCGCGCGGACCATCCCCTCCGTACGCTCCGCCCGGCGCCCGGTGATCGACTACGCGGGCATCGCGTTCGTCGCCGCCGGTTCCAGCGCCCTCATCCTGGCGACGAGCTGGGGCGGCAACGAGTACGCGTGGGGCTCCGGCGTCGTCATCGGGCTCTTCGCCGGGGGCCTGATCGCCCTCGCCCTGTTCTGCCTGGCCGAGATCCGGGCGGCCGAACCGATGCTGCCGATGCGGCTGTTCCGGAACCCCGTCTTCACCGTCTGCTCGGTCCTCAGTTTCGTGGTCGGCTTCGCCATGCTCGGCGCGATGACCTTCCTGCCGACCTACCTCCAGTACGTCGACGGGGACTCCGCCACCACCTCGGGCATCCGCACCCTGCCCATGGTCGTCGGCCTGCTCATCGCCTCCGTCTTCAGCGGAAACGTGGTCAGCCGCACCGGGCGCTACCGGATCTTCCCGATCGCGGGCTGCCTGGTCATGGGCGTCGGGCTCTACCTGCTCTCCCTGATGGGGCCGTCGACGGGCACCTGGCTGGAATCCCTGTACATGTTCGTGCTGGGGGCCGGGATCGGCCTGTGCATGCAGGTGCTGACCATCGCCGTGCAGAACACCGTGGACTACGCCGACCTGGGGACCGCCACCTCCGGTGTGACCTTCTTCCGCACGCTCGGCAGCTCGTTCGGCACCGCCGTCTTCGGCACGCTCTACGCCAACTCCCTCACGACCGATCTGTCGGCGGGCGTCCGGGAGGCCTCCGCCCGCGCGGCGGACGCGGGACTCGACCCGGCTGCCGTCGCACAGGCGGCGCAGAGCCCGGCCGGGGTACACGGGCTGCCCCCGGACGTGGCCGGTCCGGTCGTCGGCGCCTACGCCGACACCCTGCAGACCGTCTTCCTCTGGACGGTGCCGGTCGCCGCCGTCGGCCTCGTGGTCGCGCTGTTCCTCAAGCAGGTGACGCTGCGTGACTCGGTCCGCGCCGCCGCGCCCGACATGGGCGAGGGCTTCGCCTCACCCACCACCAGCGGCGACTCGGCGAAACTCCTCGAACTGGCCGTCGGCCGGATCCTGCGCCGCACCGACCTCGACACCGCCCGCCGGATCGTCGCCGCCTCGGACACCCGGCTCGACTCCGCGGGGGCGTGGGCGGTGATGCAGGTGGAACTCTTCACCCGGACCGTCGGGCACGCGAGCCTCGGGCTCATCGCGGCCGGGCGGCGCGTGCCGCCGGAAGTGCTGCTCCCGGTCTTCGACCGGATGGTCGACGAGGGCTTCCTCACCCGGGACGGCAACCTGCTGTCGCACACCCCGGCCGGCGAGCGGGAAGCGGCCGTCATCACACGGGCGTGGGGCGACTGGCTCGCCGGCCGCCTGGAGAAGGAGCGCGGCCGGCCCAGCGGACCGGAACTGCGGGCGGCGACGGACGCCATCGCCAAGAAGATCGTCGCCGAGGACCTCTCCGCCGGCCTCCCGGCCGGACGCCCCTCCGGCGCGGTCCTCGCCGCCCGGCGCTGACACCCGTCCGGCACGGTCCTCGCCGCCCCGGCGCCGGCCCGCCCCGGTCCCGTCCCCCGGTTACGCCAGGAACTCACCGTCGACGTACACCCACGCCCCGTCGTGGCGCGTGAACCGGCTCCGCTCGTGGAGCGCGCCCGGCTCGCCGTCGTGGACGTACCGGGCCACGAAGGTGACGGTGCCCCGCTGGTGGAAGGCGGTCCCGTCGGTGGTCTCCCGGATCTCCAGACCCGTCCAGCGCAGGGAGGGGTCGAAGTCGACCCCGGCGGGGCGGGTCTCCGGCGCCCAGGTGCGCAGCAGGTAGCCCTCGTCCCGCACCACGAAGGCGCTGTAGCGGGAACGCATGAGCAGCTCGGCGGTGGGCGCCGCGCCCGCCGTACCGTCGTGGAACCGGCCGCAGCACGCGCCGTACGCGGCGCCGCGCCCGCAGGGGCAGGGCGAAGCGGCGGTCACGGCGGGCGCCGAGGGGGCGGCGGGGCCTGTCGTCGGACGGGGACGGGTCTTGCGTCGGGACATGCCGTCATTCTCCCCCACCGGCGGGCGGCGGCCGCGCCCGGCACGGGGACGCGGCCGTGGAGGCCCGGACCGGAAATGAGGGGCCGAGTAGCGTACGGGCATGAGACTGACGATTCTCGGAGGCGGCGGATTCCGGGTGCCGCTGGTGTACGGCGCCCTCCTCGGCGACCACGCCGGGGGGCGGGTCACCCACGTCACCCTGTACGACCTCGACGCGGCGCGGCTCTCGACGATCGCCCGGGTCCTCGCCGAGCAGGGCGCGGGGGTGCCGGACGCGCCGGCCGTGACGGCCACGACCGATCTGGACGAGGCGCTGCGCGGGGCCGACTTCGTGTTCTCCGCGATCCGGGTGGGCGGCCTGGAGGGACGGGCCGCCGACGAGCGGATCGCCCTGGCCGAGGGGGTCCTCGGGCAGGAGACCGTCGGGGCGGGCGGGATCGCGTACGGCCTGCGGACGGTGCCCGTCGCCGTGCGCATCGCCCGGCGGATCGCCGCACTCGCCCCCGACGCCTGGGTCATCAACTTCACCAACCCGGCCGGCCTGGTCACCGAGGCGATGTCCCGGATCCTCGGCGGCCGGGTCGTCGGCATCTGCGACTCCCCCGTCGGGCTGGGCCGCCGGGTCGCCCGGGTGCTCGGCGCCGACCCGGACGAGGCGTGGATCGACTACGTGGGCCTCAACCACCTCGGGTGGCTTCGCGGGCTGCGTGTCGGCGGCCGGGACCAGCTGCCCCGGCTGCTGGCCGACGAGGAGGCCCTGGGCTCCTTCGAGGAGGGGAAGCTGTTCGGGCCCGAGTGGCTTCGCTCGCTCGGCGCGATCCCCAACGAGTACCTGCACTACTACTACTTCAACCGGGAGACGGTACGGGCCTACCGGTCCGCCGAACGCACCCGGGGCGCCTACCTGCAAGACCGGCAGGCGCGCTTCTACGAGGAGGCGGCCCGGCCGGGGACGCCGGCGCTCGAGGCCTGGCACCGTACCCTCGCGGACCGCGAGGCGACGTACATGGCGGCCAACCGGGAGGCCGCCGGGGCCGGCGGGCGGGCCGGGGAGGACCTGGAGTCCGGCGGCTACGAGAAGGTGGCGCTCGCCCTCATGCGGGCCATCGCCCGCGACGAACGCGCCACGCTGATCCTCAACGTGCGCAACGGGTCGACGCTGCCCGGGCTCGACGCGGACGCGGTGATCGAGGTGCCGTGCTTCGTCGACGCCAACGGCGCGCACCCGGTGGCCGTGGCGCCGCTCCCGGACCACGCCGCCGGGCTGGTGACGGCGGTCAAGGCCGTGGAGCGGGAGGTGCTGGCGGCGGCGGAGGCCGGTTCGCGGGCGGCGGCCGTGAAGGCGTTCGCGCTGCATCCCCTGGTCGACTCGGTGGGGGTGGCCCGCCGGCTCCTGGACGGGTACGTGGACGCCCACCCCGGTCTGGCGTACCTGCGGAACGCCTGACGGCGGCCCGCCCCCGTGACCATCCTTCAACGGCCCGGCTCCTTCCCGCCGTACGGCCGGTGAACGTCTTTACGCGGTCGGGGCCGCGCCCTAGGCTCGCGCCCCATGACTGGACTGCGACGCAACGGTGTGCGACGAGGAGTGGCCCGGCTCGCCGTCGGCTGCCTGCTGGTGGCGGGGCTGACGGGGACGGGGGCGGCCGCCGCCCGGACACCGGCGGCCGGCGAGGGGCCCGTCGTCGTCCCCGTGCAGACCACCGGTCCCGCCGAGAAGAGGTTCAACCTCGTCTTCCTCGGAGACGGTTACACCGCCGACGAGCTCCCGGTCTTCCGGGCCGACCTGGAACGGCACCTCAGCACCCTCTGGAGCATCGAGCCGTTCGCCTCCTACCGCTCGTACATCAACGTGTGGGCGGTCGAGTCGCCGTCCAAGGACTCGGGCGTGGACTGCGATCCGCACCTCGGCTCCCCGGACCGGGAGACCGTGCTGGACATGGGGTTCTGGGGCGGCTGCGACCCCGGCAGCGTGCAGCGGCTGCTGACCGTCGACGGCGCCAAGGCGGGGGCGCTCGCCGACCTGGTCCCCGGCACCGGCCGCGCCAACCGGCAGGTCGTGGCCCTCGCCCACAGCTCCACCTACGGCGGCGCGGGCGGCGGTTACGCCACCGCGTCCGGCGGCAACGCGCTGTCGGCGCTCATCACCCCGCACGAGATCGGCCATTCGCTCGGCGGCCTCCAGGACGAGTACGACTACTACGCCCGGGGTGTGCCCGGGGGCGCCTACGACGGTGAGGAGCCCGCCTCCGCCCACCACACGCTGCTGACGGAGGCGCAGATGCGGGAGCGGCGGGCCAAGTGGTGGCGCTGGCTGGGCGAGGAGAGCGAGTCGGGCGGGGTCATCGGCCGGTACGAGGGCGGCCTCTACAGCACGCGCGGGGTGTGGCGCCCGTCCCGCCACTCCCTGATGAAGACCCTCGGGTACGCCTTCGACCAGGTGGAGCGCGAGGTGATGGTGCGGGCGATCTCCGCGAAGGTGAACCTGGTCCAGGACCACACGCCGAACAAGGCCCCGATCGGCGCGGACCGCACCGTGTGGGTCGACACCCTCCACCCGGTGGGCGGCGCCCTCTCGGTGACCTGGCGGCTCGACGGGCGGGCCCTGCCGACCGGGGGCGCGCGCACGGTCGACCTGCGGAAGACGGCCCTCTCCCCCGGCACGCACACGCTGACGGCGACGGTGACGGACCCGACGCCGTTCGTGCGCGACCCGGCGATCCGGGCCTCGGCGGCGCTCACCCGGACGGTCACGTGGACCGTGGACCCCTCGCTCGTCACGGCGCCGGCGGCGGTCGCGCCCGCCTTCACCGGGCACACGCCCACCGGCGCGCCGGTGGGCGCCCGGACGGTCGTCCACGCGGAGACCACCCATCCCGTGGACCGCACGCCGGCGGTGCGCTGGCGGCTCGACGGCCGGCCGGTCCCGACCGGACCCGACGATCGCGCCCTGGACCTGCGGAAACTGGGGCTCGCGCCGGGCACGTACACGCTGACGGCCGCCATACCCGGCACGCGCGAGCACCTGCGCTGGACGGTCGACGCCCGGCCGGCCGCCGCCGCGTACGAGCTCTCGGCGCCGCTGCGTACGGTCCGGCGCCCGGGGAGCCCCGTGGAGTACGTGTACGACGGGCCGTTCACGATGCGGCTGACGGCCCGGGACGACCAGGAGGGCGCGGTCGTCACCCAGTTCCGGGTGAACGGCGACGGCTGGTACACGTACTACGGCTGGCCGACGGACGCGCGGGCGCCGTTCCTCTTCACGCCGGGCGGCACGGTGATCGACGGCCTCGTGTACGGGAAGCTGGGGCGGAGCCGGGCGGTGCCGTGGGACGACGCGACCCCCGACCACGGCACGCACACCGTGGAGTACCGGACCGTCGACGCGGCGGGCAACGTGAGCCGGCCGCGCGCCTTCCGGGTGACGCTGGTGGAGCCGGGGCGGTGAACGACGGGGGCCCGTGGACCGTCCGGGTCCACGGGCCCCGCCGCGCCTGCCGGGCGCCGCTCAGGGCTTGCGGGCGACGCCGGCCCAGCCCGGGATCGGGTCGTCGCCCTGCACCGGGACCGGCTCGCCCAGCTCGGGGTGCCACTCGGCGGTGAGGGAGACGCCGGGCTCGACCAGTTCGAGGCCCTCGAAGAACGCGGCCAGCTCGTCGCGCGAGCGGGGCCGCAGGGTCAGCCCGCGCGCCTTGTACAGGGCGCTGGCCTTCGCCGCGCCCTCGGGGTCGAAGTCCCCGGTGACGTGCGAGAGCACCAGGTAGCTGCCGGGCGCGAGCTTGTCGACGATCTTGGCGACCAGCTCGTACGCGCCGTCCTCGTCGCCCACGAAGTGCAGCAGGGCGAGCATCGACAGGGCGATGGGCCGGTCGAAGTCGAGGACTTTTCCGGCCCGTTCGAGGATGACCTCCGGCTCGCGGGCGTCCGCCTGGATGTACTCGGTGGCCCCCTCGGGGGTCGAGCGCAGCAGGGCGGCCGCGTGCGCCAGCACGATCGGGTCGTTGTCGCAGTAGACGACGCGGGACTCGGGCGCCGCCTCCTGCGCGATCTGGTGCAGGTTGGGCTCGGTGGGGATGCCGGTGCCGATGTCCAGGTACTGGCGGACACCGGCGGCGCTGAGCCAGCGGATGGCACGGTGCATGAAGGCGCGGTTGACCCGGGCCATGTCCCGCCCCCGGGCGTCGACCGTGAGGAGCTGGCGGGCCATCTCCTCGTCGACCGGGTAGTTGTCCTTGCCGCCCAGGAACCAGTCGTACATGCGCGCCGGGTGCGGCTTGCTGGTGTCGATGCGTGTCTCGCTCCGCGACGGTGCGGGGTCCTGGCTCATCGGCTCTCCTGGGGGTACGAACGGGTGGCGCTGCTACAAGAGTTACGCGATGGTAAGGGCGGGACGGAAGGGTCAGGTGAGCAGGAAGTCGGCCTGGCCGGATTTCGCGCCCCGGATGAAGGCCTCGATCTCTCCGTGGGTGTAGATGAGCGCCGGTCCCTCGGGGTCTGCGGACTGTCGCACGGCGATCCTGCCGTCGGCCAGCTTCATGGCCTCCACGCAGTTGCCCCCGTTCCCTCCGCTCCAGGGCTTGTGCCAGCCCTCGGTACCGAGCTCGGCGGCGGGCATGCCGTTGTATATGCGATCCATTCACAGCTCCTTGCGGAGGTCCCGGAGGATCTCCTTCGTGCGTGGTACAGACGCGGCCTGCGCCGCCATACGGTCCATGACCTCCAGGTGGGCCGCCACCTCGGGGCGCGCGTCGAGGTAGACGGCGCCGGTGAGGTACTCGCTGTAGACCATGTCCGGGAGTTCGGGCACGGCGAAGCGGAAGAGGACGAAGGGACCGTACGTGCCGGGGTGGTGGCCGGACGCGAACTCCGCGATCTGCAGGGTGACGTGCGGCCACTCGGAGACGTCGAGCAGCCGGTCGATCTGGTCGCGCATCACCTCGGGCCCGTCACCGACCGGTCGGCGGAACACCGTCTCGTCCATGATCACCCAGAACTTGGGGGCGTCCTCCCTGGTCAACAGGGACTGGCGCTCCATGCGCAGGGCTACGTGGCGTTCGAGCTCCTCGGTGTCCTCGGCGTTCCTCGCGCCGACCGCCCCGCTGCGCAGAATGGCGCGGGCGTACCCCTCGGTCTGCAGCAGACCGGGGACGAACTGGGGTTCGTACTCCCGGATGAGGCTCGCGGCCCCCTCCAGGCTGACGTACATGGAGAACCAGCCGGGCAGCACGTCGTGGAACCGCTGCCACCAGCCGGGGAGGTTGGCCTCCTCCGCGAGGGCGACGAAGCCCTCGGCCTCGGAGTCCGTGATCCCGTACGCCTTCAGCAGGAGCTGGACGTACGGGATCTTCAGCGCGACCTCGGCGGTCTCCATGCGGCGCACGGTGGCCGGGGCCACCCGGAGGATCCTGGCGGCCTCCTCGCGCTTCATGCCGGCCCGCTCCCGCAGATCCTGCAGGCGCCTGCCGAGCACGACCTGCCCGACCGTCGGGGCGGACCGCGGCTCGCTCACTCTCAGACCTCCCCGACGCGCTGTGTGCGACGAGTGTGCCACGAAGCCGGGACAGAGAGAACAGCGCACTCTGCAATTTTCAGAGTGCCACTTGCCAAGTGTCCGCGGCAGGAGGACAGTGTTCCGATGACCCGGTACACGCTGCCGTCCCGCGCCCGCGCGCGCCGGTGTCAGCGTGTACGGCACTCCTGCCCACTGTTGTGAGGAACCGGTCGTGGCTTCTGGTAACGCGCAGCCCTCAGGTCTCATGAGCCCTCGTGTCATGGCCCCGCGCCCGCAGCCACGGACCGACGCCGTCCGCCGCTTCGCCTTCGAACTGCCCGCCCGCACCGCCTCGGTGGCCCGCGCCCGCCGGCTCGCGGAGGAACGGCTGATCCTGTGGGGCTGCGGCCCCGAGATACGCGACACGGTCGCCCTGGTCGTCTCCGAACTCGTCACCAACGCCGTCGTCCACACCGCGAGCGGCCGTGTCGTCTGCGAACTGCGCGAGGGCGAGGAGACCCTGCGGATAGCGGTCCGCGACGAGGGCGGCCCGGCGGGCCCGCGCATCCGCGACTGCGGCGCGGAGGAACGCGGCCGCGGCCTGCTCATCGTCGACGCCCTCGCCACCTCGTGGGGCGCCGAGCGCACCGGACACGGCACCGCCCAGACCGTCTGGGCGGAGCTCGCCCACGGCATGGGGGAACCGTGCTGAGGTCCCTCCTCGTACCCCGCGCACGCAAGTCCGCCGACGCGAACGGCCCCCTCGGCGGCACCCGGCTGACCGTCCCCGACGGGCTGCGCGCCGGGCTCGGCCGCGACGCCGTCGGCGTCCCCGCCCGCTTCGGCTTCAAGATCCTCTCCCGGCTCCCCGCCAAGGGCTGCGTCTACGCGGACAGCGACTGGTGGTGGTGGCTCGTCCCCGCCGGCTCGGACGCGGACCTGGCCTGGCCGCTGCCCGCCTGTTACGCGCCGGGCGCCGAGATCCCCGACCGGCGCCCCCGCCTCATCCACCGGCCCGACGGCGACTCCCCGTACACCCCGCCGATCCCCCTCTACCTGCTGGTCTGCCAGCTCACCGGCATCGCGCCCTCCTGGTCGGCACCCGTACGCGCCGGGAGCGCATAGGCTCGGCCCATGTTCTCCCCGCAGGGTCCCACCCTCCGCGAACTGGCCGTCCAGGCGCTCTCCTCGGTCGAGCACGGCTACGACCTGCTGGCCGGGAAGTTCGACGCCACTCCCTTCCGCACCCCCGACCGGCTCCTGACCGCCGTCACCCGGACCCTGGAGGAGCTCGGCCCCTTCGACACGGGCCTCGACGTCTGCTGCGGCACGGGCGCCGGGCTCCGGGTGCTCCGCTCGGTCTGCGCGGGCCGGGTCGCGGGCGTCGACTTCAGCGCGGGCATGCTCGCCGAGGCCCGCCGCTCCCATCCCGGGGCCGCGCTCGTCCGCGCCGACGCCCTCGCCCTGCCGTTCGGCCCGGCCTTCGACCTCGCCGTCAGCTTCGGCGCCTTCGGTCACTTCCTGCCCGACGAGCAGCGCGCGCTCTTCCGCCAGGTCCACACCGCCCTGCGCCCCGGCGGCACCTTCGCCTTCCCGGTCGGCGCCCCGCCGGCCGTGGGCTCCGGCCTCTACTGGACCCTGTGGGGTTTCGACGCCGTGATGCGGGTGCGGAACGCGCTGTGGCGCCCGCCGTTCGTCATGTACTACCGCACCTTCCGCCTCCCCGACGTACGAGCCCGCCTGGAGGGCGCCGGCTTCGACGTGTCCCTGGTCGCCGTCGAGGACCTCGGGCGGCGCGAGGACGGCAGCCCGCGGTGCCGGCTCGTCGTGGCGCGAAAGAACTGAGCGCGGGCGGCGGTCAGGGAACGGGGCCGCTCCACACGTCGGCCTTCCGGTCGAACCCCACGGTCACCTCGACGTCGAGCACCCCGGTGACCCGGGGCGGCAGGTCGAAGCCGTAGGCGGCGACGGCCCTGCGGCCCGGCAGAAGCGTCCCGGTGAGCCCGGGCCCGAGGTCCGGCTCGGCGTCGAAGACCCGCGACGCCTCCCGACCCGCGCCGTCACGGCCGCTCACCTGTACGGTCGCGAGCTCCAGCCGCGCCTCCGACCCGTTGGTGACCGTGATCTCCACGGTCACCGCCACGTGGCCGGCGGTGTGCCCGGCCGCGGCGGAGGACGGCGTGAACCGGCTGGGCGCCGAGACGGTGACCTCCACCCCGTCCGCGTACCGCTGCGTCCGGCCGAACCCGAGCGCGCCGGCGGCGGTCGTCCGGGTCAGGGGCGCGGACGCGGAAGTACCGCTCGGCGGCGGCGCCCCCGGGGAATCCCGGCCGCCCAGGACGCCGGTCCCGGTGAGCACACCGACCAGGACGACGGCGAGGGCGAGGACCGCGGCGAGAACGGGAAGCAGCGCCGGCCGACGGCGCGGGGGCGGGGCGTTCAGGGGTCCCGAGGGCGGACCGGCCGGAGGGCCGCCGCGGCGGGGCGGCCGCCGTGAGGTGTCGTCGTCGGTCATGCCGTGCCTCCGCCCCTCGTACGGGACGCGTGATCCCCTCAGCGTAGGGCGGCCCGCCGGACCGCGCACGCGGGGCCGTCGCGAGAGGGAATGCCAGAGGCCGGTCGATCAGTGCGATCGACCGGCCTCTTGACCTGGTGTCCGAGGGGGGACTTGAACCCCCACGCCCGATAAAGGGCACTAGCACCTCAAGCTAGCGCGTCTGCCATTCCGCCACCCGGACGAGGTGTCGTGCTGCTCCGGGGTTTCCCCCGCGGCGACATGGATAACTCTACCAGGGGTTCGAGGCGCCTTTCACCAGCGTTTTCCGTGGTCAGGGGGGTGGCCGGAGCGCAGAGGACGATCTGGGTGAATTGCCCCCGAGGGGCGTACCGGACGCGCCCGGGCACGTACGGAATGTGGTGGGCGAGGCGGGAGAACCGCGAGGCGCGCACGTCGGAGGCCTGCCGCGAAGAGAGGAGGGGAGCCCGACGCCCCCCGACGCCGGCTCCGTGCAGCCACCCTGACAACCGGTGTGCGGTCCAGGCCAATGGTCCGGCCGGAATACGTCAGGTCGCCGCCGCGCGGTGGACGGCGGTCAGGCGGGCGGAGACGACGACGTTGCCGGTGTAGCCGGTGCTCGGGCTGAACGTTCCGCCGCAGGTGATCAGGCGGAGTTCCGGGGCGCCGGTGTCCCCGTACACCCGGGCCGCCGGGAAGTCGTCCTTCGGCACCACCTCCACGCCGCGGACGGTGAACACGGCGGTCCGGCCGTCCCGCCGGACGACCTCCACGCGGTGGCCCCTGGTGAGGGCGCCGAGACCGTGGAAGACCGCCCTGCCGTGCGGGGTGTCGACATGGCCGACGACGACGGCGGTGCCGCGCTCGCCCGGGGTGACCGCACCGGTGAACCAGCCGGCCGTCCTCTCCTCCTCCGGGGGCGGCGCCTCGATCCAGCCCTCCGGGTCCAGGCCCACGGCGGTCACCGGCGCGTCGACCCGCAGCGCCGGGACCCGCACGCGGACCGGCGGTGAGGCGGGCAGCGGACCGGCGGCGTACGGGGCGGGGGCGCGGGCCCCGGCGGCGTCCGGCGCCGAGGCGGCGAGGGGCTGCGGAGGGGCGTCGGTCCGCAGCTCCGCCACGCCCCCGCGCACCAGGTGCACCCCGACGAGGAGCGCCACCGCGACCAGACCCCAGGCGCCACGCCGGTGGGCGGCGGCGCCGTGTCCCCGGGGCAGGGCGGCGGCTCCGTCCCGTACCGGTGTGTCCCGCACCCGTCCTCCTCCTCGTACCCGTGGGCGACAGCGGGTGGCGCCCCTCCGCCCCGGACCTCGTCACACCGGGGCGGAGGGGCCGTCCGGCGGCCCGGGCCGTTCCTCAGGCGCCGCCGTCCGCGCCGCGCCGGCGGAGCAGGACGACGGAGGCGGCGAGCGCGCCGGCGATGAGGACGGTTCCGGTGACCAGTTCGATGGCCCCGAGGCCGGTGGAGCGGGCGTCGCCGAAGCCCGCCTTGACGCCCTTGTGGGCTCCGGGGGGCCGGCTCGCGGAGGAGCCGGAGGCGATGGTGAGGGAGGTGGTGCCCCGCTCGCCCTTGCAGTCGAAGGCGATCTCGTACCGCGCACCGGCCTTCGCGCCGGCGTCGACGGTCGCGGTGGCGGGGCCGCCCCCGGTGAGCGTCACGGTGTCGAAGACCCCGGAGGTGACGGTCACCGACGGTGCCGCGCAGCCCTCGGCGGTGAGGGTGACGGTGCCGCCGGGGGCCACCGTGGCCGGGGTGACGGTGAATCCGAAGGAGGTGATGCCGTGCTGCTTCCCGCCGTCGCCGCCGTGGCCGAGCGGGCCCGGGTCCACCGGAGCGGCCGGGTCCACCGGATCGGTCGCGTCCGCGGGAGCGAGGGGGTCGACGGGGGTCGGGGCGTCCAGGGGCGCCGGCGGGTCCACGGGGGGCGCCGGGTCGGCCGGGTGCGCGGGGCCCGGGCCGGCGGTGTCGCCGCCGGTGCCCGCCGTGTCGCCGCCGCTGCTGCCGGGGGGCGTCGCCTCGCCGGTGCCGGCCGTGACGCCGAGGGTGAGGGCGGCGAGCAGGGTGGCGGAAGCGGCCGCACGGACACGTATCGCGCGCATGGGGTCCTCCGGTTCGCGCGGGGGTCGCGGGCGCGGAGCGGTTCCGCGGCCGAGGGGTCCGGTGCGACCCTCGCCGCGATCGAAGCTAGGCCGGGCCCCGGCGAGCCGCCACCGGGCTCCGCCGAACGGGGTGGGGCGCCGGGGGTCAGGGGACGCGGACCACCTGACCGGCGTACGAGAGGTTGCCGCCGAAGCCGAAGAGGAGGACCGGCGAGCCGGAGGGCAGCTCGCCGCGCTCGACGAGCTTGGCGAGGGCGAGCGGGATGGAGGCGGCGGAGGTGTTGCCGGAGTCGACGACGTCACGTGCCACGACCGCGTTGACCGCACCGATCTTGGCGGCGAGCGGCTCGATGATGCGCAGGTTGGCCTGGTGCAGCACGACACCGGCGAGGTCCTCGGGGGCGATGCCGGTGCGGGCGCACACCTCGCGGGCGAGGGCGGGGAGCCGCTGGGTGGCCCACCGGTAGACGGTCTGGCCCTCCTGGGCGAAGCGCGGCGGGGTGCCCTCGATGCGGACGGCGTGGCCCATCTCCGGGACGGAACCCCACAGCACGGGTCCGATCGCGCCCGTGTCGGTGTCGGTCGCCTCGACG
Source organism: Streptomyces sp. NPDC126503 (assembly GCF_040302405.1). Classification (NCBI taxonomy): domain Bacteria; kingdom Bacillati; phylum Actinomycetota; class Actinomycetes; order Kitasatosporales; family Streptomycetaceae; genus Streptomyces; species Streptomyces sp. NPDC126503. The sequence goes on from NZ_JBEORS010000006.1 coordinate 132,729, forward strand.
ACGGCGGCCCCCGCGCCGTCGCCCACGAGCACGCAGGTGGTGCGGTCCGTCCAGTCAGTGACCTCGGTCATCTTGTCGGCGCCGATGACCAGGGCGCGGCGGGCGGCCCCGGCGCGTACGGCGTGGTCGGCGGTGGCGAGGGCGTGGGTGAAGCCGGCGCAGACGACGTTGAGGTCCATGGTGGCCGGGGAGGTCATGCCGAGGCGGGCGGCGACGCGGGCGGCCGTGTTGGGCGAGCGGTCGACGGCGGTGGAGGTGGCGACGAGGACCAGGTCGATGTCGGCGGGGGTGAGACCGGCGTGGGCGAGCGCCTTGCCCGCGGCGTGCGCGGCGAGCTCGTCCACGGGCTCCTCGGGCCCTGCGACGTGCCGGGTGCGGATGCCGACGCGGCTGGTGATCCAGGCGTCGTCGGTGTCGACCAGTTCCGCGAGGTCGTGGTTGGTGAGCACCTTGGCGGGCTGGTAATGCCCGAGCGCGGCGATGCGAGTGCCCGTCATACCGGGGACCCCCTCGGTGAGTCGTTCGTGGGCAGGATCCCCCAGTCTCGCCAGCGACCGGTGGGTAACCGGGCACGTGATCCGCCAAGATTCCTCCGCATCGCTTGGCCGACCGTGACAAGGCCTGCGGTGGGAAGGGGGCTGCGGGAAGAAAGGTTCCGGCGCGGCCGGCCGGGCGGGAGGAGGGAGAATGAGCCGGTCGGGGTCGGCGTGAGCGAAGGGGGTGCGGTGCATGGGACGGGTCACCGAGCGGCGGCGGGTCGTACGGATCCGGGGCGGGGCGGTGAACACCCGGCCGGACACGCTGGTGGCCGAGGAGCCGCTGGAGATCCGCCTGAACGGCCGTCCGATCGCGATCACCATGCGGACGCCGGGCGACGACTTCGCGCTCGCGGTGGGCTTCCTGGTCAGCGAGGGCGTGCTGGCCGCGGCCTCGGACGTGCGGAACGTCGCGTACTGCGCCGGGGCGAGGGACGACGGCGGCAACACGTACAACGTGGTGGACGTGCGGGCGGCTCCCGAGGTCGTGATCCCGGAGATCACCCTGGAGCGGAACGTCTACACGACCTCCTCGTGCGGGCTGTGCGGCAAGGCCAGCCTGGACGCGGTACGGACCACGGCCCGTTTCCCGATCGCGGACGCTCCCCCGCTGCGGCTGACGCCGGAGCTGCTGTCGGCGCTGCCCGGACGGCTGCGGGAGGCACAGCGGGTCTTCGACACGACCGGCGGGCTGCACGCGGCGGCGCTGTTCTCGGAGGAGGGCGAGCTGCTCGACGTACGGGAGGACGTGGGCCGGCACAACGCGGTGGACAAGCTGGTGGGACGGGCGCTGCGGGAGGGGCGGCTGCCGCTGGAGCGCGCGGTGCTGCTGGTGTCGGGGCGGGCCTCGTTCGAACTGGCGCAGAAGGCGGTCATGGCGGGGATCCCGGTGCTGGCCGCGGTGTCGGCGCCCTCGTCGCTGGCCGTGGACCTGGCGGCGGAGGCGGGGATGACCCTGGTGGGCTTCCTGCGCGGGCCGGACATGAACGTGTACGCGGGAGAGCACCGGATCGCCCTGTGAGACCGGGCGCCGGGGGGTGCCGCACCGTGCCGGGGGCGGGGCCCCGCCGGGCGCGGCCACCGGCGCGGGGACGGTGAGGCGGGGAGCGGGGTGGCGCGGCCGCCCGGCGGGTGGTGCCCGGGAGGCCGGCCGCCGCCGGGACCGTCAGTTCTTCGGCGGGTCCACCATCTGGAGGGTGAGCGCGGCCGGGGGCGGGGCGATGCCGGGGCCGCCGGCCTCGGTCCAGGCGAGGATGGCGTCGAGGGAGTCCTCGTCCAGGGTGAAGCCGATCCACGCGGCCCGGCCGCCGCGCCGCCGGCCCTCGGTGGAGGGCTGCACCACCACGATGTTGCCCTGGGCGCAGGGGCCGAGGCAGTCGCTGGTGCGGACGGCGAGCCGGCCGCCGGAGGCCGCGGCCGCCTCGCGGAGCCGGGCCAGCTGTCCGGCGTGGTCGGTGCCGGGGTTCTTGCGGGCGTCGCCGCAGCAACAGCCGCGGCAGACGACAAGGGAGCAGGGGCGGGCCCCGTACCGTATCGGGACGCGGCTCACGGGGTGCCGTCCAGGGTGATCGCGGAGACGGCGGCGACGGTGCCGAGGCGGGGGAAGTCGAGGTCGACGGAGGCCCGGTGCTCGTCGGCGGTGAGGGCGGACATGGCGTCCTCGGCGAAGACGAGGTCGTAGCCGTGGTCGCAGGCGGCGCGGGCGGTGGACTCGACGCCGAGGTTGGTGGCGACGCCGCCGAGGACGAGGGTGGTGGCGCCGAGCCCGGAGAGCAGCTCGTGGAGGCCGGTGTCCTGGAAGCCGCCGATGGTGCGCTTGACGACGACGGGCTCGCCCTCGCGGACGAGCTCGGCCACCAGTCCGCTGCCGGGCGGCTGGCGGTCGACGTTCGGCCGCTCGGCCCGGAGGTGGACCACGGGCGCGCCGGCGGTCCGGAAGGCGTCGGCGAGCCGGCCTGCGGCCGAGACCACCTCCGTACCGGGGCGGGGGGCGAGGGGCAGCGCGACGAGGCGCTCCATCAGGTCGACGAGGACGAGCGCGGTGCGGCCGGGATCGAGTGCGGGCATGGGAGCACCGTAGCGGCCCGGATGATCACCCGGGGGCGGGCGGGGGTGTGATCCGGCCGACGGGAGCGTCCGGGCCTGGGGTGGTCGCTCCCGGTCACGGGCCCCGGGATCACAGGTCCTCGCGTCACGGGTCCTCGCGGTCGGGGTATTCCGGGTCGCGGGAGCGGCGCCGGGCCACGACGGCGCAGACGATCAGCTGCATCTGGTGGTAGAGCATCAGGGGGAGGACGGCGAGCGAGGCCTGCGCGCCGAAGAGGACGGTGGCCATGGGGAGCCCGGCCGCCAGGCTCTTCTTGGATCCGGCGAACTGCACGGCGATCCGGTCGGCCCGCCCGAAGCCGAGCCGCTTCGCGCCGTACCAGGTGAGGGTGAGCATGACCGCCAGCAGCACGGCCTCGGCGGCGAGGAGCAGCCCGACCCGCGCCGGGGTCACGAGCCGCCAGACGCCGGCCACCATTCCTTGGCTGAAAGCGGTGTGGACGACGAGGAGGATCGAACCCCGGTCGACGAGCCCGAGCACCTTCTTGTGCCGCAGGACGAAGCCGCCGATCCAGCGGCGCAGGAGCTGCCCGGCCACGAACGGCGCCAGCAGCTGGAGCACGATCGTGAGCAGGGAGCCGGCCGAGAGACCGCCGGTGCTGCCGCCGAGGAGCGCCGCCGCGAGCAGCGGGGTGAGGACGATGCCGGCGAGGGACGAGAAGGAGCCGGCGCAGATCGCCGCCGGCACGTTTCCCCGGGCGATCGAGGTGAAGGCGATGGAGGACTGGATGGTGGAGGGCACCAGACAGAGGAAGAGGAAACCGGTGTACAGCGGCGGGGTGAGCACCACCGGGACGAGGCCCCGGGCGGCGAGCCCGAGGAGCGGGAAGAGGAGGAAGGTGCAGCCGAGGACGGTGAGGTGGAGCCGCCAGTGGCGGAGGCCGTCGAGCGCCTCCCGGGTGGAGAGACGGGCCCCGTAGAGGAAGAAGAGGAAGGCGACGGCCGCGGAGGAAGCCCCTCCGGCGACGGTGGCGGCGGTGCCGGAGACCGGCAGGAGCGCGGCGAGGGCGACGGTGGCGAGCAGGGCGAGGACGTACCCGTCGACCGGCAGCCAGGAGGGCAGCAGCCCGCGGGTACGGGACGGGGCCGGGGATCCGGCCGCCTCCGGGACGGGGCCCGCCGTACGCGCGGATCCGGCCGTGCCGGGGGCGCCCCCGGTCCCGGGGGCGGTCGGTGCGGTGCTCGGGGTGTCGCGGGTCGTCACGTCCCCCATCCTCCGGTACCGGCGGCCGGACGCGGCTGCCGGGCCGTCCCGCCGGGGCCCGGAGCCGGCTCCGGAGCCGGGCTGCGGCACGGGCGCGGGCGGCCGGCGCGTGCGCGGCCGGTACGGATTTCCGTGGAGATTCCCGGCCGGTGGACGTACCGGGCGGTCGGCAGCCTCCCCGGGCGATCCGAGACGTGTCCCCCTCACCGGTCCTGACCTGGACGAACGGGGAAGGTTCCGGCTTGGTGAAGCCCCTCCCGCGGGGCAGGCCCGTGGGGTACCGTCACCCGCGCCGTACGGAGAGCGACAACGGCCCCTTTCAGCCACCGAGCCGTCGAGGGAGGAGCAGGTCAGTGCGTGAGTTCACCGTGCCGCCCGTCGAGGCGGCCGTACCGGCCGGCGGCCTGGCGGACATCGTTTTCAGCCGCGCCGAGGAGGCTCCCGACCACGTCGTGCTCGCCCGCAAGGGCCCGGACGGGCACTGGCGGGACGTGACGGCGGCGCGGTTCCGCGACGAGGTCCTGGGGCTCGCGAAGGGTCTCATCGCGCAGGGCGTGCGGTTCGGGGACCGGGTGGCGATCATGTCCCGTACCCGCTACGAGTGGACGCTGTTCGACTTCGCGCTGTGGACGCTGGGCGCCCAGCCCGTCCCCGTCTATCCGACCTCCTCCGCCGAGCAGGTCTTCTGGATGCTGCACGACGCCGAGGTCACCGCCTGCGTGGTGGAGCACGAGGACCACGCCATGACGATCGGTTCCGTGGTGGACCGGCTGCCCCGGCTCCAGCGGCTGTGGCAGCTGGACGCGGGCGAGGGCGCGGTCGCGGAGCTGACCGCGGCGGGCGCCGGGATCGACGAGGCCGTGGTGCAGCGTCACCGGCGCGCGGTCACCCCCGAATCGGTGGCCACCGTCATCTACACCTCGGGCACCACGGGGCCGCCCAAGGGCTGCGTCCTCACCCACGCCAACTTCATGGTCGAGTCCGACATGCTCGTCGGCCGCTGGGAGCCGGTCTTCCGCTCCCGGCCGGGCGACCAGGCGTCCACCCTGCTCTTCCTCCCGCTGGCGCACGTCTTCGGCCGGATGGTGGAGGTGGCGGCGGTGCGCGGCGGGGTGAAGCTCGGCCACCAGCCGGTGATGGCCGCCGCCGAGCTGTTGCCGGACCTGGCCGCGTTCCGGCCGAGCTTCGTCCTCGCCGTCCCGTACGTCTTCGAGAAGATCCTCGACGCGGCCCGCCGCAGGGCCGAGCGGGAGGGGAAGGGAGCTCCCTTCGAGAAGGCCGTGGAGGTGGCCGTCCGCCACGCCGAGGCGCTGGAGCACAAGGCCTTCGGCCTCGGTCCCGGGCCGTCGGCCGCGCTGCGCGTGCAGCACCAGTTCTTCGACAGGACGGTGTACGCCAGGGTCCGCGAGGCGCTGGGCGGACGGATCCGGCACGCGATGTCGGGCGGTTCGGCGATGGACCGCCGGACGGGACTGTTCTTCTCCGGCGCGGGGGTCACGGTCTTCGAGGGGTACGGCCTGACGGAGACGACGGCGGCGGCCACCGCGAACCCGCCGGGCCGGGTCAAGTACGGCACGGTCGGGCAGCCGATCCCCGGCACGACGGTGCACATCGCCGAGGACGGGGAGATCTGGGTGCACGGCGGACAGGTCTTCTCCGGTTACCTCAACGCCCCCGGGGAGACGGCCGCCGTGCTGAACGACGGCTGGCTCGCCACCGGTGACCTGGGCGCGCTCGACGAGGACGGCTATCTGACGATCACGGGGCGCAAGAAGGAGATCCTGGTGACCTCGGGCGGCAAGAGCGTCGCCCCCACCGCCCTCGAGGAGCGGGTGCGGTCCCACCCGCTGATCGCCCAGTGCATCGCCGTCGGCAACGACCGCCCGTACATCGCCGCCCTGGTCACGCTCGACCAGGAGGCGGTGGAGCACTGGCTCGCCATGCAGGGCCGGCCGCCGCTGCCGCCGGCCGAGCTGGTGCGCGACCCGGCGCTGGAGACGGAGATCCGCCGTGGGGTGGTGGCCGCGAACACGCTGGTCTCGCAGGCCGAGTCCATCCGGACCTTCCGGATCCTGGCACACCCCTTCAGCGAGGAGCACGGCCTGCTCACGCCCTCCCTCAAGCTGAAGCGCCGGGCGATCGAAACGGCGTACGCGGCGGAGGTCGAGGCGCTCTACCGCTGAGACGGCAGGGCGGGCCCGCCCCGCGCGTCCCCGGTCCGGCGGTGCGGAATGCGGAGGCGGGGATGATCGTTCACGCTGTGGGGGTACGCGTACGCGTACCCCTTCGTACGACCGCGACAACGTAAGGATCCCTCTCACGTGAGCACGGACAGCAAGGTCCCCTCGGTCACCCTGAACAACGGCGTGACGATGCCGCAGCTCGGCTTCGGTGTCTGGCAGGTGCCGGACGACGAGGCGGCGACGGCCGTGTCCACCGCCCTGGAGGCCGGTTACCGGTCGATCGACACGGCCGCGATCTACGAGAACGAGCGGGGCACGGGCCGTGCCCTCGCCTCCTCCGGGATCCCCCGCGAGGAACTCTTCGTCACCACCAAGCTGTGGAACAGCGAGCAGGGCCACGACTCGGCGCTGCGCGCCTTCGACGCCTCCCTGGAGAAGCTGGGGCTGGACTACGTCGACCTGTACCTCATCCACTGGCCGGTGCCGTCGAAGGACGCGTACGTCGACACGTACCGCGCCTTCGAGAAGATCCAGGCCGACGGGCGCGCCAAGGCGATCGGCGTGTCGAACTTCCTCCCGGAGCACCTGGAGCGGCTGATCGCGGAGACCTCGGTCGTGCCCGCCGTGAACCAGATCGAGCTCCACCCTCAGCTGGCCCAGGCCGCCGCGCGGGAGGCGCACGCCCGGCACGGCATCGCGACCGAGGCCTGGTCACCGCTCGGCCAGGGCCGGGGGCTCCTGGAGGTGCCGGCGATCGTGGCCGTCGCCCGGAAGCACGACCGGACCCCGGCCCAGGTGGTGCTGCGCTGGCACCTCCAGCTCGGGAACGTGGTGATCCCGAAGTCGGTGACGCCCTCGCGCATCCGCGAGAACATCGACGTCTTCGACTTCGAGCTGGACGCCGAGGACCTTGCCGCGATCGCGGCGCTGGACGAGGGCCGGCGCCTGGGCCCGGACCCGGCCGTCTTCGACGCCGGCGCCTGAGGCACGGCACAGCGGGACGACCCCGGGGGCGCGCACGGCGCCCCCGGGGTCGGGCGCGTCGGACCGGTCGCGGGAACGGCTCGCCGTACGGTCGCGCCGGTCGTGGCGGCCGGCTCCGGTCGCGCCGGTTCGCGGCCGATTCGTACCTGAGGAGGGGTGGAGAAAGCAGTGGGTACGGTGAACGGCTCCCCGGGGCCGGTCGAGGAGGGGCTCTACCGGGTGCGCAACGTGGCCAGCGGGCTGCTCCTGGAGGTGTACAAGGGGTCGTCGCGCGGCGGCGCCAAGGTGCAGCAGGGCGCCGAGAAGGGCACGCCCGGCCAGCACTGGCACGTCACCCAGGTCCCGAACGGCGGGGGCCTCTACCACCTGGTGAACGCGGCGAGCGGGAAGCGGCTCGACGTCGCCAACGCCTCGACGGAGAACGGCGCCCGCATCCAGCAGTGGCGGGCGAACAACTTCGGCGCCCAGGAGTGGATCATCGAACAGGACCTCCAGTCGCCGGGCACGGTCACGCTGGTGAGCTTCATCAGCGGGCTGCTGCTGGAGGTGGCCGAGGAGTCGGAGGAGGAGGGGGCCGACATCCGGCAGTGGGAGGACACCGACTCCCCCTTCCAGTGGTGGCGGCTGGAGCCGGTGTCCTGACGCGGCGGGGCCGTCCCGTTCGCCGGCTAGCCCTTGCGGGCGGTGTGAACGGTGCGGGCGGTGAGGTGGAAGACGTCCGGGCGGTGGTGGAGGGACCGGTCGTCGGAGGGGTCGAGGAGGCGGTCGAGGGTCGCGCGGTCCTCGGCGTCGAGCCAGGGGCCGAGGGCTTCGCGCAGGCGGGTGAAGGTGGTGACGGCCAGGTCGCGGACGACGGGGGACACAGGGGCCGGGACGTCGGTGAGGAACGTGCGGGTGCCGGCGGGCGTCAGGCCGGCGGCGGTGAGGAGCGCCCGCCAGTCCTCCGTCTCGTCCTTGGCTCCGGGCAGCTCGGCGCGCATCCGGGCGAACCGGTCGGCGCTCAGGGCGTCGAGGCGTGCCTCCAGGCCGGGGCGGCCGAAGCCCAGGTCGCGCGGGAGATGGCGGGGCGGGAGGCCGCCTTCCACCAGGGCGACCAGGCCGCCGGGGCGCAGCAGCCCGGCGAACGCGGTGAGCGCCGCCCGCTGGTCGCCGAGGTGGTGCAGGGAGTTGCCGGCCCAGACCAGGTCGGCCTCACCGAGGCGGGTGAGGTCCTCGGGGAGCTCGGCCCGCAGGGTGCTGACGCGGGCGCCGAGCCCCCGGGCGTCGGCCCGGACACGGGCCCTCTCCAGGAGTTCGGGGCTCGCGTCGACGGCGACGGTCTCGGCGGCGGGGAAGGCCTCGGCGAGCAGGGCGGTGACGACGCCGGGGCCGCTGCCGACGTCGAGGACCCGGCGCACGCCGTGGACGGTGCCGAGCGTGCCCAGCCAGGCGGCCGCGTCGGCGTAGGCCGGGCTCGCGATCTCGGCCTCGGCCTCCAGGAGCGGCGCGAGGGCGTTCCAGTCCGGCTGAGCGCCGTCGTGGCCGTGCCCGTGCGCGTGGTCCGGGGCGGGGGTGCCGGTGGAGGTCTGCGGAGCGTGGGATGCGGAGTGCTGAGTCATGGCTCCAGGGTGCTGGGGGCGGCCCGGGAGCGCGAGAATTCTTGCCGTTACGGCAAACGGACGCCGTGGTTTCGGGGCGCTTGGGGCGTGGAGGCGGCGGCGGGGCATGGCCGTCGGCCCCGCCCGGGAAGCGGGGCCGGGCGGCGGGGTCGCGCCGTGCGGGTGGTCAGCCGCGCCGGACGAAGGCGGCCAGCGGGTAGCGGGGTTCCGGGCGGGGACGGTCCTGGTCCGGGAGGGCGGCGAGGGCGGCCGTGAGCCGCTCGGTGGCCGTGGCGTCGCCGCGGTACCAGGAGGCGTAGTAGCCGCGCCGCAGCCGGTCCGCCGTGCCACGGGGTGTGGCGCCCTGGCCGTGGCCGGTGAAACGGGTGCCGGGGGCGGGGTCGAGGCCGTGGGCGGCGGCGTGGCGGGTGAGGCGTGCGGAGTCGTCGGAGGCGGATCCGCGCGCCCGGTGGGGGCGGAGGAGCGCGTCGATGTCGCTGCCGACGTCGTGGGCGGCGTCCTTGTCGGCGGTCGCCACCAGGACGCCACCGGGGCGGAGCACCCGGGCGGCCTCGGCGACGATCTCCTCGGCGTACGGGACGAGGTGCAGGAGCCAGACGGCGCAGACGGCGTCCAGACGGGCGTCGGGCAGCGGCAGCCGCCGGGCGTCGGCGCGGACGGCCCGTCCCGGCAGGCGCGCCCCGGCCGCCCGCAGCATGGCGTGGGCGGCGTCCGCCCCGTACACGCGCAGTCCGGGGCGGGTGAGGCGCTCGGTGACGAGGCCGGTGCCGCAGGCGAGGTCGAGCAGGGTGCGGGTGCCGGGCGGGAGGAGCCGGAGCACGGCCTTGGCGGCGGCCTCCGCGCGCGGCACCCCGCCGCGCGTCTCGTCGTAGTGTGCCGCCTCGGCCTCGTAGTCCAGCACCGTGTCCCCCATGGGCCGGATCCTAACGGGGGGTCAGGTGGCGCCGTGGCCCGGGGCGATGCCCTCGACGCGCTCGGCGAGGGTGAAGTCCTTCTCGGTGAGGACGCCGCCGGCGGAGTGGGTGTGGACGGAGACGGCGACGGTGTCGTAGCCGAGGGTGAGGTCGGAGTGGTGGTCCAGTTCCTGCTGGATCTGGGCCACGTGGACGACGAGCGCGGTCGCGGCGAAGTGGTCGGCGAGCCGGTAGGTGCGCAGGAGGCGGTCGTCCTCGACGGACCAGCCGGGGAGCTCCCGCAGGCGGTCCTCGATCTCCTTCTGCGACAGCGGCTGTGTGGGCACGGCGGTGCTCCCTCCGGTCGGGTGGCGCGGGCGGCGGACAGCGGTCCCGGGAGGAAGGTACCCGGGACCACCTCTGGGATACCGTCTGCCCATGACAACCGTCGTGAGCGACACGGGAGTGGGGCCGCTGCTGCGCGGATGGCGCGAGCGGCGGCGGTTGAGCCAGCTGGAGCTGGCGCTGCGCGCGGATTCCTCGGCCCGGCACATCTCCTTCGTGGAGACGGGCCGTTCCCGGCCGAGCGAGGAGATGATCCTCAAGCTCGCGGAGCATCTGGAGGTACCGGTACGGGAGCGCAACGCACTGCTCCTGGCGGCGGGTTACGCCCCCCGGTACACGGAGTCGCCGCTCGACGCGCCGCGGCTCGAGACGCTGCGGGAGGGCATCGAACGGCTCCTGGAGGGTTACGACCCGTATCCGGCGCTGGTGGTGGACGGCTCGTACACCGTGGTGGCGGCCAACCGGGGCATCGGTCTGCTCCTCGACGGGCTGCCGGAGCACCTCGTGGCGCAGCCGGCGAACGCCATGCGGATCACCCTCCACCCGGAGGGCCTCGCCCCCCGCATCCGGAACCTGCGGGAGTGGCGCGGTCATCTCCTGGCGCAGATGGAGCGGCAGATCGCGCTGGCCCGTTCGGAGCCGCTGCGCGCGCTGTACGAGGAGGTCGCCGCCTATCCGCTGCCGGAGGGCGCCGGTGACGCGGACGACCGGCCGGATCCGGAGCCGTACCCGTACTTCGCGCTGCCGCTGCGGATCGAGCACGACGGGCGGGTGCTGTCCTTCGTGTCGTCCATCTCGACCTTCAACACGCCGATGGACGTGACGGTCGCCGAGCTGGCCATCGAGACGTTCCTCCCGGCCGACCCGGCGACGGTCGCGTATCTGCGGTCCCTCAGCGGCTGACGGCCCGCAGGGCGGTCCACTGGAGGGCGGCGAAGCCGGCGACGGTGGCCGCCTGGACCGGTGTCCACAGGGCGCCGGCGGTGGTCGGCTCCAGCCAGGCGACGAGGGCGACGAGGCTGAGGACGGCCCAGAGGACGTTGGCGTCGACGACCAGTTTGACGGCGAGCGCCGGGGGTTGCGGGCGGGTCGCGAGCGCGCCGACGGCGGCGGCGAACAGGGTGAGGAACAGGCCGAGTTCGAGCAGCAGCGTCGCGTCCACGCCGAGCAGTGCGCCCAGCGGCCCCGAGGCGGCCACGTAGGCCAGGCCGTTGGCTCCGGTGACCACGGCGTCGAGGGCGAGGAAGCGGCGCACCATCGAGTGCGGCCGGGTGGTGCGGGCGAGACCGGCGAGCAGGGCCTGGGACATGGCGGATCACCCTCCAGAGGAGTGGTTCGCGGGGGCGGTGAGCCGGAGCCCGGGCGGAGTGCGCCGCCCGGGTTCCGGTGTCCTCGAGCATGCCGCGCGGCGGGCGGAGGGTCGATTACGTCAGGGGTCATGGGGACCTCGCGCCCGCGCCGCCGTCCGGTCAGGCGCCGGTGGCGGCTCCGCCTTCGGCCGCGCCCGGTCGGGTGCCCGCCCGCCGGAGGCGTGTCGGCTCGGTGTTCCCCTGCTGGATGCCCGGCGGCCGTTCGGTCGCGGGCCGGGGCGCGGGGGCCGGTTCCGGCAGTCGGTGGTCGTGGTCGGTGCGGCGGCCGCGTGCGGCCTCGGCGCGCAGCAGGGCCTGGAGGACGGCGTACGGATCTGTGGGCATGACGGTGCTCCTCGCGTCGCGGGGGTGAAGGGTGCCGGGAGGTGGGGACCTCTCAGCAGCGCATCACCACGTGCCGGGGCGCAACGCCACGGGGAGCGGGTACGGGACGGGGCCCGCCGGCGGCGGGCCGGTGGCCGCGGGCGGCCCGGGTGCGCCGGTGGGCCGGGCCGGGTGGACGGACCCGCCGGTGGGGGCGGCGGGCGCGGCCGGGCGGTCCGGTGTCGGGGGCCGACGGGTCGTGCGTCTCGCCCCCGTGCTCCGGGGCGGGAGCGGCGGCCGGGCGGGGTTCGGCGCCGGTGGACGGGCCGGGGGCGCCCGTTCCGCAGAGGGTGGCGAGGACGAGGAGGAGGACGATCCAGAGCCGCCCGGACCGGCCGTGGCGCACCCGCCGGCCCGCCGGGGGGGCGGGCGGCGCGGACGCGGTGGTCGGCTCGGGCGCGGGGCTCACGGTGATCCGTACTGCCCCGCGTGGTGTCGAAGCCGGCGGTCCGGCCGCGAGATCCGCCCGGCCGGACTACGGCAGGGGAGCCGGATTCACCGTCCCGGCGGCGGTGGCCGCGCGCCGCTTGCGGGCGGACATGACGGCGTGGACGAGGACGCCGGCGAAGAGGAACAGCACGCCCTGGTAGACGGCGGCGTAGCCGGAGCCCGCGACGAGCCAGAGGGAGAAGCCGAAGGCGGCGAGGGCGAGGACGGCGTCCCGCGCCAGGCGGGCGCGGTGCACCCGGTCGGCCTGCCCGGAGATCAGGAAGTACAGCTGGGCGGCGGTGGAGAGGAGGTAGGGGACGGTGGCGGTGAAGGTGGTGACGAGCACGAGCGTCTCGAAGACGCCCTCGGTGCCGACCGTGTAGTTGTAGACGGTCAGGAGGGAGGCGAGGACCACGGTGACGAGGACGCCGGCGGTCGGGACGCCCCGGCGCTTGACGGTGAAGACCTGGGGGAAGAGCCCGTCGCGGGCGGCGGCGTACGGGGTCTGGGCACTGAGCAGCGTCCAGCCGTTGAGCGCGCCGACCATCGAGACGAGGGCCATGCAGGCGACGGCCGCCCCGCCCCAGGTGCCGCCGAACATGAGGTTGACCGAGTCGGTGAAGGGGGCGCTGGACTCGACGAGCCGCTCGTGCGGGACCGTGCCGAAGACGGAGACCGTCGTGAGCAGGTAGAGGGCGGCGGCGCCGAGGGTGCCGAGGACCGTGGCGCGGCCCACGTTGCGGCGCGGGTCGCGGACCTCGCCGGCGCTGACGGCGGCGGACTCGACGCCGAGGTAGCTGAAGAGGAGGATCGCGGCGGCGGCGGTGACGGCCCCGGCGGCGCTGCCGTCGGCGTCGCCCCGGAAGGGGCCGAGGTTGGCGCTGTCGAAGAAGAAGAACCCTCCGACGGCGACCAGCAGCAGCGGCACGAACTTCAGGACGGTGGCGACGAGCTGGACGGCGCCGACGTAGCGGGTGCCGGCGAGGTTGGCGACGGCGGGCAGCCACTGGATGAGGAGCGCGGCGCCGATGGTGGCGGGCTTCGCGTCGTGCAGGGGCACGAGGACGTCGAGGTAGCCGACGGCGGCGACGGCGAGCGCGGCGTTGGAGACCCAGGCGGTGATCCAGTAGGACCAGGCGGCGAGGAATCCGGCGAAGTCGCCGAAGGCCTCGCGGGCGTAGACGTACGGGCCGCCCGTCCGCGGGTGGCGGTGGGCGAGGCGGCCGAAGACGAGGGCCAGGGCGAGCGCGCCGAGGGTGAGGATGCCGAAGGCGACGAGGCTGATGGTGCCGTGCGGGGCGACGGAGGCCGGCAGCAGGAAGATGCCGCCGCCGATGATGTTGCCCATGACCAGGGCGGTCGCGACGGGGAGCCCGAACCGCCGGGTGTGCCGGTCGGCCGCGGGCGGCTGTTCCGTCGTGCGCCGGGGGGTGGTGGTGGCCGTGCTCATGGGGTGGTGCGCCTTCCGTCGTGCAATCCGGACCATCGTCCGATACGGCGAACAGGCGTCCAAATCACTGGTTTTTGTCCGGCGTGACCACCCCGTCAACCGGAAGAAGTTGCTCCACTTCGGCTCCGGACGATGAATCCTCCACGGGCGCCAGCGGCACCTGCGGCCCCGCGCACTCCCGCAGCCAGCGCCGCAGCACCCGGTGCACCCGCTCCGCGCCCACCAGCTCCTCCCCCTCCGCGACCGGCGGGGACAGCTCGGGCGGCGACAGCAGGAAGGCACGGGACTGCGCGCCGCCGAGGCCGCCGTGGGAGCCGATCTGCTCCTCGAAGGCGTGCACGGCCCCGGTCGCCGGGTCGTACATCGAGTTGACCATGATGTCCGCGACGTGCGGGAAGCCGTCCGTCCGCCGCACCGCCGCGGCCGCGCCCGGCCCGAAGACCGCCAGCGGCCCCTCGTCGGTGAGCTCGGCGACCGGGATCTCGACCCCGTCCCCGGCGAGCACCACCGAACCGTGCTCGGCGCTCGCCACGAGCAGGAAGCCGATGCCCGGGTGGTGCGCGAGGGTGCGCAGCAGCGCCGGATGGCGCCGCTCGATCTCCTCCCGGGTCATCCGGTGCGGCACGTCCGGGAAGGAGACCAGGCCCAGGTTGCCGGAGGCCAGCACCACCGGCTCGGACGGCCGCGCGGGCAGCTCCCGCTCCCGCTCCTTCTCCTCCCCCTCGTCCACCGGCCGGTGCAGGGCGCCGCGCAGCGCCTCCTCGGCCGCGTCCCTCGCCTCGGAGCCGCTGCGGGTGCGCCGGACGCGGCGCGGCACCGGCAGCCCGCACCCGGCCCGTACGAGATCCTTCAGGGTCAGCCCGTACGCCGACTCAAAGGTCTCCCCCGGGCTCTGGCCGTGGTCGGAGAGGAGCACGATCCGGTAGGGGCGGGGCGCGTGCTCGGCGACGGTGGCGATCAGCCCGATCGCCCGGTCGAGACGGCGCAGCACCTGGTCGGTGTCCCGGCCCTGCGGACCGGAGTGGTGCGCCACCTCGTCGTACGCCACGAGATCGGCGTACACGGCGGTGCGCCCGGCCAGCATGTCGCCCATCACGGCCGCGACCACGACGTCCCGCTCGACCACCGTGGCGAAGGCACGCAGGAAGGGGTAGGCGCCGCCGCGCGACACCCTCGGCGTCTCGCGCCGCAGCCGCGCCCGGGCCGACTGGTACATCTCGCGGACGCACTCGGCGGCGAACGAGCCGGCCGTGCGGACGGCGTTGGCCGGATCGGAGAAGTAGGCGAAGTAGCCGGCCCGCGAGCGGTTGCGCGGGCCGCGCCGGGCGGCCGTGGACAGGACCAGGGCGACCTGGTCGGCCCCGCCGCTGAAGAGGTTGCCCCGGGAGGCGCCGTCCAGGGTGAGCAGTCCCCCGTCACCGGTGCGGCGCACGGCCCGGCGCTGGAGCTCCACGGCGCTCGCCGGGCGGTTGGACACCATGAGCCGGCCGGTGTCCTTCTCGTACCAGCGGAAGGCGGGCACGTCGTGGTTGGAGCCGTGCAGGATGCCGAGCTGGCTGGCGCCGGTCTGGCTGGACCAGTCGGTGCGCCAGGGGGTGAGCCGGTGGCCCGCGGCGAGCCAGCCGGCGACGGTCGGCATGAGGCCGTCGGCGACGGCGTCCCGCAGCACGTCGTAGCCCACGCCGTCGAGCTGGAGGAAGACGGTGCCGGCGTCGGGCACCGGGGTGGAGCGCGGGTCCCGGGGGCGGGTGCGGCCGGTGAGGCGGTAGAGCCGCCGCCGGTACGCCTCGTCGTCGCGGACGGCGAGGCCGGTGGCGGTGGCCGAGGCGACCGCGGACATGACGGCGGCGACCACCACCGCCGTCTCCGGGTCGGCGGCGCCGCGCCCGTCGGGGATGAGCCAGAGCGCGACGAGCAGCAGCGAGCCGTTGAGGAAGAAGCCGAGGAGGCCGAGGACCAGGGCGGGCACCAGCAGCAGCGCCCGGACGGCCAGCGGCCAGACGAGCGCCCCGAGCAGGCCGAAGGCGCCGGCGCCCCAGGCCGCCGTGAGCGCGGTCCGGGTGAGGCTGTCGCCGTCGGTGGACTGGAGCTGGAAGTCCGGCAGCAGCCCGGCCAGGAACAGCATGGTGAGGGTCGACACCGCCCACACCACGACGACCCGCACCAGCGCGCGGCCCGCGGTCCGCCAGCGGCCGGCGCCACCCCCTCGCCCGTCACCCACGCCCGGTTCGCCTTTCGCCGGTTCCCTTTCGTCCTGTTCCTGCCCCCCAGCCTGGCACACCACCCGGGGCGGGGGCGGGGAACGGGACGTCAGCAGCCGTCGTACCCGGCCGTGGGCATGGACAGCCGCCGGTGCACCCCGGCCTTGGCCGCCGCGTCGTACACGGGTTCGTCAAGTCCGACAGTCTCAACGCGGACGCCCCGGCGGGCGCACTCGGCGCGGAAGCCCGCCACGGAGGTCAGCGCGCGGGCCAGGACCCGTTCGCTCGCGGCGACGAAGAGATCGACCGCGCCGGACTCCACGTCCGACCAGAGCTCCGCGTGGTCGGGGCGGATGCCGTAGCAGAGCACCTGGCTGGCGAGCACGTATCCCCGGTCGTCGGCCCAGCGGGCGCACATCGCGTGCTGGCTCCGCGTGTCCACCAGGAAGGGGTCGCTGTCCAGCTCCTCGAGCGGGGTGAGGCTGGCGATCGCCGCCACCCGAACGTCGTCCATGACCCGACCCTACTGCGGCGGACGACCCCCGGGACATCCTCCGGACACCGTGCGGCGCGAGCCGGGGCGGGACCGCGGGCGGGGTGGGGGCGGCGCGGCGGCATCCGGTCCCTCTACCCTCGTGACACCAGGCCCGTGGCGCCGCTCGCGGCGGCGGGTCCGCGACGAGGGAAGGGCGGCGTGCCGGTGGAGGTCACCTGGTGGGGCCACGCGACCTGCACGGTCGAGGACTCCGGGGTCCGCTTCCTCACCGATCCGCTGTTCGCGCGGCGCCTCGCGCACCTGCGGCGGCGGCGCGGGGCGCTGCCGCCGCCCGAGGCCGCTGCCGCCGAGGCCGTCCT
Organism: Streptomyces sp. NPDC126503; assembly: GCF_040302405.1. NCBI lineage: Bacteria > Bacillati > Actinomycetota > Actinomycetes > Kitasatosporales > Streptomycetaceae > Streptomyces > Streptomyces sp. NPDC126503. The sequence continues at coordinate 149,246 of NZ_JBEORS010000006.1, forward strand.
CGTCTCGCACCTGCACGCGGACCATCTGCACCTGCCGTCGCTCGCCCGGCTCGCGCCCGGGACCCGGCTCGTCGTGCCGCGCGGCGCGCCCGCCGCCGTACCCGGTCTGCGCCGGCTCGCCCGGTCGGGCGGGCTGCGCCTGACGGAGGTCGCGGCCGGGGACGAGGTGGTGGTGGAGGGCGTGACGGTACGGGCGGTGCCGGCGCTCCACGACGGGCGGCGGCTGCCGTTCGGGCCGCACCGCTCCCCCGCGCTCGGGTACGTGGTGGAGGGCGAGGCCCGCACGTACTTCGCGGGGGACACCGGCCTGTTCGACGGCATGGCGGAGGCGGTGGGCCCGGTGGACGTGGCGCTGCTGCCCGTGGGCGGCTGGGGCCCGTACCTCGGCCACGGCCATCTGGACGCGGGGCGGGCGGCCGAGGCACTCGCCGCGCTGTCCCCGGCCGCGGCGGTGCCCGTGCACTACGGCACGTACTGGCCGATCGGGCTCGACGGGCTGCGGCCGCACGAGTTCCACGCGCCCGGCGGGGAGTTCGTCCGGCTGGCGGCGCGCCGGGCGCCGAAGGTGACGGTGCATCTGCCGGACCACGGCGAGCGGGTGCGGCCGGAGGTCGCCCGGTGATCGACGGGCTGGTGACGGCGGTGGGCGAGCTGCCGCCGGAGTCGACGCAGCAGGCGGTCGGCTACCCCACCCTCTTCCTGCTGGTGGCGCTCGGCGCGCTGGTGCCGGTGGTGCCGACGGGTGCGCTGGTCAGCTCGGCGGCGGTGGTGGCCTTCCACCAGACGTCTCCCTTCTCGCCGCTGTTCGTCTTCCTGGTGGCCTCCCTCGCCGCCTGTCTCGGGGACGCGGCGCTGTACTGGCTCGGGCAGCGCGGGGTCCGTTCCCGCAACGGCTCCCGGTGGCTGGCCTCGCTGCGCGGGCGGGTCACCCCGGAGCGGCTGGCGCGGGCCCAGGAGCGGCTCGACACCCACCAGGTGCCGGTGCTCGTGCTGTCCCGGCTGGTGCCGGCCGGGCGGATCCCGGTGATGCTGGCGTGCCTGCTGGGCGGGATGCCGCTGCGCCGGTTCGTCCGGGGCGACGCGGCGGCCTGTCTGGCGTGGGCGGCGACGTACCAGCTGATCGGGGTCCTGGGCGGGTCCCTCTTCCCCGAGCCGTGGCAGGGCGTGGTGGCGGTGGTCGCCCTGACCCTGCTGATCAGCGGGGCCCCCGCGGTGTGGCGCCGGGTGCGGGGGGCGCGGGGCGACGCCTGAGGGCGGGGTGACGGTCACGGAACGAGGACGCGGGAGCCGCCGACCGGCAGGTCCCAGAGGTCCTCGCGGGGCAGTCCGGCGCGTTCCCAGGCGGCCCTGACGCGGGTGAGCGGTTCGAGGACGGGTTCGGAGGAGAGCACGAAGGTGGCCCAGTGCATGGGGGCCATCCGGCGGGCGCCGAGGTCCTGGTGGGCGCGGACGGCCTCCTCGGGGTCGGTGTGCACGTCGCTGAGCCACCAGCGCGGGTCGTAGGCGCCGATCGGGAGGAGAGCCAGGTCGATCCCGGGGTGGCGGCGGCCGATCTCGGCGAACCAGTGGCCGTATCCGGTGTCGCCCGCGAAGTACACGCGGTGGCCGGCCCGGTCGGTCAGGACCCAGCCGCCCCACAGGGAGCGGCAGGTGTCGAGGAGCGTCCGCTTGGACCAGTGATGGGCGGGGACGAAGTCGAAGCGTACGCCGCCGAGTTCGGCCGCCTCCCACCAGTCGAGCTCGGTGACGCGGACGAAGCCCCGGCGGGTGAACCAGCGGCCGAGGCCGGCCGGGACGAAGACGGGGGTGTCGCGGGGCAGCCGTTTCAGGGTGGGCGCGTCGAGGTGGTCGAAGTGGTTGTGGCTGATGACGACGGCGTCGACGGGCGGCAGGTCCTCCCAGCGGACGCCGACGGGGGTGATCCGGGCGGGGGTGCCGAGGATCCGGCGGGACCAGACGGGGTCGGTGAGGACGGTCAGGCCGCCGACGCGGACGACCCAGCTGGCGTGACCCGCCCAGGTGACGGCGACGGTGCCGGGCCCGGCCCCGGGCAGCGGGCCCGGCGCGAAGGGGAGCAGCGGGATGTCGCGGAGCCCTTCGGGGCGCGGCCGGACGGCGCCCTCGCGGGCGAGGCGCGCGAAGGCGCGGACGCCGGGCAGGGGGGCGGTGAGCCGGTCGGCGAAGGTGCGGGGCCAGTCCTGGCGGAGCCGCCCCACCGGCTGGAGCGCGCCCTCTCCTGCGGGGGCGGCGACCCCCGGGCCGGCGGGGTCGGGCGCGGGGGTGGGGCCGTACGGGGCCTCGGTGTCCCGGGCGGGGCGTGCCGTCCGTTCGGTCATCGGCGGGGCTCCGTTCTGCGCGGCTGCGGGGTGGGAGGGGCGGGCGGGGGGCCGGGGCGGCGGGTCAGCGGAGTTCCTCCAGGGCGGTGCGGAAATCCGCGAGGGCGCGGGCCACGTGGGGTACGGCGACGGGGTCCGGCGACGCGAAGGTCTCGTCCCGCTCGTTTCCCGTGGCGCCCAGGAACATGCCGGTGTCGCACCGCACGCGCAGGGCGCCGAGGTCGTCGCCGAAGCGGTGGCCGCCGGGGACGGCGGTGCCGAGGCGGGCGGTGAGGTGGTCCTCCAGTTCCGGGGAGTCGGTGACGCCCCGGGCGGCGAGGCCGGTCCGCAGGGGCCCGAGGTCGGCGTAGAGGTGGCGGCCGGCCTGCGGGGGCCGGGAGAGGGCGCCGGCGGCGAGGACGGCGCGGTGCGCGGCCGCGGCGAGCAGGCCGTGGACGGTGGCGGCCCGCCGGACGCGGTCGGTGACCTCCGCGGGTTCGTCGAGGGCGTGCGCGGCGGCGGGGGCGACGGGGCCGGGGACGACGGCGCCGAGGGCGGTGAGGACGTCGAGGACGCGGGCCCTGCGGTCGGCCCAGCGGTCGGCGCGGGAGGGGTCGGTGGGCGGGAAGCGGGCCACCGCGCAGGGCCAGGCGGCCGGGGTGAGGGCGCCGCCGAGGTCGGTGAGGACGGTGACGTCGTCGGGGCACATCTCGGCGGGGCTGAGGAGCACCGTCCCGTGAGGCTGGTGGACGGTGTCGCGCCAGGTCTCGTCGCTGACGACGTGCAGCCCCTCGGCGACGGCCGCCTCACACGCCTCGCGGACCAGTTCGGGCGGGGCGACGGTGGCGGTGGGGTCGTCGGCGACCGAGAGGAGCAGGAGGCGCGGGTCGCCGCCCTCGGCGCGGACCCGGCGGACCGTCTCCAGGAGGGCGTACGGGTCGGGGACGCCACCGCATTCGGCGGAGATGGGCACGTGGTAGGCGGGCCGCCCGAGGAGCCGGGCCTGCGGGGTCCACCAGGCGGGGCAGGGCCGGGGCAGCAGCAGGTCGCCACCGTGGGCGGCGAGCAGGGCCAGGAGGAGGACCGGGGCGCCGGGGGCGGCGACGACGTCCTCGGCGTGGGTCCGCAGGCCGCGCCGCCACCAGTATCCGGCCGCGGCCTCGCGCAGGACGGGCCCGCCGCCGGGCGGTTCGGGGGCGGACCGGCCGGCGGCCGCGGCCACGAGGGAGGCCAGAGCGGGGAGGACGGGCAGGCCGGTGCCGGGCGCGGGGGGCCCGTACCGCACCGGCCCGCGGTCCTCCGGAGCCGTCCGCCCCATGTCCCGTACCTCCTGAGCGCGCACGGGGGCGCCGGACAGGCACCCCCGTGCCCTTTATACGGAGGTTCGAACGGGTTCGCCGCTCCAGGAGGGGCCGGGGAGGGACGCGCGCGGGCATCCCGGGCCCGAAATCCCCTTCTCAAGCCGCCTTCTAGAAGGGTTCTCTAGAAAGGGCGGGCGGCACGGACACGGAAGCCGGGCCGCCTCCGTACGCGTACCTCCCCGCCCTTTCCGCCTCTCCCCCGGAGCCTCCGATGTCCTTACGCAAGCCGGGTCTCGCCCTCGTCCTCGCCCTCGCGGGCGCCCTGCTCGCCGCCGCGCCCACGGCGGCCCACGCCCAGCCCCGCGCCGGGGTGGCCGGCGACCACGCGGCCACCCTCGCCGCGCTCAAGGAGCTGAACACGGCCGGCGGCCCGGGTGCGGGCGTCCTCGCGGGCGGACCCGCCGGTTCCTGGCACCTCTCCTCGGGCACGGCGACCCTGAACACCGCCGACTCCCTCGCGCCGGACGAGCACTTCCGGGTCGGCAGCCAGTCGAAGACCTTCCTCGCCGTCGCCGTGCTGAAGCTCGCCGAGCGGGCGCCCTCGCGCTCGACGACCCGATCGAGCGGCACCTGCCCGGCGTGGTCACGGGCAACGGCCACGACGGCACCCGGATCACCGTGCGGCACCTGCTCCAGCACACCAGCGGCATCCCCCGCGACGGCGTCCTCACGCCGCAGGCGGGCCCCGACGGCACGTACACGCTCGCCGCGCTGGTGAAGGAGGCGCTGCGGGAGCCGTCGGTGGCCGCGCCGGGCACCACCTGGGCCTACTCGAACGGCAACTACGAGATCCTGGGCATGCTGGTGGAGAAGCTCACCGGGGCGCCCCTGCACCGGGCCGTCACCGACCTGGTGATCACGCCGCTCGGCCTGGGCGACACCGTCTTCCCGGCCCCCGGCGACCGGGTCGTGCCGGCGCCGCTGATCCACGGGCACGCGGGCGTGCGGGTGGGCGGCTTCTTCTGGTGGACGGACGTCACGCGGTCCCACGAGCCGTCGCTGTTCCACGGTTCGGGCGCGATCATCTCCACCACGCGCGACCTCGGCGCGTTCTACCGGGCCCTCTTCGACGGCCGCGCGCTTTCGGCCGCGAGCCTCGCGGAGATGACCCGGACCGTCGCGCTGACGCCGGGCGGCACCCCGGCGGACCCCGGCTACGGCCTGGGGCTCCTGAGGCTGCCCCTGCCCTGCGGGGGCGCCGCCTGGGGTCACGACGGCGGCGTACCGGGCTACTACTCGGAGACCCTGGTGACCGAGGACGGGCGGTACGCCTCCGGCATCACGAACGCGCAGCTCAACGGCGCCCCGGCGACGGCCATGTACAAGACCCTCACCACGGCCCTCTGCGAGGACCGGGCGTAGGGACCGCCGGCTCCGCCCGTCCCGCCGCCGTCGTTTCCCCGCGGGGGCGGGACGGGCCGGGCCACAATGCCGCATGACGATACGTGAGGCGTCCCCCGAGGACGCGGCGGCCGTCGCCGCCGTGCACGTCGGCTCGTGGCGCGCCGCCTACGCGGAGCTGCTGCCCCCGGAGTTCCTGGCCTCCCTGAGCGTGCCGGAGCGGGCCGCGCGGTGGGAGGCGCGGCTGGCGGCGCCGGACGGGCCGACCGTCCTGGTCGCCACGGGTCCGGGCGGGCGGCTCGTGGGGTTCTCCTGCCTGCGGCCGTGGCCGGACGGGGACTTCGACCCGGCGACGACGGCCGAGCTCGCCGCCCTGTACACCCTGCCGGAGATGTGGGGGACGGGCCTCGGGCGGCGGCTGGCGGAGGCCTCCGTGGAAAGGCTCCTCCACGACGGCTTCCGTACGGCCCTGCTGTGGGTGCTCGCCGGGAACGAGCGGGCCCGGCGGTTCTACGAGGCCGCCGGCTGGCGGGCCGACGGGACCGTGGTCCAGGAGGAGACGGGAGGCGTGATCCTCGACGAACTCCGCTACGCGCGGGCCCTGTCGGGGTGAACCCTCACTCTCGGTCGTCCCGCATGGCAAGACGGGGGTCTCACCATACGGCTGTCCTGCGTACGGTGAGGGCACCACCGCGCCCGAGGGAGTCGCTTCCATGCCGCACGCCTCCGAGCCGTCCGCACCCCGCGAGACGGCCGTCTACACCCACGGTCATCACGAATCGGTCCTGCGCTCGCACACCTGGCGGACCGCCGCCAACTCCGCCGCCCACCTGCTGCCCGAGCTGCGCGCCGGACTGGACGTCCTCGACGTGGGCTGCGGGCCGGGCACCATCACCGCCGACCTGGCCGCGCTGGTGGCCCCCGGACGGGTCACGGCCGTCGACGCGGCCGAGGACGTCCTCGTCAAGGCCCGCACCACCGCCGCCGAACGGGGCCTGGACAACGTGGACTTCGCCGTCGCCGACGTCCACGCCCTGGACTTCCCCGACGACTCCTTCGACGTCGTCCACGCCCATCAGGTGCTCCAGCACGTGGGCGATCCGGTACGGGCCCTGAGCGAGATGCGCCGGGTCTGCCGGCCGGGCGGTGTGGTCGCCGCCCGGGACAGCGACTACCGGTCCTTCGCCTGGTACCCCGAACTTCCCGGCCTGGACGACTGGCTGGACCTCTACCGCCGGGTCGCGCGCGCCAACGGCGGTGAGCCCGACGCCGGACGGCGCCTGGTCTCCTGGGCCCGGCGGGCCGGCTTCACCGAGGTGACCGCCACCGCCACCGCCTGGTGCTTCGGCACGCCCGGGGAGCGGGAGTGGTGGAGCGGCCTGTGGGCCGACCGTACGACCTCCTCGGGCTACGCCGACCTGGCGGTGCGCGGCGGTCACGCCACGGCAGGCGACCTGGCCGCCGTCGCCGGGGCCTGGCGCGAATGGGGCGCCGCCGAGGACGCCTGGTTCATGGTGCCGCACGGCGAGATCCTCTGCCGCGTCTCCTGAACGGGACCGGAGGCAGGGGGCTGTCGGGCTCGGTGGCGGGCTCCCGGCCGAGGCCGGGGGCCGGGGCCGGAATATTGCCGGGCGGGGCGGCGGAGGGCGCCGTAGGGTGGCCGGTCGGCGCGCCGTGACGGCGCCCACCGCCCCCACCACCACAGGGAGTACGAGGCATGGGCACCCAGCACACCTACCGGGTCATCGTGCGCGGCACGTTCGACGGTCTGTCCGAGGAGGGCCGGGCCCGGCTGCTCGCCGAGGCGGACGCGCACGGGCTGAGCGCGATGCGGTTCACCGAGGAGGGATCGCTCGCCTACGACCGGACGCTCAAGCACTTCTCGTACCGGGTCGTCGTGGTCTCGGACGCGGAGGACGGCGAGGAGATGGCGGGCGCCCTCGCGGAGGAGCGCGTGGAACGGGCCCTGCGGGAGCTGGGGCACGGGTACAAGGGGCTGCGGTCGACGGTGACCGACCTCGACACGATGAAGATCAACTACAAGCGGTGACCGCCCAGCGCTCGTGGTCCCGCCAGGCCCCGTCGATGAACAGCATCGCCGGCGAAAACCCTTCGAGGCGGAAGCCGGCCCGGCGGACCAGGGCGCGCGAGGCGGCGTTGCCGGGCTGGATGTTGGCCTCCAGGCGGTGCAGCTCCATCGGCCCGAAGGCGTACGCGAGGACCAGCCCGAGCGCCTCGGTGAGCAGGCCGCGCCCGGCGGCGTGCGCGAAGGCGCCGTAACCCAGGGCTCCGCTGCGGAAGGCGCCCCGCACGATGTTGTTGATGTTGACGAACCCGGCGATGGCACCGCCCTCGGCGTGCTCGCACACCAGGAACCCGGCCCGGGCGGGGTCGTCGGTCAGCGCCCCCGCGTAGGCGGCGTACGCCTCCGTGGTGCGGGGCGGGAACAGCCACGGGCGGTGCAGCTCCCGGCTCTGCTCCGCCCGGGCGGTGAACTCCCCGGCGTCCTCGGCCGTGAAGGGGCGCAGGCCCACCCGGGGTCCCGAGGTCAGATAGCGCTCAAGATCGTCGGACATGGACCCAGGTTAACGAGGGGACGCCCGGCGCGCGGGGCGTGCCGCATGACTTGTCAGACAGCGCGCGCCGACTACGGTGGTCCCGGACGGACGGGATCAGGAGTCGAGGAGGAGCCGTGGCGGGCAGCGGGCAGCGGCGGCGGCCGGTCGTGGCGCTCTACGAGCGGATCGCGGACGCGGTGCACGACGGCACCTACCCGCCCGGTTCCACGCTCCCGTCCGAGCCGAAGCTCGCCGCCGAACTGGGGGTGAGCCGGCCCGCCCTGCGCGAGGCGCTGCTGCTGCTCCAGGAGGACGGGCTGCTCACGGTACGGCGCGGGGTCGGCCGCACGGTCAACGCCCGGCCGCCCCGGCGCGGCTTCGAGCAGCTCCAGCCGCTGGAGGGGCTGATCGGGGCGGGTGAGCCGCTGCGCGTGCGGGCCCTGCTGCGAACGGTCGAGGAGCCCACCGACTTCACCACCCAGCACCTGCACGCCCCGGCGCGGGCGGAGCTGCGGTTCTGGGAGTCCGTCCTGACCGGGGAGGGCGCGGCGGCGGCGCTGAGTCACGAGTGGGCGGCCGCCGACGAGGTGCTCGACGCGGTCCACCCCGCGTTCGCGCGGGCTCTGCGGGGGCTCGACGGGGAGCCGGGCGCGGCGGCCGTCTCCATGCTGGCGGTCCTGGTCGAGGCCTCCCGCGAGACGGACCTGAGCGCGCACAGCGGCGTCACGGCCACCCTGCTCGGCCGCCGGCGCGGGGAGCAGCTGGGGCGTCCGGCCGACACCCCCGCGGTGCTGGTCACCCAGGTCGTACGGGTCGGGGAGACGCCCGTCCTCGCGGCCAAGCACATGCTGCCGACCGGTGCGCCCGCGCTGCCGGTGCTGCACTCCCACTGACCGCGCCGCCGCGGCGGGCCGGAGGCGCCGATGAGCCGCCGGACACCCCTCGGTGGACCGCTGTCGCCGGTGTCACAGCGGCCGCCCGCCCCCGTGCCGTACACTTCCCGGCCATGCACTTGTCTGACAACCCTGCCACGCCTGCCGGCGCCTCCGTCTCCGAGTGGATCCGGCGCGCCCCCAAGGCCGTCCTCCACGACCACCTCGACGGCGGGCTGCGTCCCGCCACCATCGTCGAACTGGCCCGCGCCTGCGGTTACACCGCGCTGCCCACCGAGGACCCGGCCGAGCTGGCGGTCTGGTTCCGGGACGCCGCGGACTCCGGTTCGCTGGAGCGCTACCTGGAGACGTTCGCCCACACCTGCGCGGTGATGCAGACCCGCGAGGCGCTGTTCCGCGTCGCGGCCGAGTGCGCCGAGGACCTGGCGGCCGACGGGGTCGTCTACGCCGAGGTCCGTTACGCCCCCGAGCAGCACCTGGAGGGCGGTCTGACCCTGGACGAGGTCGTCGAGGCGGTCAACGAGGGCTTCCGCGAGGGCGAGCGCCGCGCCGGCGGCCGGATCACCGTCCGCACGCTGCTCACCGGCATGCGCCACACCGACCGCTCCCTGGAGATCGCCCGGCTCACGGTCGCCCACCGGGACAACGGCGTGGCCGGGTTCGACATCGCCGGTGGCGAGATCGGCAACCCGCCGGCCCGCCACCTGCCCGCCTTCCAGCACCTGAAGCGGGAGAACTGCCACTACACGATCCACGCCGGCGAGGCCGTCGGCGCCGAGTCGATCCACGAGGCCGTGCAGGTCTGCGGCTCCGAGCGGATCGGCCACGGAGTGCGGATCACCGACGACATCGCCGAGGACGGCACCCTGGGCCGGCTCGCCGCGTACGTGCGCGACAACCGGATCGCCCTGGAGGTCTGCCCGACCTCCAACCTCCAGACGGGCGCGGCGAAGGACTACGCCTCGCACCCCATCGACGAACTGCGCCGCCTCGGTTTCCGGATCACCCTGAACACCGACAACCGGCTCGTCTCCGGCACCACCATGAGCGAGGAGTTCCAGCACATGGTGGACGCCTTCGGCTACGGCCCGGAGGTCTTCGAGGAGTTCACGGTCGCCGCGCTGGAGGCCGCGTTCCTGCCGCTGCCGGAGCGGCAGCGCCTGATCGACGAGGTCGTGCGCCCGGGGTACGCGGCGCTGTAGGAGCCCCGGGGCGCCGACGCCCCACCCCCGCGCTGCGCGCCCCCGTCCACCGTGCCGCCCGGTCCCTCGTGGCCGGGCGGCACGGTGCGTCCGGGCGGCGGAGTGCGTCCCAGGCGGCAGTGTGCGGCCGGATCAGCCGACCCGGCCGCCGGCCAGCGGGAGGCTCAGGGTGCCGGTGTCCTCGGGAGCGCTGACGATCGTCACCGGCTTGATGCCCCGGTTGCCGGTGTAGGCGGTGTCACTGGCCGCGACGACGAACCGCAGCCGGTGCCCGGCCTCGTACCGGTGGGCGACGGCGGGCAGCTCGACGGTGAAGGGGCGGGTGACGTCCGGCACCCTGACCGGGGCGACCAGCCGGTTGACCAGGGTGGTCGTACCGTCGGGGGCCACGTCGTAGAGCTTGGCGAAGAGGACCAGCTTGTCGGCGGCGTCGCCGGAGTGCTGGACGCGTTCGGCCGCCGGGGAGACGACCTTCAGGGTGGCACGGGGTGCGCCGACGAGGTCGACGGGCGCGGCGAGCGGGGCGCTGGTCCAGCCGAGGTGGGTGCCCGGCAGGTCGTAGGGCCGGGGGTCGGGCAGCCCGATGAGGCCGGCGAGCGAGGACTCCGAGTGGCTCGTGGGCAGGAGCCCGTTCACGTACTGGCGTGCGCCGCGCGTGACCTTCGCCCGGCTGTCCACCAGCGTGCCGTCACCGGAGAGATACAGCTCCTGGCCGGGGGCCGGGAGCCGGTCGGCGGTCCCGTATCCGCTCGCCCAGGCGCGGTGGTAGGCGAAGGCCGGGCCGGGGCCGGCGGCGGGATCGCGACGCAGGTGCCGGTCGAACCAGGCGAGGATGCGCCGTCCGACGTACGAGTTCTCCGGCGCCCCCAGGTCGAGCTCCCCGGGCGCGGCCCCACCGCTGTGCCCTGTGGACTGCCAGATCATCCGGGTCTCGACGCCGCGCTTCCTGAGCCGCTCGTAGGTGGCCGTGGCCTCGTTGAGGGTGAAGAGGCTGTCGGCCTTGCCCTGGACGAGGAGGGTCGGGGCGTGCACGCGGTCGAGGTACGACACCGGGGAGACGCTCCGGGCGAAGGCGAGCATCTTCCGGGTCTCCGCCGCCGGGTAGCGGCCGGAGTTGAGGAGCCGTACGGTCTCGCAGGCCTCGGTGACGAAGTGGAGGCAGCCGAGCGTGTTGATCCTGCTGGGGTCGAGCGAGGGCGCGAGGAGCGGCTGGCCCTCGCCGATGAGGTAGAAGCCGTTGGCCCACTGCCATTTGAAGACGCCGGGGGTGTCGCGGTCGGCGGCGTTCGGGGCGAGGGAGTGGGCGAGGTCGTGCCAGGTGATGAGCGGGACGAGGGCGTCGAGGCGGTGGTCGACGGAGGCGGCGGCGAGCTGGACGGCGCCGCCGTAGGAGCCGCCGACCATGCCGACGCGCGGGTCGTCCGCGCCGTCCTTGAGGACGTAGTCGACGCGGGTGCCGTCGTCGGCGGCGCGGGTGCCGGCGAGGAAGTCGACGAGGCGGGCGGCCGCGCGGCCGTCGATCTCGGGATCGTCGAGGGAGATGAGGCAGCCGGAGGCACCGAATCCGAGCCCTGAGTAGACGAGGCTCACGTAGCCGCGCGTGGCGAAGGCCTTGCCGATGGCGTCGGTGGAGCCGTCGCGTTTGTCGCCGCCGAACCCGTTGGTGGCGAGCACGGCGGGCGCGGGACGGGTGGCGTCCACGCCGGCGGGCCGGTAGAGGTCGGCGTCGACCGAGCAATTCCGGTCCCCCGCGCGGACGGTGAAGCGGAGGGGGGTGACGGTGTACGGGGCCGGCTCGACCGCCGCCGTGCCCGAGGCACCGGTGGCGGCGCGGCTGCCGGGCGCTGCCCCGCTCGCGGGGGCGGCGAGGGCGAGGGGCGCGGCGAGGGCGGTCGCGGCGGCCACCCACGCGAGGGCCTTGCGGGATCGGGGGACGGCACGGCGCACGGAGACCTCCACACTGAGGACGGCACCCGGGAGGCCGATCGGCGTACCGACCGGTAGGTACCGAGTCGGCGCCCATGGTGTGGCACGGGCCAGGAGGCCGTCAACGCTTCTGACGAAGGTTGTTGACGCCGTTTCAGCAGCGGTGCGCGCCATACGGCGGTTCGCGGAGAAGCCCGTCCGCCCGGGCCGGCCCGCCCGGGGACGGAGGCTCGGGGCCGGCCCGCCGGGTCCGTCAGACGAGGGCCGGGGCGTCCAGGGTGAGCGTCCCCGCCCCCGCGTCGAGCACCGCCGGAACGCCGAGCGGCACGGTGAGCGCCGTCCCGCTGTGTCCGAAGCCCATCTCCTCCACCACGGGGACGCCGAGACCGCCGAGCCGGTCGGCCAGCACCGCCCGCACCTCCTCGTAGGGGCCGCACTCCTCCCAGGACCCGAGCCCGATGCCGGCCACGCCGTCGAGCCGGCCCGAGCGGAGCAGTTGGGTGAGGATCCGGTCGAGCCGGTACGGCTCCTCCCCGATGTCCTCCAGGAGCAGCAGCCCGCCGCGCGCGGAGGCCCGGCCGTCGGGGGTGCCGAGGCCGGAGGCGAGGAGGCTCACGCAGCCGCCGAGCGTCACGCCCCGCGCGCGGCCCGGCGCCAGGGCGCGGGCCGTCTCCAGGCCGAGGACCCGCACGGTCTCCGGATCGAACAGGGTGGCGCGCAGCGACTCCCGGGTGCGCGGGTCCTCCAGGAAGGCGGCGGCGGCGACCATGGGGCCGTGCAGAGTGGCGAATCCGGCGCGGACGGCGAAGGCCTCGTGCAGGGCGGTGACGTCGCTGTACCCGACGAAGACCTTGGGCCCGGCGTCGCGGATCGCCCGCCAGTCGAGCAGATCGACCATGCGCTGGGCGCCGTAGCCGCCGCGGGCGCAGAACACCCCGGCGACGGACGGGTCGCGGTACGCCTCCGTCAGGTCACGGGCACGGTCCCGGTCGGCGCCGGCCAGATAGCGCAGGATCGGGTGGGTGTCGAGGACGTGCGGGGCGACGACGGGCTCCAGGTCCCAGCCGCGCAGGACGGCGAGGCCCGCGTGGAGACGCTCCTCTGGGACCGGCCCGCAGGGGGCGACGACGGCCACCCGGTCGCCCGCCCGCAGGCGGGCGGGCCGGGCGAGCGGGGTCACCGGGGCAGGGGCGGTCATGTGCGCAGCTCCAGGTCCGGCACGTCGGTCCGGCTGAAGCCGAAGGTCCGGGCGTAGAGGGCCAGTTCGGCCTCCACTGCGCGGACCAGCGTGTCGGCGTCGCGGAAACCGTGGCCCTCTCCCTCGAAGGCGAGGTAGGCGTGCGGGACGCCCCGGCCGGCCGTGCGGGCGAGGAAGCGCTCGGCCTGCGCGGGCGGGCAGATGACGTCGTCGAGCCCCTGGAGCAGCAGGAAAGGGCTGGTGAGGCGGTCGACGTGCGCGACCGGGGAGCGGGCGTCGTATCGTTCGGGCACCTGGTCCAGCGGGCCGACCAGACCGTGGAGGTACTGGGACTCGAAGTCGTGCGTCTCGCCGGTGGCCCAGCCGCGCAGGTCGAGGATGGGGAAGAGGATGGTGCCGCAGGCGTAGACGTCGGTGAAGACGAGGGAGGCGGCCGTCGTCCAGCCGCCTGCGCTGCCGCCACGGATGGCGAGCCGGGCGGGGTCGGCGGCGCCCTCGTCGGCGAGGGCCGTGGCGACGGCGGCGCAGTCCTCGACGTCCACGACGCCCCACTCTTCCCGCAGCCGTTCCCGGTACTCCCGGCCGTAGCCGGTGGAGCCGCCGTAGTTGACCTCGGCGACGCCGATGCCGCGTGAGGTGAAGTAGGTGATCTCCAGGTCCAGGACGAGCGGGGCGTGCCCGCTGGGCCCGCCGTGGGCCCAGATCACGTACGGCGGCGGGGTGCCGGCCGGCCCTGTGCACCCGGGGTGGTGCGGCGGGTGGAGCTGGGCGTGGATCTCGCGGCCGTCGGGGCCGGTGAAGGTGCGGACGGACGGTTCGGAGAGGTAGGCGGGGTCGACGGCGTCGGTGTGGGCGGCTCCGACCACCCGGGAGCGGCCGGTGCAGGTGTCGAGTTCGACGATCTCGTAGGAGCGGCGCGGTCCGGCGGCGACGCCGGTGACCCGGGTGCCGTGGGCGGTGAGGGTGGAGGCCCACTCGGTCCAGGGGCCGGCGGCGTCGACCAGGGTGCCGGTCTCCGGGTCGAGTATGCCGAGGGCGGTGGTGCCCTTGCCGTGGACGACGGCGATCAGGCCGTTGTCCAGGGGCTGGAACCAGTTCAGCCCGATCTTCCAGAGCGGTCCGGCGAACTCCTCCTCCCGCGGGCAGAGCGGTTCCGGTGTGCCGAGGGTCCCGTCGGGGCGGGGCGCCGCCCGGTACAGGTTCCACCAGCCGGTGCGGTCACCGGCGAGGAGCAGCCGGCCCGAGGCGTCCCAGTCGATCTGGGCGATCGACTCCCCCGGTCCGCCGGCGACGGTCCTGGCTCCGCCGAAGGTTCCGTCGGGGGTGACCTCGGCCAGCAGGACCTCGGTGCCGTCCCAGGGCATCCGGGGGTGGTCCCAGGCGAGCCAGGCCGCTCTGCGCCCGTCGGGCGAGAGACGGGGTCCGGTGACGAAACGGTGGCGCCCGTCGGACAGTTCGCGCACGGCCCGGCGGTCCTCCGCGGCCGAGCCGTCCAGGGGAACGGCCGCGATCACCCGGCGGACGTCGGTCGGGGCGGGTCCCGTGAACTCCTCCAGGACGCACCACACCTCACCCCGCTCGGGACGCAGGACGGGGTCGACCCAGCGCAGCCCGCCGCCGACGGCGGAGACGGGGGTGAGCGGCCGGGGCGGCGCACCGGTGCCGGAGTCCGGCTCGTACGCGTACAGGCGCTGGTCGGGGAAGTGGCTGAAGACCACGAGCGGTCCCCCGCGGGGCCGGTCGGCGGCGGCCCAGGGCCGTCCGCCGTACTCGATCACCCGGCTGCGGACGTTCCAGGGGGCGGGCAGCACGCTTTCCTCGGTGCCGTCGGCCCGGCGCCGGACGAGGGCCCGCCGGCCGGCCTCGGCGGGACGGGGCGCCGTCCACCACAGCTCCTCGCCCACGGTTCCGAGGTACTCGGGCCGCCCGTCGCGCGCGGCGGCCAGCGCCGCCCCGACCGGAGAGGGCCACGTCCCGTACGGCGCCTCGGTCTTCGCCGGGCCGCCCCCGCTCACCGGTCCGCCTCCGGCGCGGCCGTCCGTGTCCGTCGCTCCGCCGCTCACGCCGTTCCCTCCCCCGGTCATGGTCCTCATCGCCTGCTTCCCCGCTTCCCGGCCTAGGCCGACGTCAGATAGTGGTCGAGCACGCGGACACCGAAGTGCAGGGCGTCCACCGGGACCCGTTCGTCGACGCCGTGGAACAGGGCTCCGTAGTCGAGGTCCGGCGGGAGCCTCAGCGGTGAGAAGCCGTAGCCGGTGATGCCGAGCCGGGAGAACTGCTTGGCGTCGGTGCCGCCGGACATGGTGAAGGGCACCACGTGCCCGTCGGGGTCGAAGCGCTCCACGGCGGCCCGGAGGTTGGCGAAGGTCGGCGAGTCCACCGGCGCCTCCAGGGGCACCTCCCGGTGGTGGAACTCCCAGCGGACGCCGGGCCCGGTGAGCCGGTCCATCGTCGTGGTGAACTCCTCCTCTCCGCCCGGCAGCATCCGCCCGTCCACGTAGGCCACGGCCTGGCCCGGGATGACGTTGACCTTGTACCCGGCCTCCAGCATCGTCGGGTTGGCGCTGTTGCGGACGGTCGCCTCCACGAGGGCCGCCGCAGGCCCCAGCTTGTCGAGCAGCAGGTCGACGTCGAGGTCCGGGTCGGTCGTGTCGACGTCGATGCCGTACAGGGCGGCGAGCTCGGTGAGGGCGGCGCGGACGGTCGTGGTGAGCCGGACCGGCCAGGTGTGCGCGCCGATCCGGGCGACGGCGGCGGCGAGCCGGGTCACCGCGTTCTCCCCGTTCACCTTGGAGCCGTGGCCCGCCCGCCCCTCGGCGGTCAGCTTGAGCCAGGCGGTGCCCCGCTCCCCCGCCGCGATCGGGTAGAGGGTCGTGCCCGGCTGCGGGTGGAAGCTGAACGCCCCGGATTCGCTGATGCCCTCGGTGCAGCCCTCGAAGAGGGCGGCGTGGCGGTCGGCGAGGAAGCCGGAACCGTCCTCGGCGCTGGCCTCCTCGTCGGCCGTGTAGGCGAGGACGATGTCCCGGCGGGGGCGCACGCCCCGCCGGGCCCAGGAGCGGACGACGGCCAGCACCATCGCGTCCATGTTCTTCATGTCGACGGCGCCGCGCCCCCACACCACTCCGTCGCGGATCTCCCCCGAGAAGGGGTGGACGGTCCAGTCGGCGGGCTCGGCGGGGACGACGTCCAGGTGGCCGTGGACGAGCAGCGCCTCGGCGGAGGGGTCGGTGCCGGGGATGCGGGCGACCACGTTGGTGCGGCCGGGGGTCCGCTCCAGGAGGGTGGGTTCGATGCCGGCCGCGGCGAGCCGCTCGGCCACGTACTCGGCGGCGGGACGCTCGCGGCAGTCACCGCCGCCCCGGTTGGTGGTGTCGATGCGGATCAGCTCGGAGGTGAAGGTGACCACCTCGTCGAGCGCCGCCGCGTCCGGTCCTCGGAGCTGCTCAGCCATACTGCTCCTCCACCGCGGCCGAGACGATGGTCGTGACCGCCTTGAACGTGCGAATTGCCTCGTACATCGTCCCCCCGGTGTAGGCGACGCGCCGCTCGCCGCTCCGCACCACGCCGGGAACCACCGTGGCGGCGGCACCGAGGTGCTCGGCGTCGAACTCCACCTCCACCGTGAACGGCCCGCCTTCCACGGGTTCGTGCCGCACGGCGAGTGCGGTGGCCTCCTTCGCCGCGGCCCGGATGTCGGCGGCCGTGCGCGCCGGCGTGCGGCACACCGCCGCGTACCGCGAGACGTGGTCCTTGACGGCGACCTTGCGGGCCTCCGGCGCGTACCCGAGGGCGTCCTCGCAGGTCAGGTCGTCGCCGGTGACGAGGACGACCGGCACGCCGAACTCGGCGACCACGCGCGCGTTGAGCAGGCCCTCGCTCGCCCGCTCGCCGTCGAGCCAGACCCCGGTGATCGAATTGGCGAGGTAGGTGTGGGCGAGGACGCCCTCGGTGCCGGCGCCCATGTGGTAGCCGACGAAGGCGATGCCGTCGACGTCCCCGCGCTGCACGCCCTCCACCATGGAGAGGGCCTTGTGCCGTCCGGTGAGCATCTCGACCCGCTCGTCGAGCCGCTCCAGGAGCAGGTTGCGCATGGTCCAGTGCGCCTCGTTGACGAGGACCTCGTCGGCGCCGCCGTCGAAGAAGCCGAGCGCGGCCGCGTTGACGTCGGAGGTGAACATCGACCGGCAGCGCTCCCACTGGGGCGTGCCGGGCAGCACGTCGGCGGGCCAGGTCACGCCGGTCGCGCCCTCCATGTCGGCGCTGATGAGGATCTTCATGCCTGGCACCGTACGCGTCGCCCGGCACGCCCACCACCCCTGTGGAAAACCGTCGTTGGCCTGGACCTGTGGTGTTCACCGGGACGGCGGTACGGTGGCCCGTCAGGGGTCGGCGAGGGTGCGGGGATCGGTCCCGGCGAGGCCTCGCAGCGCCCCGGCGGCCCGTTCCTCCGGCGGTGTCCCGTCGTCGGGCAGCCGCCACAGGAACTGCCGTGACTCCGGGCCGCCGGGCGCGGCCGGAGGGGCGGTGAGCGGCGGTCCGGTGAAGGTGACGAGGGTGGTGTCCGGCGCGGAGAAGTCGGTGCCGGTCCAGCCCGGCTCCAGGCCCCAGCGGGTGAGGAGTCCGGGCCGGTCGCGCAGTCCCGCCGCGATCAGGCGGGCGGTGCGCCGGGAGAGGGCGCTCCGCTCGCGAACACCGGTCGCGAGCAGCGCGCGCTCCGTCGCCGCGACGGCGGTGGGCGCCGCCCGGGACGCGGTGAGGTGGTCGAGGAGCACGCCGGTCACCGCGGCGCGGGCCTCGCGGTGGCGGAGTCCGGGTCGGCGCGGGGCGTCCGGGGGGCGGGCGGTGGGGGGCAGCGGGTGGCCGCCCGGCGGCGGCAGGGGGCCGGCGGCGCGGAGGCGCTCGGCGTGGTCGTACAGGGCGGGAGGCGGTACGGCCCGGGGGCCGCCGCAGCGGAGGCGAGCGCGGGGCGCTCGTGCGGGGCGCTCACCGCGCGGGGCGGGACTCGTTTCCGTAGGTCATGGCGCCATTGTGTCCGCCGCCCGCCGGACGCGCCGGCGGTTTTCACGACGAGGGATGGCTCGAATCGGATGAAAGACCTGCAAGAGGTACGTATAGGCTGTCCGCCGCAGTTGTCGTACCCGACCCTTCCGGAGCGCTCTCGGTGACCCTCGCCCTCGACCCGTCCGACGCCGGCCCCACGGCTCCGTCCCCCGACCTCGCCCCCGACTCCGCCGCCGTGGCGGAGGAGCCGGAGTTCTGGGTGCCGAAGGCCCCGGACGACGAAGCCGCGACGACCGCAGGCCCGGAAACCGGCCCAGGGGCGGACGCCGTCCCCGGGGACTCCTCCGGGGCCGCGGCCGACGCCGACCCCGTCGTCGTCCGGGACGCCCGCGACTTCGGTGTCTACGCCAGGACCGGTGGCTGGACCTTCGCGCTCAAGGTGGCCCGGAGTGTGCGGCCGGGCGGGCAGCCCGCCGAGGGCACCGCGCGGGCGAAGGTGTCGGCGAAGGCCTTCGCCGCCCTCGCCGGCTGCTCGCCGGAGCGGGTCATGCGCCACTACAAGGCCTGGGACATGGCGGCCGACGACGGCCTGGTGCCGCAGTTCGAGGTCCTGGTGCCCGGCGAGGACGTGGAACTGCCCGACGCGGACGTCTGGCTGTCGTACTACACCTCCCGCAACAGCGCCTCCTCGGTGCGCGGCCAGGCGATCAGCGCGGCGGCCGAGGCGGAGGGCATCCGGCCGACCAAGGCCCTGGAGGTCGCGGAGAACCCGACCGCGCTGCGGGCCGCGATCCTGGCCGACCCCGGGACGGCCGAGGCCGCGCGCGGTGCCCTGCTCGACCGCGTGAAGGAGGACCCGGCCCTCCAGACCGAGCTGGCCCGCGCCATCGCCTCCACCGGGGACCTGAAGAAGGCGGTCGCGCAGGAGGCGAAGGCGGCCGACCGCATCGCCTACGTCCGCCAGATCGCGGAGAACGGCCGGGTCAGGACCCCCGCCGGGCAGACGGTGGAGGCTCCGGCGGAGCTGCGCGCCGAGGCCGAGCGGCACCTGACCCTCCTGGATGAGCTGGACGACTCCGAGGAGGCCGGCGAGTGGGCCGGCGAGGCGTACGAGGCGGTCCGGGGCCTGGTGGCGAAGGCGGTCGAGGAGGACCCGGCGCTGCGGGTCCAGGAGCGCAGGACCCGCTTCTACAACAGTCTCCAGAAGGCGACGAAGGTCTTCGAGGAGCTGACCCTGGACGAGGTGATGGAGGAGGACATCTACGAGGACGACATGCTCCAGCGCCTCGAAGCCCTCCAGGAGGCGATCGGCTCCTGCATCAGCGCGCTGCGCAGGGCGACGACCGCCTCCTCCTGACCCGGTGTCCCTGTCCCGGGCCGCCCGGGCTCAGTCGTGGTGGCCGAGCTGCAGGTCGCGCTCGGTGCGGCCGCCGCCGGCCACCTGGAGGACGGTGGCGACCGGCGGGTAGCCGGCGGCGATGACCGTGTACTCGCCCGAGGACAGGTCCACGAAGCGGAAGGTGCCGTCGGGGCCGGTGGTGAGGGTGTCGACCACGTTCCCCGCCGCGTCGAGCAGGGTCACCCGGGCGTCCTCGACGGGACGTCCGCCGCCGGCCCGCACCGTGCCGCGCAGCACCGCCCCGCCGGCCAGTTCGATGTCCTGGCGGGTCTCCCGGGAGGACTGCACGCTCACCGGGAGGGCGGCGGGCCGGAAGGCGGGGGCGCTGGCGGCGAGGGTGTACTCGCCGGCGACCAGTTCGCCGATGACGTACCCGCCCTCGCGTCCGCTGCGGGTGGAGGCGACGACCTCCCCGCGGACGTCGGTGAGGGTGACGGCCGCGTCGCGTACGGGGGTGCCGTCGGCGGTGAGGACGCTGCCGGCGAGCCGGCCCGCGCCGCCGAGGACCACGTCGAGCTCCACCGGCCGGTCGCCGACGGTCACGGAGACGGCCTGCGGCTGGTGGCCGCCGGCGGCGGCGATCAGCACGTACGGGCCGGGGCCGGGGACGCTCAGCGCGTACCGGCCGTCCTCCCCGCTCGCCCCGCGCCCGACCTGGCGGCCCTGCACGTCGATGAGGGTGAGCGCGGCCCTCGGCACGCGGCTGCCGTCGTGGTGCTGGACGGCGCCGCAGACGGGGACGCCGGAGTGCGGGGGCACGGTGGCGTGGCCGGCGGGGGACGCGGCGTGCCGGGCGGGCGGGACCGCCTGGGCCGGGGCGTCGGCGAAGGAGTCGGTGCGGGCCTCGGTGGCGGGGCTGTGGTGGGACACCAGCGGTTTCTCCTTGAGGAAGAAGGCGAGGACGAGGCCGAGCACGAGGACCGGCACGAGGTAGAGGAAGATCCGCGGCATCGCCTCCGCGTACGCCTGGATGTAGGCGTCGCGCAGGGCGGGCGGAAGGGTGTGGACCGTCTGCGGGGTGATCGACTCGGCGGGCGGGAGTCCGGCGGCGCCGGCCGGCGCGGGGAGGGCGGCGAGGCGGTCGCCGAGGGCGTCGTCGAGCCGGGACGCGAAGAGGGTGCCGAAGACGGCGGCGCCGACGCTGCCGCCGATCTGGCGGAAGTAGTTGTGGGCGCTGGTGGCGGTGCCGAGGTCGGTGGGGCGGACGGAGTTCTGGACGGCGAGGATCAGCACCGGCATGACCAGGCCGATGCCGGTGCCGAGGACGGCCTGCCACAGGCTGTGCGTGAGGCGCGGGGTGTCCGCGTCCATGCGGGAGAGCAGCCACATGCCGAGGACGGAGACGGCGCCGCCGGCGAGCGGGTAGATCTTGTAGTGGCCGGTACGGGTGATCAGCTGGCCCGAGACGACGGAGGCGATGACGATGCCGCCCATCAGGGGGAGCATCAGCAGCCCGGACTCGGTGGCGGTGGCGCCCTCGACCATCTGCAGGAACGTGGGCAGGTAGCTGGCGGCGCCGAAGAGGGCGATGCCGACGACGGCGCCGACGAGGCTCGTGACGGTGAAGACGGAGTCGCGGAACAGCCGCAGGGGGATGAGGGGTTCGGGCGCGAAGTGCTCGACGACCAGGAAGAGGAGGGCGGTTCCGGCGGCGCCGCAGCCGAGGCCGATGATGACGCGGGAGTCCCAGGCGTACTCGGTCCCGCCCCAACTGGTCAGCAGGACGAGGCAGGTGGAGGCGGCGGCGAGCAGCAGGGTGCCGAGGACGTCGAAGCGGGCGCGCACGGCCGGTTTCGGCAGCTTGAGGACGGTGGCGACGACGGCCAGGGTGAGGAGCCCGAAGGGCACGTTGAAGTAGAAGCACCACCGCCAGGAGACGTGGTCGGTGAAGAAGCCGCCGAGCAGCGGGCCGGCGACGGAGGCGAGGCCGAAGGCGGCACCGATGAGCCCCATGTACCGGCCGCGCTCCCGGGCGGGGACGATGTCGGCGATGATCGCCTGGACGCCGATCATCAGGCCGCCGGCCCCGACGCCCTGCAGGGCGCGGAAGGCGATCAGCTCGTCCATGGTGCGGGACCAGCCGGCCAGGCCGGAGCCGATGACGAAGACGACGATGGCGAAGAGGAAGACGCTCTTGCGGCCGAGCAGGTCACCGAGCTTCCCGTAGACCGGCAGACCGATGGTGGAGGTCAGCAGGTAGGCGGTGATCGCCCAGGACATCCGGTCCAGGCCCTGGAGTTCACCGACGATGCGGGGCAGGGCGGTGGCGACGATCATCTGCTCCAGCGCGGCGAGGAGCAGCGCGAGCATGAGGCCGCAGAAGACGAGCCGGACCCGGCGCGGGTCGAGGGCGGGCTCGGGGCCGGCGGGGTGCGGCGGGCCGTCGGGCGGACCACCGGCGGGGCCGCCCGTGTCATCGCCGGCGGGGCGGTCGGCGGGCCCGCCCGTGAGGAGCGGGGCCGTGTCCGCGAGCGCGGTGGGCCCGGCCGGCTCCCCCGTGCCCCCGGCGTTCTTCGCCATCGTGATCCCGCCCACGCGCTGCTCCCCTCGTCACGGCCTGCGGCCGTCACGGTCCCTGCGCGTCACGGCCTCTGCGCCGGGCCATTCTTCGCATCGGGCGCGAAGCGGGAGCAAGTCGGGCGGGAACGGCGGGCGGTGGGGAGCGGCGGGGCGAACGCCCTTGCGCCCCGGCGCACTTGGGCGCTCATCAGCACGTTTGCCGTGCGCCCCGCGCCCCCTGCGCGCGTACGGCGCGAGCACGGGGACGCGGGAATCCACTCGAATAGGGGAACGCGCGGGCGTTACTTCTCGGTCTCCTCGGCGAGGCGGGCGAGCACGGCGTCGTAGATCCGGGCCAGCCCCTTGGGAGCGAAGGTCCGCTCGAAGAAACCGCCGATGCCGCCGGCGCCGTTCCAGACGGTGGTGACCACGACGCGGGACCTGCCCTCCCCGGCGGGGGTGACGACCCAGGTGGTGACCATGGAGGAGTTGCGGTCCTTCTCGACGAGCTGGCCTTCGGTGGGCTCGGTGACCTCCAGGAGGCAGTCGCGGACGCGCTTGCTCGTGGCCTGGAGCTTCCAGTGGACGAGCGTGCCCGCGCCGTCACCGCCCTCCCGCACCTCGTACTCGCTGAAGTGCTCGGGGAGCAGCTTCGCGCGCGTGCCGCTGTAGTCGGCCAGCGCGTCGAACACCGTCTCCGCGTCGGCGGCGACGATCCGTTCCGTGGTGGCTTCGACCTGCGCCATCGCATTTCCTCCAGCTCGTGGTTCCTCGGGGACGTGGCCCAAGGGAACCACGTGGCCTCCGGGGCGCGAAATCCGGGTCGCGGCGATCAAGGGAACATGTGTTCTATTCTGAGCGCACGACCGGCCCGTACCCCCCGAGGAGGCGTCCATGCGCTGGGACCACCTGGGCGACACCCCCGCCGCTCCCGCCGACACCGCCCTGTTCGGTACGGACGCGGTCACCACCCGTACGTTCGACACGCCGGAGTTCCGCGGCATCACCTTCCACGAGGTGCGGGCCCGCTCGATCCTGAACCGGGTGCCCGGGGCCTCCCGCATGCCGTTCGAATGGACGGTCAACCCGTACCGCGGTTGCAGTCACGCGTGCGTCTACTGTTTCGCGCGCAAGACGCACAGCTATCTCGACCTCGACACCGGCCTCGGCTTCGACTCGCAGATCGTGGTGAAGGTGAACGCCCCCGAGCTCCTCGCCCGGCAGCTCGCCTCGCCGCGCTGGCAGGGGGCGCACATCGCGATGGGCACGAACGTCGACTGCTACCAGCGGGCGGAGGGCCGGTACCGCCTGATGCCGGGCATCCTCACGGCCCTGCGCGACCGGGCCAACCCCTTCTCCATCCTCACCAAGGGCACCATGATCCTGCGGGACCTGGACCTGCTGGTGGAGGCGGCCCGGGTCACCGAGGTCGGCGTCTCCGTCTCGGTCGGCTTCACCGACCAGGAGCTGTGGCGGACGATCGAGCCGGGCACCCCCTCGCCGCAGCGCCGCCTCGACGTGGTCCGCGCCCTCGGCGACCACGGCATCGGCTGCGGCGTCCTCATGGCCCCCGTGGTGCCCTTCCTCGGCGACGGACCCGAGCAGCTGCGGGAGACCGTCCGCGCCATCGCCGCGTCCGGCGCGACCTCCGTCACGCCCCTCGTGCTCCATCTGCGCCCCGGCGCGCGCGAGTGGTTCATGGAGTGGCTCGGCCGGCACCACCCCGGCCTGGTCCGGCGGTACGAGCGGATGTACGGGGACGGGGCCTACGCGCCGACCTGGTACCAGCGCCGGATCACCCGTCAGGTGCACGAGTTCGCCGCCGAGTTCGGCATCGGCCCGGCGGGCCGGGGCGCCTCCCGGCGGATCTCCGGGCCGCGGGACGCTCCGGAGGCGGCGCCGACGCCGGTGCCCGAGCAGCTGACACTGCTCTGAACCCCCCGCCTGCCGCCCCCCTTTCGGGTCAACTCTCGGCCGGCCGGGTCCTGTCGCGGCCCGCGCGGGGCACGCACGCCCTATGACCTCACGCGCAGGAATGCTGATCGCCGCTGGAGCGCTGGTCGCCGGGACGGTGACCGTCCTGCCCGCCTCCGCCGCCGGCCCCGCCGGGCCGGCTCCCCGGCCGGTGCCGCCGCTCGTCTGGACCGACTGCGGCACCAAGGCCTCTCCGAAGCTCCAGTGCGCCTCCCTGAAAGTGCCGCTGAACCACGACGACCCGGCGGGGCGCACCGTCACCCTCGCCCTGTCCCGCGTCCCGCACACGGCGAAGACCTTCCAGGGTCCGCTCCTGGTCAACCCGGGCGGGCCCGGTGGCAGCGGCCTCGGGATGGCCGGTTACGTGGCGTCCTCGCTGCCCCCGGACGTCGCCGCCCAGTACGACGTGATCGGCTTCGATCCGCGCGGCGTCGGCCGGAGCGAGCCGGCCCTCGACTGCCGGCCCGGCCACTTCGCGCCCGTACGGCCCGACTCGGTGCCGCGCGGGGCGGCGGCCGAACGGGCCTCGGTCGAGCGGGCCCAGGAGTTCGCCGCGGCCTGCGGGAAGAAGTACGCCGACGTCCTGCCGTACATCGACACCGTCAGCACCGCCCGTGACCTGGACCGCATCCGGCACGCGCTCGGCGCCCCGGCCCTGAACTACCTCGGCTACTCGTACGGCAGCTACCTGGGCGCAGTCTACGCCCGGCTGTACCCGGACCGGGTGCGGCGGATGGCCCTCGACTCCGTGGTCGACCCGCGGGGGGTCTGGTACGAGGACAACCTCGCGCAGGACGTCGCCTTCGACTCCCGCCACAAGGCCTTCCTGGCCTGGGTGGCGCGGCACGACGCGGTGTACCGGCTGGGCACCGACCCGCACGCGGTCGAGGCGGCCTGGTACCGGATGCGGGAGGACCTGGCCGCGCGCCCGGCCGGCGGCACGGTGGGCCCGGGCGAGCTGGAGGACACCTTCCTGCCGGGCGGCTACTACGACGGCTACTGGCCCCGGCTGGCGAGCGCCTTCTCCGCGTACGTCAACGACGGCGACGCGGGGGCTCTCGTGGCGGCGTACGAGCGGTACGGGGAGGCCGACGCCACCGCCGACAACGGCTACTCGGTCTACACGAGCGTGCAGTGCCGGGACGCGGCCTGGCCGCGCGACTGGAGCGTGTGGCGCAAGGACAACTGGGACGTGCACGCCAAGGCACCGTTCTCCACCTGGAACAACGCCTGGTACAACGCTCCCTGCGCGTTCTGGCCGGTGGAGCCGCTCAGCCCGCCGGACGTCCGCAACGACGAGGTGCCGCCGGTCCTCATCCTCCAGGCGACGGACGACGCGGCGACCCCGTACGGGGGCGCGGCGGCCCTGCACCGGCTGCTGCGCGGTTCGAGCCTGGTGGTGGAGGACGGCGGCGGGAACCACGGCGTGACGCTCGCCGGCAACGCGTGCGTGGACGGGCACCTGGCCGCCTTCCTGGCCACGGGCGCGGTGCCGCGCGGCAAGGCCGGCGCGGAGGCGGACGCGGTCTGCGCGGCGCTGCCCGAGCCGGAGGCCGCCTTCGTCCCCACGACCGGGAGGGCCCCGGGGAAGGCGCCGGAGAAGCAGGCGCGGGGCGTGAGCCCGGAGCGGGCCTCCGAAAGGTCACGGGAAACGGCGGCGGCGCGCGGCACCGGCGCCGGCGTCGCGGAGAACGGCGGGGCCGCGGGGACCGCCCGGGCCGGCGAGGCCGCGGGGGCCACGCTCCACGAGCTCCTCGGCCACGTGCGCTGATCCCCCGCCCGGGCTCCTCGCCGTGGTCTTCGCCACAGACGGCGCCCGCACCCCCTCGGGTGGCGGGCGCTGTCAGTGGCGTACGCGAGGATGTCCGGCATGACCAGTCACCTCACCCACGTCCCCGCCCCCGAGGGCCTCGCCGCCAGCCCCCAGTACAGCCACGTGGTCTGGGGCACCGGCCGGTTCGTCGCGATATCGGGGCAGTGCGCCCTGGACGCGTCCGGGGCCGTGGTGGGCGAGGGGGACGCGGTGGCCCAGGCGCGTCAGGTCTTCGCCAACCTGGAGCGCTGTCTGGCGGCGGCCGGCGCCGGTTTCGGGGACGTGGTGAAGCTGACCTACTACGTCACGGACGTGGCCCACCTGCCCGCGGTACGCCAGGCGCGGGACGCCCACTTCGCCGGGGCGCCGCTGCCGGCGAGTTCGGCGGTGCAGGTCTCCGCGCTGGTCCGGCCCGAACTGCTGGTGGAGATCGAGGCGTTCGCGCTGGTGCCCGTGGGCCCCGCCGCGGTGCCGGACGGCACGGGGGCGGAGCTCCGCCTGGTGCGCTGAGCCGTGCGCCCGGCCGTCCTCAGGGAGCGAGCCGGGCCAGTGACCGTTCGGCCTCGCGGCCGAGGCGGGGGTGCGGCAGGGCGGCCTCGAGGGCGGGGCGGGCCCGGGGGTCGCCGAGGGCGCCGAGGCCCTCGACGCAGGCGAGGCCGACCCGCCAGTGCGGGTCGTCGGGAGCGAGCCGCCGGCCGAGGACGGTGATCAGGGCCGGTACGGACTCGGGGGCGCGCAGCCCCGCGAGGAGCCGGACCGGCACGAGGGCGTAGGCGGCGCGGAGTTCGTTGGTGGCGAGCGCGGCGGCCGCGCGGGCGGTGCGCGGGTCGCCGAGCCGGGCGAGGGCGTGGGCGGCGGTCACACAGCGCTCGGGGTCCCGGTGGTTCAGGAAGAGGATCAGCGACTCGAAGGCGCGCGGGTCCCCGGAGAGACCGAGGGTGACGGCGGCGATCTCGCGGGCCCAGAGGGGTTCGCCGGGGGCGGTGAGGACGCGGTGGAGTTCTTCGGGATCGCGGGCGGCGGCGAGTTCCGCGAATGCCGGCGGGAGTTCTCCGGAGTCGTTCTCGATCTCGTCGCGCAATCGATCGATCATCGAGCAGAATTCCGGATCCTCGGCGATTTCCATGAATGGGAGCCTATCCGCGATCCAGATCACACTTTCTCAACTTCCCGGGACTGGCGCGCTCGTTACCGGCCGGTTAGTCTCAGGTGAGCGGGGCACCCCCCGCACTTCCCGCAACGGCCTGGTGACGCAGCCGTGGTGGGAGGTTCCGTGCCGCGAGGTGCGGGACTGTTCGTCGGTTCGGCAGTTTTCGACGTGACTCCGGGACAGAGTCCGTCGCTTTTCACCGGGGGCTCCGCCCCCGTTCTCCGGGCGCTGCCCGTGTGCTTTCCGCGCCCTCTCGCGCGCCACTGCCTTCAGTCGTCACTCTTCCTCCCTGGAGTCCCCTGATGGACACCCCTCTCTCCACCATCGCCGTCGTCGGTCTCGGCACCATGGGCTCGGGCATCGCCGACGTCCTCGCCCGGGCCGGCCGCGAGGTCATCGGCATCGACATCAGCGACACCGCCGCCGCCCGTGCCGTCGCCGCCCTGGAGGCGTCCACGGCCCGCGCGGTGGCCCGCGAGCGGATCACGGAGGAGGAGCGGCAGGACGTCCTGGCCCGCTTCCGCACCTTCTCCGACCTCCAGGCGGCGGCCGGCGCGGACCTCGTGATCGAGGTCGTGCCGGAGTCGTACGAGACGAAGTTGGAGGTCGTCCGGGCCCTGGACGGCATCATCCGGCCGGACGCGATCCTGGCCACCGGCACCAACGCGCTGTCGGTGACCCGGCTCGCCGCCGACTCGGCCCACCCGGAGCGGGTGCTCGGCCTGCACTTCTTCACCCCGGTCCAGGCGATGAAGCTGGTCGAGGTGGTCTCGTCGGTCCTGACCGACCCGAGGGCCGTCGAGGCCGTCACCCGGCTCGCCGAGGACCTCGGCAAGGAGCCGGTCGCCGTGGGCGACCGGGCCGGGTTCATCGCGGACGGGCTGCTGTTCGGCTACCTGAACCAGGCGGCCGCCATGTACGAGGCGAAGTACGCCTCCCGCGAGGACATCGACGCGGCCATGAAGCTCGGCTGCGGTCTGCCGATGGGCCCGCTGGAGCTGCTCGACCTGGTCGGCATCGACACGGCCCGTACCGTCCTGGAGGCCATGTACGCCTCCTCGCACGACCGGCTGCACGCCCCGGCGCCCATCCTCCGGCAGCTCTCCGAGGCCGGTCTGACCGGCCGCAAGGCGGGCCGCGGCTTCTACTCGTACGCGGCGCCGGGCTCCGCCGAGGTGGTGCCCGACGTGCTCACCCCGGCGGCCTCCGGGGCCACCGCGGCCGGCCGCGAGGTCCGCTCGGTCGGCGTGGCCGGCTCGGGCACCATGGCCTCCGGGATCGCCGAGGTCTTCGCCAAGGCCGGGTACGGAGTCGTCCTCGCGGCCCGTTCCCAGGAGAAGGCGGACACCGCCAAGGCGCGGATCGCCAAGTCCCTGGCCCGGTCGGTCGACAAGGGCCGGATGTCGGCGGAGGTCCGGGACGAGACGCTGGCCCGGATCACCCCGGTGGGCTCGCTCGACGCCTTCGCCGAGGTCGACCTGGCCGTCGAGGCGGTCGCCGAGGACCTGGAGGTCAAGCAGGAGCTGTTCGCCCGGCTCGACAAGATCTGCAAGCCGGGCGCGGTGCTGGCCACCACGACCTCCTCGCTTCCGGTCGTGGCCTGCGCCCGTGCCACCTCCCGTCCGCAGGACGTCATCGGCATGCACTTCTTCAACCCGGCCCCGGCGATGAAGCTGGTCGAGATCGTCCGGACCGTCCTGACCTCCGACGAGGTGCACGCGACCGTCCGCGAGGTCACCGCGAAGATCCGCAAGCACCCGGTGGACTGCGGCGACCGGGCCGGTTTCATCGTGAACGCGCTGCTGTTCCCGTACCTGAACAACGCGGTCAAGATGGTCCAGGACCACTACGCGACCCTGGACGACATCGACGCCGCGATGAAGCTCGGCGGCGGGTACCCGATGGGCCCGTTCGAGCTGCTCGACGTGGTCGGCCTGGACGTGTCGCTGGCGATCGAGCGGGTGCTGCACCGCGAGTTCCGCGAGCCGGGCCTCGCCCCCGCCCCGCTCCTGGAGCACCTGGTGGCCGCCGGCTGCCTCGGCCGCAAGACCGGGCGCGGCTTCCGCGAATATGCCCGACGCTGAGCCGTACGGGCACTGGGGAGGGTTGCTGAGCTCCCCGGGCACCACCGGTGCTCCGGGGGGTTCCCCGCCCCCACCTGGGCACACGGTCCGTCCGATGCAGTACGTTCGGGACATGTCCAAGGCCGTGAAGTCACCCCGTGCCACCTCTCCGTCCGACGCCCAGGAGAGCGCGGCGGGCACCCGTGCCGCCGCGCAGCGGCTCAAGATGCGCCGGGAGCTGGCGGCCGCGGCGATGGAACTCTTCGCCACGAAGGGGTACGAGGCCACCACGGTCGACGAGATCGCGGCGGCGGCCGGGGTGGCGCGCCGGACCTTCTTCCGCCACTTCCGTTCCAAGGAAGAGGCGATCTTCCCCGACCACGACGACACGCTGGTGCGGGCGGAGGCGGTCCTGAACGCGGCGCCGCCGCACGAGCACCCGCTCGACACGGTGTGCCGGGGCATCAAGGAAGTCATGAAGATGTACGCCGCGTCCCCGGCGGTCTCCGTGGAGCGCTACCGGCTGACCCGCGAGGTGCCGACGCTGCGCGAACGGGAGATCGCCTCGGTGGCCCGCTACGAGCGGCTGTTCACCCGCTATCTGCTGGGGCACTTCGACGAGCGCGACCACCACGACGGGAACGACGACCCGCTCCTGGCGGAGGTGGCGGCCTCGGCGGTGGTCACGGCCCACAACCACGTGCTGCGGCGCTGGCTGCGGGCGGGCGGCCAGGGGGACGTGGAGGCGCAGCTCGACCACGCCTTCGCGATCGTCCGGGAGACCTTCGGCAGCGGCATAGGCGCGGGCCGGCCGGCCCCGTCCTCCGCGCAGAGCGAGTCGCAGGCCCCGGCGGCGCGCGCCTCGGCCACGGGTGACGTGGTCGTCGCCGTGGCCCGTACGGACGCCCCGCTCGACGAGGTGATGCGCACCATCCAGGACGCCCTCCGCAAGGGCTGAACACCGTTCCACGACGTGGGCCGCACCCGGTTTCCGGGTGCGGCCCACGTCGTATATGCGCAGCTCAGGGCGATTTTCGATCGATCATCGCTCATCCGTGACCGTCGGATCGCATCTGAGTGAAAATGTTGGCACGCAGTGCCTTGCCACGTGACACGGCGTGCCATACGTTGAGGTTGTCCGGGCGGCCGGCGCGCAGAGATCACCTCGTGCGCCGGCTGTCCCCACCGGCCACCGGCCCGTGCGCCCGGACGCCTGCGTCACAGGCACCCTCGCGCTCCACACCAGCGCCGCCACACCGCACCACCCAGCCGAACCGACGGCACACCTCCATCGCAGCACCCCTCGTCGTAACCCCTCAGGCGTCCTCCCCCGGACGCTCACCGCCGGAGGCAACCGTGAAGGAAATCCTGGACGCGATCCAGTCGCCGGACTCCACGTCCGCCGATTTCGCGAACATCAAGCTCCCCGAGTCGTACCGGGGCGTGACCGTCCACAAGGACGAGGCGGAGATGTTCGCCGGCGTCGCCAGTCGGGACAAGGACCCCCGCAAGTCGCTCCACCTCGACGACGTCCCGCTCCCCGAGCTCGGCCCGGGTGAGGCGCTCGTCGCCGTCATGGCCAGCTCCGTGAACTACAACTCGGTCTGGACCTCGATCTTCGAGCCGGTCTCGACCTTCGGCTTCCTGGAGCGCTACGGCCGGCTCTCCGAGCTCACCAAGCGCCACGACCTGCCGTACCACGTCATCGGCTCCGACCTCGCGGGCGTCGTCCTGCGCACGGGCCCGGGCGTCAACGCCTGGCAGCCCGGTGACGAGGTCGTCGCGCACTGCCTCTCCGTCGAGCTGGAGTCCTCGGACGGCCACAACGACACGATGCTCGACCCCGAGCAGCGCATCTGGGGCTTCGAGACCAACTTCGGCGGCCTCGCCGAGATCGCGCTCGTCAAGTCCAACCAGCTGATGCCGAAGCCCGACCACCTGAGCTGGGAGGAGGCGGCGGCGCCGGGTCTGGTCAACTCCACCGCCTACCGCCAGCTGGTCTCCCGCAACGGCGCCGGCATGAAGCAGGGCGACAACGTCCTCATCTGGGGCGCGAGCGGCGGCCTCGGCTCGTACGCCACCCAGTTCGCCCTGGCCGGCGGCGCCACCCCGATCTGCGTGGTCTCCTCCCCCGAGAAGGCCGAGATCTGCCGGTCCATGGGCGCCGAGGCGGTCATCGACCGCACCGCCGAGGGCTACAAGTTCTGGAAGGACGAGAACACCCAGGACCCGCGCGAGTGGAAGCGGTTCGGTTCCAAGATCCGCGAGCTGACCGGCGGCGAGGACATCGACATCGTCTTCGAGCACCCGGGCCGCGAGACCTTCGGCGCCTCCGTGTACGTCACCCGCAAGGGCGGCACCATCACCACCTGTGCCTCGACCTCGGGCTACATGCACCAGTACGACAACCGCTACCTGTGGATGTCGCTCAAGCGGATCATCGGCTCGCACTTCGCCAACTACCGCGAGGCGTGGGAGGCCAACCGCCTGATCGCCAAGGGCAAGATCCACCCCACCCTCTCCAAGGTCTACTCCCTGGAGGAGACCGGCCAGGCCGCCTACGACGTGCACCGCAACCTGCACCAGGGCAAGGTCGGCGTGCTCGCGCTCGCGCCCCGCGAGGGCCTGGGCGTGCGCGACGAGGAACTGCGGGCCCAGCACATCGACGCCATCAACCGCTTCCGGAACATCTGAGGTCACGTAGATGACTGAGCGCCAGAAGGACCGGCCGTGGCTCATGCGGACGTACGCCGGTCACTCGACCGCCGAGGCGTCCAACGAGCTGTACCGGCGCAACCTGGAGAAGGGCCAGACCGGTCTGTCGGTCGCCTTCGACCTGCCGACGCAGACGGGCTACGACCCCGACCACGTCCTCGCCCGCGGCGAGGTCGGCCGGGTCGGCGTCCCCGTCTCGCACCTCGGTGACATGCGCCGGCTGTTCCAGGACATCCCCCTGGAGCAGATGAACACCTCGATGACCATCAACGCCACCGCCATGTGGCTGCTGGCGCTCTATCAGGTGGTCGCCGAGGAGCAGGGTGCGGACGTCACCAAGCTCCAGGGCACCACCCAGAACGACATCGTCAAGGAGTACCTGTCCCGGGGGACGCACGTCTTCCCGCCGGGACCCTCGCTCCGCCTGACGACGGACATGATCGTGTACACGGTCAACCACATCCCCAAGTGGAACCCGATCAACATCTGCAGCTACCACCTGCAGGAGGCGGGGGCCACTCCGGTCCAGGAGATCGCCTACGCGATGTCCACCGCGATCGCCGTGCTCGACGCGGTCTTCGCGTCCGGCCAGATCCCCGAGGACCGCAAGGGCGACGTCGTCGCCCGCATCTCCTTCTTCGTCAACGCGGGTGTCCGGTTCATCGAGGAAATGTGCAAGATGCGCGCCTTCGGCCGCATCTGGGACCGCATCACCCGCGAGCGGTACGGCATCGAGGACCCCAAGCAGCGCCGGTTCCGCTACGGCGTCCAGGTGAACTCGCTCGGCCTGACCGAGGCGCAGCCGGAGAACAACGTCCAGCGGATCGTCCTGGAGATGCTGGCCGTCACCCTCTCCAAGGACGCCCGCGCCCGCGCCGTCCAGCTCCCGGCGTGGAACGAGGCCCTGGGCCTCCCCCGGCCCTGGGACCAGCAGTGGTCCCTGCGCATCCAGCAGGTGCTCGCCCACGAGTCCGACCTGCTGGAGTACGACGACATCTTCGCCGGCTCGCACGTCATCGAGGCGAAGGTGGACTCCCTGGTCGAGGAGTGCATGGCCGAGATCGACCGGATCCAGGAGATGGGCGGCGCGATGGCGGCCGTCGAGTCCGGCTACCTCAAGTCGCAGCTGGTCTCCTCGCACGCCGAGCGGCGAGCCCGGATCGAGGCCGGCGAGGAGAAGATCGTCGGCGTGAACATCTTCCGGTCGACCGAGCCCAACCCGCTCACCGCCGACCTGGACACGGCGATCATGACGGTCGACCCGGCGGTCGAGGCCCGGGTCGTCGCCTCCCTCGGGGAGTGGCGCGACAACCGCTACCAGCCGCCGTTCAACCACCCCCGGCCCTGCAAGGCGCTGGAGCGCCTGAAGGAGGCGGCGCGGGGCACCGAGAACCTCATGGAGGCCACCCTGGAGTGCGCCCGCGCCGGGGTGACCACCGGCGAGTGGGCCGGGGCCCTGCGCGAGGTCTTCGGCGAGTACCGGGCGCCCACCGGCGTCTCCTCCGCCCCGGTCGCGGTGACGGCCGAGGAGGGCACCCCGATGGCCCTGGTGCGCGAGAAGGTGACGCGGACCGCCGGGGAGCTGGGGGCCGGGCGGCTGCGGCTGCTCGTCGGCAAGCCGGGGCTCGACGGGCACTCCAACGGGGCCGAGCAGATCGCGGTGCGCGCGCGGGACGCCGGCTTCGAGGTGGTCTACCAGGGGATCCGCCTGACCCCCGAGCAGATCGTGAGCGCCGCCCTGGCCGAGGACGTGCACTGCGTCGGGCTCTCGATCCTGTCCGGCTCGCACGCCGAGCTGGTCCCGGACGTCCTCGACCGCCTCCGGGAGGCCGGCGCCCCGGACATCCCGGTCATCGTCGGCGGCATCATCCCCAACAGCGACGCCGACGACCTGAAGCGGGCGGGTGTGGCCGCCGTCTTCACGCCGAAGGACTTCGGCATCACGGAGATCATCGGCCGTATCGTCGACGAGATCCGGAAAGCGAACAAGCTCGACCCCCTGGAGGTCCCCGCATGACCAGCAGTCTCTCCCCCGTGAACCGGCTGCGCCCCCGCCGTTCCTGTCTCGCGGTCCCCGGCTCCAACCCGCGCTTCCTGGAGAAGGCCCAGGGCCTGGCCGCCGACCAGGTCTTCCTGGACCTGGAGGACGCCTGCGCCCCGCTGGCCAAGCCCGAGGCGCGCCACACCATCGTGAAGTTCCTGAACGAGGGCGACTGGACCGGCAAGACCCGGGTGGTCCGCGTCAACGACTGGACGACCCACTGGACGTACCGCGACGTGGTGACCGTCGTGGAGGGCGCCGGCCAGAACCTCGACTGCATCATGCTGCCGAAGGTCCAGGACGCCCAGCAGATCGTGGCGCTCGACCTGCTGCTCACCCAGATCGAGAAGACGATGGGCTTCGAGGTCGGCAAGATCGGCATCGAGGCGCAGATCGAGAACGCCCAGGGCCTCATCAACGTCAACGCGATCGCCCAGGCCTCGCAGCGGGTCGAGACGATCATCTTCGGCCCGGCCGACTTCATGGCCTCCATCAACATGAAGTCCCTGGTCGTCGGCGAGCAGCCGCCCGGCTACCCGGCGGACGCCTACCACCACATCCTGATGAGCATCCTGATGGCCGCCCGGGCCAACAACCTCCAGGCGATCGACGGCCCCTACCTCCAGATCCGCAACCAGGAGGGCTACAAGGCCGTGGCGCGGCGCGCCGCCGCCCTGGGCTTCGACGGCAAGTGGGTGCTCCACCCGGACCAGGTCGCCGCCGCGAACGAGATCTTCTCGCCCTCGCAGGAGGACTACGACCACGCCGAGCTGATCCTCGACGCGTACGACTACTACACCTCCGAGGCGGGCGGCAAGAAGGGCTCCGCGATGCTCGGCGACGAGATGATCGACGAGGCCTCCCGCAAGATGGCCCTGGTCATCTCCGGCAAGGGCCGCGCCGCCGGCATGCAGCGCACCAGCACGTTCGAGATCCCGGAGGCCTGAGCCCCATGCAGTTCGGACGTACCTATGAGGAGTTCGAGGTCGGTGCGGTCTACAAGCACTGGCCGGGGAAGACGGTCACCGAGTACGACGACCATCTCTTCTGTCTGCTGACGATGAACCACCATCCGCTGCACATGGACGTGAACTACGCGGAGAACACGACCGACTTCAAGCGGAACGTCGTCGTCGGCAACTACATCTACTCGCTGCTGCTCGGCATGTCCGTGCCGGACGTCTCGGGCAAGGCCATCGCCAACCTGGAGATCGAGTCGCTGCGCCACGTGGCGCCGACCTTCCACGGCGACACCATCTACGGCGAGACCACGGTCCTGGACAAGACCCCGTCGAAGTCCAAGTCCGACCGCGGGATCGTGTACGTGGAGACCAAGGGCTACAAGCAGGACGGCACCCTCGTGTGCGTCTTCCGCCGCAAGGTCATGGTTCCGACCGCCGAGTACATCGACGCGCGCGGCGGCGAGCAGCCGGGCCGCCCCGAGCTCAAGGAACAGGGGAAGTAAGTCATGGCGCGACTCGCCCAGACCCACGGTCTGACCGACGTGCAGCAGGAGATCCTCTCCACCGTCCGGGACTTCGTCGACAAGGAGATCATCCCGGTCGCGACGGAGCTGGAGCACCGCGACGAGTACCCGCAGCAGATCGTCGACGGGCTCAAGGAGCTCGGCGTCTTCGGTCTGATGATCCCCGAGGAGTACGGGGGCCTCGGCGAGTCGCTGCTCACCTACGCGCTCTGCGTGGAGGAGATCGCCCGCGGCTGGATGTCGGTCTCCGGCATCATCAACACCCACTTCATCGTCGCGTACATGCTGAAGCAGCACGGCACCCAGGAGCAGAAGGACCACTTCCTTCCGCGGATGGCGGGCGGCGAGGTGCGGGGCGCGTTCTCGATGTCGGAGCCGGGGCTCGGCTCGGACGTGTCGGCCATCACGTCCAAGGCGGTCAGGGACGGCGACGAGTACGTCCTGAACGGCCAGAAGATGTGGCTGACGAACGGCGGTACGTCCACGCTGGTGGCCGTTCTCGTCCGGAGTGACGAAGGACACCCGGAGGGCACCGCCCCCCACAAGTCGATGACGACCTTCCTCGTGGAGAAGGAGCCGGGCTTCGGCGAGGTCCGTCCGGGCCTCACCATCCCCGGGAAGATCGACAAGATGGGGTACAAGGGGGTCGACACCACCGAGCTCATCATGGACGGGCTGCGTATTCCGGCCAATCGCGTGCTGGGCGGGGTCACCGGCCGGGGCTTCTATCAGATGATGGACGGGGTCGAGGTCGGGCGGGTGAATGTGGCGGCGCGTGGCTGTGGCGTCGCACAGCGTGCGTTCGAGCTGGGTGTTCAGTACGCGCAGCAGCGCCAGACCTTCGGCAAGCCGATCGCGCAGCACCAGGCGATCCAGTTCAAACTGGCCGAAATGGCTACCAAGGTCGAGGCCGCTCATGCCATGATGGTGAACGCAGCTCGCAAAAAGGACTCCGGGGAGCGAAACGACCTCGAAGCAGGGATGGCGAAGTACCTCGCCTCCGAGTACTGCAAAGAGGTCGTGGAGGACGCCTTCCGCATTCACGGCGGTTACGGCTTCTCGAAGGAGTACGAGATCGAGCGCCTCTACCGCGAGGCGCCGATGCTGCTCATCGGTGAAGGTACCGCCGAGATCCAGAAAATGATCATTGGTCGTCGGCTCCTCGAGGAGTACCGGTTCCAGGGCTGAATGTCGCTTTTGAGTCGGTTCGGCCGCGAAGAAGATCACACCCTGTGTTCGTCTTCCGGCCGCCGACTCTGTTCCTGGCTTGCCCAGTTGCGCCCCGCAACCGATAGCATCGCCGGAAAGCCGCCGTCCCCCGTTGCCCGTGCGGCATCATCCGCTACGAAGGTCATCCATGCCCCACAGCCAAACCTCTGCACACCGCGACAGCCTCAAGGGCGTACGCCTCGCGCGCGGAGCATCGCCGTGGCTTCTGCCGACCGTCGCCACCGCGGCGCTCAGCCTCGTGCGCGCGCGCAAGTCGAGGCGGGCCGCGGCCATCGCCGTGCCGACCACCGCTCTCGCGGCCGGCATGCTGTGGTTCTTCCGCGACCCCGAGCGCGAGATCGCGCAGGGCAGGGTCATCTCCCCCGCCGACGGTGTGGTGCAGAGCATCATGCCGTGGAAGGACGGACGGACCCGGGTCGCCATCTTCATGAGCCCGCTGAACGTCCATGTCAACCGCGCGCCGCTGTCCGGCACGGTGACGTCCGTGGAGCACGTGCCCGGCGGTTACGTGCCGGCGTTCAACAAGGAGAGCGAGAACAACGAGCGCGTTGTCTGGCACTTCGACACCGAGCTCGGCGACATCGAGATGGTGCAGATCGCGGGAGCCGTGGCCCGGCGCATCGTGCCGTACGTCCCGCAGGGGACGAAGGTCGAGCAGGGTGACCGGATCGGCCTGATCCGCTTCGGCTCGCGGGTCGACATCTACCTCCCGGAGGGTGTCGAGGTCGCCGTCGAGGTGGGTCAGACCACGACCGCGGGGGTGACTCGCATTGACCGTGATTGATCCCGACACACGCGCCGCCGAGTGGGTGGCCGACGCCGAGGCGGCGGAGGCCGAAGAGGCCGAGGAGATGCCGCTGTCGCTGAGGCTGTCCATCGCGGACGCCCTCACGCTCGGTAACGCCACCTGCGGTTTCATGGCGGTCTACTTCACGACGACCGGCATCCTGATCCCGCACCTCACCGGCAGCGGTGTCGAGACCGGCATGGCGCGGCACTCCGCCGCGACGGCCGTGATCCTGATGCTCTGCGCGGCGGTCTTCGACCTCTTCGACGGGCTCGTGGCACGCAAGCTGCGCAGCTCGCCGATGGGCGCCGAGCTCGACAACCTGTCGGACCTGATCAGCTTCGGTCTGGCGCCGGCGTACTTCGTGCTCGTGTACGGCATGGTCGCGGACGACGCGCACCAGAAGGTCTCGGCGGTGGCCGCGATCGTGGTGCTGCTCGCGGTCGTGCTCCGGCTCGCGCGGTTCTCGTGCGTGACGATGAAGGACGGCATGTTCCAGGGCATGCCGAGCCCCTTCGGCGCGCTGACGGTGGTCTCCATCGTGCTGCTCGAGCTGCCGTTCATCCCGACCCTGCTGGCGATCATCGGCACGGCGTGGCTGATGGTGAGCCGGGTCGAGTACCCGAAGCCGCGGGGTGTCCTCGCGGTGGCGATGCTCAGCTGGATCGTGGGCGCCATGGCGCTCCTGGCCGCCTGGGCGTTCGACGCCCCGGGCGGGGCGTTCCTGCTGCAGGCCGGCTGCGCCCTCCAGGTGGTGCTGGGCGCCGTGATCCCCCTCTTCGCGACGGCCCGCAGGGTGAACACCTTCCGCGACAACCGGCGCGAGAGCCGGGAGGCGCGGCAGGCGGAGGCCGCACAGCTGCCGTAGCACGGCACAGGCGTGACGAAGGGCCCCGGCAGGCGAGAAGCCTCCCGGGGCCCTTTCGCGCGTCCTGGGGACCGTCAGGTCAGCCGCTTGTGGAAGAGCGTGGTGGGACGCAGGACGCCGGCAGGGTCGGCGGCGTAGTCGGGGATCGTGCCGGTCTCGGTCCAGCCGGCGCTCCGGTAGAGCCGTTCGGCCGGGCTGCCCGTCCGGGTGTCGAGCACCAGCAGGGTGAGGCCGGTGGCGGCCGCGTGGGCCTCCGCGGCGGCGAGGAGACGGCGGCCGAGGCCCCGGCCGCGTGCGGCGCGGTGGACCAGGAGCCGGGCGATCTCGCCCCGGTGCCGGCCGTTGGCCGTGGTGCTACGGACGAGGGTCACGGCGCCGGTCAGGCGCCCCTGCCCGTCGTGGGCCGCCCAGACGTCCCGTACGCCCCCGGCCGTCTCCTCGGCCGCGCGGGTCCACCAGGCGGCCGCCTCGGCCGGGTCCAGAGGCGCCGGGAAGCCGACGGAGGCGCCCCCGTCCACGGCGTCCACGAGGAGCGCGGCGAGCCCGGTGGCGCGGGCGCGGACCGCGTCCGCGGCGAGCCGCTCGATCCGGTCGCCCGGCGTGAGCCGCTTCTCCAGGCAGATCAGGCCCGGCCGGGGGTCCCAGGACGGCACGGCGGCGAAACCGAGGGCCTCGTACAGGGCCAGCGGTTCCTTCCGCCAGTCCCAGACCGTGAGGCGGACGGCGGACGCGCCGGAGGCGGTGGCCCGGCGCAGCGCCTCGTCCATCAGGGCCCGGGCGAGGCCCTTGCGGCGGGCGCCCGGGGCGACCCAGAGCCGCTTGATCTCGGGCGGCCGGCCCTCCCGGGGGGCCTTCAGGACGACGCAGCCGCCGGGGACCCCGTCACCGGCCGGGGTGGCGAGCAGCACCGTGTCCGCCGCGAAGGCGGCGGCCGGGTCCTCGGCCTCGGCGCGGTAGACCTCCGGCAGCCCGGCGACCGTGGTGACGGCGATGCCCTTCTCGGCCTCACTGGCCAGGTGGTAGGCGGCCAGCAGGCCCGGGAGGTGCGGGTGGGAGCGGTTCTCCTCGATCGTCGCGTTCATGTCCCCGAGGATCACACCGCGTTGTTACCGGAAGATGACGGTCTTTAGGCTGGGGTCCATGAGGATCTTGGTCGCGGGCGCCACGGGCGCCGTGGGGCGCGCGCTCGTGCCCCGGCTGGAGGCAGCGGGGCACGAGGTCGTGCCGGTGGCCCGGCGCGCGGCGCGGCCGGTGGACGTCCTGGACACGGCGGCGCTCCGGCGGGCGGTCGAGCGGGCCGCGCCGGATGTGGTCGTGCATCAGCTGACCGGCCTGGCCGGGGCGGACGGGGCCGCCAACAACCGGATACGGACCGAGGGCACGCGGAACCTGGTGGACGCGGCGCTCGCGGCCGGGGTGCGCCGGATCGTGGCCCAGTCGATCGCCTGGGCGTACGCGCCGGGCGAGGACCCCGCCGACGAGTCGGTGCCGCTGGACCCGGCGGAGGAGCCGCCGCGGGCCCGGGTCGTCGCCGGGGTGCGGGCCCTGGAGTCGGCCGTCGCGGAGGTCCCGGAGGCGGTGGTGCTGCGCTACGGGGTGCTGTACGGGCCCGGCACCTGGTACGCGCCGGGCGGCGAGGTCGCGGCGGCGCTCGCCGGGGACCGGGGGGCCCGGTTCCTGGGCGGTACGGCGGCCGACGGGTCGGTGACCTCCTTCCTGCACGTGGCCGACGCCGCCGGGGCGGCCGTACAGGCGCTGGCGTGGCCCCCGGGGACGTACAACGTGGTGGACGACGAGCCGGCCGCCGGGCACGACTGGGTGCCGGTCCTGGCGGGGGCGCTGGGAGTGCCGGCACCGGAGCGGTCGGGGGGCCGGGAGCCCTGGGCCCGGGGTGCCCGGAACGACCGGGCTCGGGGGCTCGGCTGGTCGCCGGAGCGCCCGTCCTGGCGGACGGGCTTCGCGGACCAGGGGCTCTGAGGGGTGGTCAGGGGGTGTAGGCGCGGGCGGCCTCGGAGACGAAGGGCTGCCGGACGGCGCGCATGCCGCCGGGGACGGCCGGGTCGGGCTGGATGATCACGGACTCCCGGGAGGAGGGGGCCTTGGGGTCGGTGAAGTCGTGCGCGATGCCGAATCCGGCGTCGTGGTCCTTCAGGGTCAGCAGGGCCTTCCCGATGCCGTCCCGGGTCAGGTCCTTCGCCGCGCAGGCCTTCTTCAGGGCCTCGCCGAAGACGCTCGCGGCGGTCCAGCCGGCGACGACGCCGTTGTCCAGGCCCTCCTTGGGGTGGGCGGCCCGGTAGTCGGCGGCGAGTTTCCGCGCGGCCGGGGTGTCGGCGCCGATGGGCAGGCTCGGCGAGGCGAACCAGTACATCGACCGCAGGGCGCGGCCGGCCTGGGTGCCGAGGAGCTGGGGGGCGAAGGCGGAGTTGTTGCCGATGACCGGGACGCGCAGGCCGGTCGCGGCGGCGACGCCGACGAGGGAGGCGGCCTGGCGGGGGCCGGCGCTGGTGACGACGGCCTTCACGCCGGCCTGCTTGAGCGCCGCGACCTGCGCCGACATGTCGTTGTCGGTGGGCTTGATCTTCTGTTCGACGACGGTGAGCCCGGCCTTTTCCGCGGCGAACTTGGCGCCCTTGAGGGCGTTCTCGCCGTAGTCGCCCTCGAAGTAGACGTGGCCGAGCCGGTCACCCGCCTTCAGGCCCTTCTCGGTGACCAGGAAGTCGACGGCGTTGATCGTCTCGACGTCGTAGGTGGCGCCGATGGTGCGGATGGACGGGGAGCCCAGGAGCGAGGCCGACCAGGCCTGCGGCAGGATGACGGCGCGGTCCATGGTGTCGACGCGCGGCTTGACGGCGGCGACGAAGGGCGAGCCGATGAACTGGGCGTAGCCGGCGACCTTCGGTTCCAGTTCGGTGTAGGCGGCGAGCGCCTTCTGCGGGTCGTAACCGTGGTCGCGGACGGCCAGCTCCAGCTGCCGGCCGCAGATGCCGCCGGCGGCGTTGACCTGCTTCACGTACAGCTGCTGGGCCTGGGTGACGCTCTTGCCGAGGGTGGCGTACACGCCGGTCATGTCGGTGAGCGCGCCGACCGTGATGGTGGTGTCGGTGACGCCCTCGCCGGTCCTCACCCCTCCCGCGCCGGTGCGCTTCCCGTCGTCGGTCTTCGCCTTCGAGCTGCAGCCGCTCGCGGCGGTGAGGGCGATCAGTGCGGTGAGCGCGGCGGCCAGGCCCCGCACGGCCGGTCGTCTGAGGTTCATCGTGTCTCCCCTGAGGGTTCGGTGGACTTCCGGGCGGCGAGCCGGACCAGGCCCCCGGGCAGAAAGAGCACCACCGCGACGACGGCGGCGCCGTACAGATAGCGGGCGGCCTCCCCCGGTGCGATCCCGCCCGTCCCGGGGGCGGAGACCAGGGGGAGGGCGTCGCTGTACCGGTTGAGGAGCTGCGGCAGCAGGGAGACGAAGACGCCTCCCGCGACCGCGCCGGCGACCGACCCGAGACCGCCGATGACGATCATGGCCAGGTATTCGAGGGAGAGCGCCATGCCGAAGTACTCGGGCACGGTGCGCTGGAAGACGAGGGCGAGCAGGACGCCGGCGAGGCCCGCGTACATGGAGGAGAGGACGAAGACGGCGGCGCGGTGGCGGGCGACGGGGATGCCGAGGACGCCGGCGGCGATCCGGTGGTCGCGGATGGCGTTCATGGCACGCCCGGGTCGGCCGCGGAGGACGCCGCGGGCGAAGAGAACGCCGCCGAGGAGCAGGGCCAGGCCGAGGTACCAGAGCTTCTCGACGGCGCCGAAGGGGATCTGGGCGATCAGGAGCTCGGTGTCGTCGAAGGTGAGGCCGAAGAGGGAGAGCGGGGGGACGGCCCGGCCGTTGTAGCCGCCGGTGAGGTCGTGGGCGTTGAACAGGACGTGCTGTCCGATGAAGATCAGGGCGAGGGTCGCGATGCCCAGGTAGGCACCGTGCAGCCGGCCGGCGATGGGGCTGAAGAGGCCACCGGCGAGGCCCGCGAGGGCGACGGCGAGGACGGCGGCGAGCCAGCCGGGCAGACCGAGGCCGGCGAGTCCGTCGGCGCCGTCCCCGGCCAGGGCGCAGTAACCGTAGGCGCCGACCGCGAGGAAGAAGGCGTGGCCCATGGAGAGCTGGCCGGTGGCGCCGGTGAGCAGGTTGATGCCGACGGCGCCGAGGGCGGCGGCCATGGCGAAGAGTCCGGCCTGGAGCCAGAACCGGTCCAGGTAGAAGGGCAGGGCGAGGAGGACGAGGACGGCGGCGGCCCCCGCGTACACCGTGGCCGGGAGGTTCCGGAGGCGGTCAGACACGGGCGAGCTCCTTCGTGCCGAGGAGTCCGGCGGGGCGGATCAGCAGCACCACGACCATCACGAGGTACGGGACGAGATCGCCGATGCCGCGGCCGAGGAAGGCCAGGTCGCTCTGGTAGCCGGTGGCGAGGGACTCGGTGACGCCGACGAGGAGGCCGCCGACGAGCGCGCCGGTGGTGGAGTCGAGGCCGCCGAGGATGGCGGCGGGGAAGGCCTTGAGGGCGGCGAGCGCGGTGCCCCGCTCCAGGCCGGGGGTGGGAAAGACGGTGAGGAAGAGGGCGGCGACGGCGGCGAGCGCCCCGGCGACGG
Organism: Streptomyces sp. NPDC126503; assembly: GCF_040302405.1. Lineage (NCBI taxonomy): Bacteria > Bacillati > Actinomycetota > Actinomycetes > Kitasatosporales > Streptomycetaceae > Streptomyces > Streptomyces sp. NPDC126503. The sequence goes on from NZ_JBEORS010000006.1 coordinate 191,692, forward strand.
CCCAGGCGCCGAGCGAGACCCGGCCGAGGCGGATGCCCATGAGGGCGGCGGTCTCCTGGTTCTCGGCGGCGGCCCGCATGGCGACGCCCCAGGAGGTGTACCGGAAGGCGAGGAGGAAGGCGGTGATGAGCAGGGCGGCGGCGAGGAGCGCGGCGATGCGGGTCTGGGCGACGGTGACCGGCCCGAGCGTGACGACGCCGTCGCCCCAGGGGTCGCCCAGGGCGAGGATGTCGGTGCCGATCCGCCGGGTGAGCTCGGTGGCGAGGAGGATGTCGACGCCGATCGTGACGATGGCGAGGACGCTGTGGTCACCGCCCCGGTGGCGGCGCATGACGAGGAATTCGACGGCCGCGCCGACGAGGGCCGCGCCCGCGATGCCGGCGAGGAGCGCGAACCAGAAGCCGAGGTCGTCGTGGAGGACGGCGGTGACGTAGCCGCCGGCCAGGAGCAGCGAGGCGTGGGCGAAGTTGACGACCTCGGTGGCGCGGAAGATGACCACGAAGCCGAGGGCGATGAGGGCGTAGATCGAGCCCAGTGAGACGCCGTTGATCAGGAATTCGGCGAAGGTGCTCACGCGGCGGTCTCCTCTCCGAGGTAGGCGCGGACGACCGCCGGGTCGTTCTGGACGTCGGCGGGGGATCCGTCGGCGATGCGGCGGCCGAAGTCGAGGACGGTGACGGAGTCGGCGAGCCGCATCACCAGGCCCATGTCGTGCTCCACGAGCAGCACCGAGATGCCGAGGCTGTCGCGGACGCCGGCGATGACGGCGGCGGTGCGGACGCGTTCGTCGGCGGTCATGCCGGCGACGGGTTCGTCCAGGAGCAGCAGCTTCGGTTCCATGCAGAGCGCGCGGGCGAGTTCGGCGAGTTTCTGCTGTCCGTACGGGAGCGAGCCGGCGGGCCGGTCCAGTTGGCCGGCCAGGCCGACGAAGGCGGCGATCTCGCGGACTCGGGCGCGGTGCCGGGCCTCCTCCCGGACGGCGGAGGGCAGCCGGAGCCCGGCGGCGAGGAAGCCGGTGCGGGTGAGGCGGTGGCGGCCGAGCATCAGGCTGTCCTCGACGGTGGCCCGTGGCGGCAGGGCCAGGTTCTGGAAGATCCGGCCCACGCCGAGGCCGGCGATGCGGTGCGGGGGCAGGCCGGTCAGCTCGTGCGGGCCGAGGCGGACGGAGCCGGCGGTGGCCCGGTAGACGCCGGACAGGACGTTGAAGCAGGTGGACTTACCGGCGCCGTTGGGGCCGATGAGGGCGTGGACGGTGCCGGGGCGGACGGTGAAGCCGACGCCGTCGAGGGCGGTGAGTCCGGCGAAGCGGACGGTGACGCCCTCGACGACGAGGGCGGGGACGCCGGGGTCGTGGTGTCCCGGGTCCCGCGGACCGGGGTCCTCGTGGCCCGGGCTCTCGTGGGCGGCGGCCTGCTCCGGGTCCTGCCGGCCGGGGTCCGGCGGTGGGGTGGTGCTCATGGGGTCTCCTGGCGGCGGTCGCGGGGGCGGGGGCCGGGGGCGGCGGGGTCCCAGCGGGAGAGGGCCGGGTGGTCGGTGCGGGCCCGGGCGGCGTCGGCGGCGGCGTCCTCGTCGACCACGCCCAGGTAGCGGCGGCGGACCTCGTCGGACGCGGCCAGGTCGGCGGCCGGCCCCGAGAGGGTGACCTCGCCGACCTCCAGGACGTACGCGCGGGAGGCCAGCCGCAGGGCGAGCGCCGCGTTCTGCTCGACCAGGAGGACCGCCGTGCCCTGGCCGTTGATCTCCCGGATCGCGTCCGCGATCCGGGCGGCCATCAGCGGGGCCAGCCCGAGCGAGGGCTCGTCGAGCAGCAGCAGCTCCGGCCGGGCCATGAGCGCGCGGCCGACCGCGAGCATCTGCTGTTCACCGCCGGAGAGCAGTCCGGCGGGCTGCCGGGCGCGGTCGGCGAGGACGGGGAAGAGGGCGTGGACCCGCCGCAGGGCCGCGGCCCGCTCGGCCCGGTCGGCGCGGCGGCCGAGCGCACCGGCCCGCAGGTTGTCCTCGACCGTCATCCGGGCGAAGACCTGACGGCCCTCGGGCACCTGGGAGACGCCCGCGGCCACCACCCGGTCGGGCGGGAGCCCGTCGAGCGGCCGGCCGCCGCAGCTCACGGTGCCGGAGACCACGGCGCCGCCGTGGAACCGCAGGGTGCGCGAGACGGCCCGCAGCAGTGTGGACTTCCCGGCCCCGTTGCCGCCGAGGACCGTGACGACGGCCCCCGCGGGCACGGTCAGCGACACCCGGCGCAGCGCGTGCACGGGTCCGTATCCCGCCGTGAGGTCCGTGACCTCGAGGGCGGGTTCGGTGCCTTGCATGGTTCCCCTTTCCCCGGCCGTCCTGTCGCTGGGGCGATTCCCGGCCGCTTCGGTGGCGCTCACCCCAGCACCGGCCCGGACCGCCCGTCCACGTCCGGCGGCCGAAACGCTGCCGGTGACCAGCGGGCGGGCCGACGGGCTGTGCACCGGCACAACGCTGCGCGTCAGGGGCGTGCGGGGAGGGCCGGGGCGGTGGCATCCTCCGGGCATGGGACGGCGCAGACGGCGGACCGGCGACGACTGGAAGGTGCTCGCGCAGGCGTGCACGGAGCTTCTGGAGCGGGTGCCTGAACTGGTGGACGAGCATCTGAGGGAGCTGCACGCGTACGAGCCCGCCTACGGGCGGATCCTCCCGTACGACCGGCACTGGCAGGAGGCGCACGAGGCGATGCGGATCGGGATCGAGATGATCTCGGCGCCGCGGAACTCGCCCCGGCGCGACCTGGAGCACGCGGAGGAGATGGGCCGACGGCGGGCCGAGCAGGGCATGCCGCTGGAGCTGGTGGTGCACGCCTACCGGCACGCCGGCCATCTGGTGTGGGACGCGCTGATCGAGGGCGCCGGGGCCGACGCGGCACGGCTCGCGGCGCTGATGCAGTCGGCGACGACGGTGTGGTCGGCGGTGGACGCGCAGGCGGACACGGCGTCGGAGGCGTACCGGGCGACCGAGGCGGAGCTGCGGCGTCGTACCGACGAGCAGTTGCAGGCGCTCCTGGACGCCCTGCTGCAGGGCCAGCGTTCCCCGGAGGTGGTCTCGCGGGCGGCGGCCGGGCTGGACCTGCCGGAGCAGGGGCGGTACGCGGTGGTGGTGCTGCGCTACGACCGGCGGGAGGAGCGGGAGCCGTTCCACCGGCAGGTGCAGGGGGACGGGGTGCGGTTCCTGTGGCGGATGCGGGCCGACTGCGAGCTGGGCGTGGTGGCGTTCGCGGACGGCACGGGGCTGGACGCGCTGTCGGAGCTGCTCGACGGGCGGTGCCCGGGGCCGGGCGGGATCAGCCCCGTGGTGACGGGCCTGACCGAGCTCGGCCGGGCCCGGCGGCTGGCCGAACTGGCCCTGCGGACCTGTCCGTCGGGCAGCCGTGAGGTGGTCCGCCTGGACCGCCGGATGGCGGGGGCGCTGGTGGTGGGCCAGCCGGAGATGGCGCAGCTGCTGGTCACGGAGGTGCTGGGCGGACTGCTCGAACTGGACCCGGCCGACCGGGCGGTGCTCCTGGAGACGCTGGACGCGTGGCTGGACTGCGAGGGGTCGGCGGGGCGGGCGGCGGGCCGTCTGTACTGCCACCGGAACACGGTCTTCAACCGCCTGCGGCGTCTGGAGCAGCTGACGTCGAGGTCGCTGTCCCGGCCGCGGGACCTGACGGAGATGACGCTGGCCCTGGACGCGTTCCGCCTGACGGCACAGGGCTGAGCGGGCCGCCGCGCGGGCCGGGCCCTTGACCGCCGGGCGCCCGGTGACCATGATCACCGGGTCCTGCCGTGATCCACTCCCCCGAGGTGATGCCCATGCGCGTCAAGGCCTTCGACCACCTGGTGCTCAACGTGACCGACGTCGAGCGTTCGCTCGCGTTCTACACCGGACCCCTGGGCCTCGCGCCCGAGCGGGTGGAGGAATGGCGGGCCAGCAAGGTGCCCTTCCCGTCGGTGCGCATCGACGACAGCACGGTCATCGATCTGTTCTCCCGCCCGCGCGGGGAGTCCAACGTGGACCACATCTGCCTGGTGGTGGACCCCCTGGACTGGCAGGAGGTCATCGGCTCCGGCACCTTCGACGTGATCGAGGGCCCCGTCCCGCGCTGGGGTGCCCGCGGTTCGGCGCAGTCGGTGTACGTCAGGGACCCCGACGGCAACACGGTGGAACTGCGCTGGTACCCGCAGGACGCCGACGCGGAGGCGTAGGGGCGGCTTCCGGTCCGTACCCGTGACCCGAGGGGGCGGCGGGTACGGACCGGCCGGGTGCTACAGCAGGAAGTCGCGGGCGATCGCCGCCGCCACGTCCTCCAGGAGCGGGCCGGCGTTCGCCATGGAGGTGGCGGGGTCGGGCTCCAGGTCCGCGAGGGGGTAGGCGCGGCGGATACCGGCCGCGCCGAGGGTCTCGGGGGCGAGGGCGAGCCGCCCGCAGACCGCGACGACCTCCTTGCCGGCGGCGCGGGCCGCCGCGGCGACGCCCGCCGGGGCCTTGCCGTGGAGGGTCTGCTCGTCGAGGGATCCCTCGCCGGTGATGACCAGGGTGGCCTTCTCCAGGGCGGGCGCGAAGCCGAGGACCTCCAGCATGAGCTCGATGCCGGGGCGGAAGCTCGCCCCGAGGATGAGGGCGCCGTAACCGATGCCGCCCGCGCCGCCGGCGCCGGGGGCGACGGCCGCCTCGGCCGCCCGGGCGCCGATCGCCTTCTCCAGGACGGTCGCGTAGTGGGCGAGGGCCGCGTCGAGGGTGCGGACGTCCTCCGGGGAGGCGCCCTTCTGCGGGCCGTAGACGGCGGGGGCGCCCTTCGGCCCGGTCAGCGGGTTGTCGACGTCGCTGGCGAGGATCAGGTCGACCTCGGCGAAGCGGGGGTCGAGACCGGAGAGGTCGGCGGTGGCCAGGTCGGCGAGCGGCGCGCCGCCGGGCCCGACCGGTTCGCCGGAGGCGTCGAGGAAGCGCGCGCCGAGGGCGGCGAGCATGCCGGCGCCGCCGTCGGTGGTGGCGCTGCCGCCGACACCGAAGACGAGGGTGGTCGCCCCGGCGTCGAGGGCGGCGCGGAGGAGTTCGCCGGAACCGTAGGTGGTGGCGGTCAGCGGGGCGAACACGCCGGACGGGAGGAGCTGGAGGCCGGAGGCCTCCGCCATCTCGACCACGGCGGTCGTGCCGCGCAGCGCGAAGGCCGCGGTGACGGGCTCGCCGAGGGGCCCGGTCACGGTCGTCTCCCGGCGCTCGAAGCCCGCCGCGACCGCCGCCGCGACCGTACCGTCGCCGCCGTCCGCCACGGGCAGGGTCACCACGTCGAGGTCGGGGACGACCCTCCGCAGTCCCGCCGTGACCCGCTCCGCGACCTGCACGGCCGTGAGCGAGCCCTTGAACTTGTCGGCCGCCACGAGCACGTGAGCGACCTGAGTTGCTGCTCCGTCCGTCACCTTGCATCCCTTGCTTTCGAACAGGCAGTCGCGCCGACGCCGACCCTATCCGTACCGCCAGACGGCGTGCCACCCCCGGATATCGCGATATTCCGGACCATAGTGGGGTCGCATGAGCACGGAACGGATCGAGCCGGCCCCGGACGGGCCGGAGGGTCGGCGGGGACGGCCCGCGCCCGACCGGAAGGTCATCGGGATCGGGGTCGCGGCGGTCGTGGCGGCGGTCGCCTGGGCCGCGCTCGGCGAGCGGTCCTTCGACAGCGCCTCGGCCACCGCCCTCGGCTGGGTCCTGGACAATTTCGCCTGGCTGTTCGTGGTCGCGGCGGACCTGTTCCTCGTCCTGTGCGTGGTGATCGCGCTGAGCCGCTTCGGCCGGATCCGGCTGGGCGCGGACGACTCGGAGCCGGAGTTCACGAACCTGGCGTGGATCGCGATGATGTTCAGCGCCGGCATGGGCATCGGCCTGATGTTCTACGGGGTCGGGGAGCCGCTCCAGCACTTCCTCGACCCGCCGCCGGCGAGTGGCGCCACCGCCGGGACGGGGACCGCAGCGCTCAGCGCCATGGAGTACGCCTTCTTCCACTGGACGCTGACGCCCTGGGCGATCTACGGCATCGCGGGGCTCGCGCTCGCGTACGCGGGCTTCCGCAAGGGCCGCGGCCAGCAGTTGAGTTCGGCGTTCGTGCCGCTGATCGGCGCGCGCCGGGCGGCCTCGTGGCCGGGCCGGGCGATCGACCTGCTGGCGGTCTTCGCCACCGTCTTCGGCACGGCGACGAGCCTCGGCCTGGGCGCGCTGCAGGTGGCGGAGGGCCTGAACCTGACGACGGGCGTGGCGGCGACCACCACGACCGAACTGATCATCATCGCGGCCCTGTCGGCGGCCTTCGTCCTGTCGGCCTTCTCCGGCCTGCACAAGGGCGTGAAGTGGCTGTCCACGCTCAACATCGTGCTCGCGGGCGGGCTGATGCTGTTCGTCTTCCTGCTGGGCCCGACCGTCCACATCCTGGACACGATCCCGGCCTCCGTCGGCGGCTACCTGCACCAACTGCTGCCCATGGCGAGCCGGACGGGCGCCTTCACCGACCGCGAGTGGCTGGGCGCGTGGACGATCTTCTACTGGGCGTGGTGGCTCTCCTGGGCGCCGTTCGTCGGCACCTTCATCGCCCGGATCTCGCGGGGGCGGACCGTCCGGGAGTTCCTCATGGGCGTGCTGCTCGTCCCCTCGGGGGCGACGGTGATCTGGTTCTGCGTGATGGGCGGTACGGCGATCCGCCTGGAGTCGACGGGCGCGGCCGATCTGGCGGCGGCCGTGAAGGACGGGGCGGAGGCCTCCCTGTTCGCCATGCTGGAGGCCCTGCCGATCGGTACGGTCACCTCCGTCCTGGCGATGGTGCTCGTGATGACGTACTTCGTCACGAGCGCGGACTCGGCCTCGCTGGTGATGGGGTCGCTGACGAGCCGGGGCTCGCTCCATCCCCCGACCTGGCTGGTCGTGACCTGGGGCGTGCTGATGGCCGCCGTGGCGGCGGTGCTGCTGGTGGTGGGCGGGCTCGACTCGCTGCAGACGGCGACGATCCTGGTGGCGCTGCCGTTCGTGCTGGTGATGCTCGGGCTGTGCGTGGCGCTGCTGAAGGAGCTGCGGGAGGACCCGGGCGCCGGACCGGCGCGGCACCACGCCCTGCACGGTCTGCGGGACGCGGTACGGACGCTGGTCGGCGAGGCGATGACCGAGCAGGGCCCGCCCGCCCGGCACCACCGCCTGCGCCGCCTGGCCCGGGGACGCCGCGAGGACGAACCGCCGGAGGGCGAGGGCTGAGCCGCCCGCCGCCGCGGGGGCCGCGGCGCCGTGACGGCGAACCGGCGCGGGCGCACGCCGTCCTTGGCTAACCTGACGGGGTGACCACCACCGACCGCGCCGCGTATCTCGCGGGTCTCCCCCGCGTCCTGGCCGCCGCGGCGGTCCTCCTCCGGGACGCGGCGGGCCGTGTCCTGGTGGTGGAGCCGAACTACCGCCCGCACTGGAGCCTGCCCGGAGGCACGATCGAGTCCGACGCCGGGGAGACGCCCCGGCAGGCGGCGCGCCGGGAGACGGCGGAGGAGATCGGCCTGGACGTGGAGCCGGGGGCGCTCCTCGCCGTCGACTGGGTGCCCGGCGCCGACCGCCCGCCGATCGTGGCGTACGTCTACGACGGCGGGGTGCTGTCCGGGGAGCGGCTCGCGCGGATCCGGGTCCAGGAGGAGGAACTGCTCTCCTGGAAGCTGATCGGGCGCGACGAGATCCCGGCGCACCTGCCGGGCGGCCGGGGCCTGCGGGTGCTCGCCGCCCTGGACGTCCTGGAGTCGGGCCGCGGCGGCCCGGTGGAGCTGGTGGACGGGCGCCCTGCCGGGGCCGCCTGAGCCCGCGGGCCTCGGCCCCGGCTCGCCGTACGCGCCCGTCTGCCCGCGTCAGCCCTGCGGGGGCTCGGGCGGCAGGAGGTCACCGGTGCGGTAGGCCTCGTCGCGGGTGGCGGTACGGGCCTCGGTGCGGTGACCGCGGGCGACGTAGTCGCGCACCACCGCCTCGACCGCGTCCTGGGGGTTGCCGACGCCCGCCAGGACCATGACGTCCACGACGAGTTCGGCGTCGAGCGCGATGTTCACCTTGGCCATGCGGGGAACGTAGCACCGGGAAACCCGCTCGCGGCAGGGGCGGGACCTTCTTAGGGTCGGTGGTATGACGATGGTCGCGATCCTCACCGGCGCCGGTGTCTCCACGGACTCCGGCATCCCCGACTACCGGGGTCCCCAGGGGCTGTGGCGCAAGGACCCGGAGGCGGAACGGCTCGTGACGTACGGGCCGTACATGGCCGATCCGGAGATCCGGCGCCGTTCCTGGCGGATGCGGCTGGACGGGCCGGTCCTGAGGGCCCGGCCGAACGCGGCGCACCTCGCGATCGCCGCGTTCGAGCGCGGCGGCCACGCGGTGCGGGTGATCACGCAGAACGTCGACGGCCTGCACCAGGCGGCGGGGGTGCCCGACCGCAAGGTGCTGGAACTGCACGGTTCGGCCCGGTCGGTGGTGTGCACGGCCTGCCACGCCCGGTCCTCCATGGAGGAGGCGCTGGACCGGGTGCGGGCGGGCGAGGCGGACCCGCCGTGCCGGACCTGCGGCGGGATCCTGAAGTCCGCCACGGTGATGTTCGGGCAGCGCCTCGACCCGGTGCTGCTCGCCCGGGCCGTGTCCGTCGCGAAGGCGGCGGAGGTCTTCCTCGCGGTCGGTACGAGCCTCCAGGTCCAGCCGGCCGCCTCCCTCGCGGGGATGGCGGCCGAGCACGGCGCCCGGTTGATCGTGGTGAACGCCGAGCCCACCCCGTACGACCCGCTCGCCGCCGAGGTGATCCGCGAGCCGATCGGGACGGCGCTGCCGGCGCTCCTGGAGCGGCTGCGCTAGGGGGGTCTTGTCGATCAGGCCGGATCACGCCGCGAGCCCGGCGACATGGGCGAGACACCCCCTAGAACAGGGCGTCCGGCGGCGCCGGGAGGGTGCCGGATTCGAAGGCCAGGAGGCGGCGCTTGCGGTCCAGGCCGCCGCCGTAGCCGGTGAGGCCGCCGCCCGCGCCGATCACGCGGTGGCAGGGGACGATGATGCTCACCGGGTTCTTGCCGTTGGCGAGGCCGACGGCCCGGGAGGCGGTGGGCGCGCCGAGCGCCTCGGCGAGTTGGCCGTACGTCCGGGTCTCCCCGTACGGGATGCGGAGGAGCTCGTTCCAGACACGCCGCTGGAACGGGGTGCCCTCCAGGTGGAGCGGCAGGTCGAAGGCGGTGAGATCGCCCGCGAAGTAGGCGTCGAGCTGGCGGACGGCCTCCTTGAAGGGGCGCGGGTCGGGCTCGCCGAAGGTCTCCTCGGGCGGGCGGTGGCGCTGGCCGGTCATGTGCACGCGGCTGAGGACGCCGTCGACGGCGACGAGGGTCAGCGGCTCGTAGGGGCTGTCCACGACGGTGTGCTGCACGGTGGGCATGGCGGGGTCCTCAGGCGGGTGTCGCGGGCGCGGGGGACGCCGGCAGGTGGTTGATCGGGTGGTCGTCGGTGGCCCAGAGGTACTGGACGGCGTAGGCGCGCCAGGGCCGCCAGTGGGCGGCGCGGGCGGTGAGCGCGGCGGGGGTGGCGGGCAGGCCGAGGCCGGCGGCGGCGCGGCGGACGCCGAGGTCGCCGGCGAGGAAGGCGTCGGGATCGCCGAGCGCCCGCATGGCGATGATCTCGGTGGTCCAGGGGCCGAAGCCGGGGAGGGCGAGGAGCCGGGCGCGGGCCTCCTCGCGGTCGTCGGCCGGCCCGAGCGGGAGGCTGCCGTCGGCGAGGGCCCGCACCAGGGTGAGGAGCGTGGCCCGGCGGCTTCGGGGCAGGGCCAGGGCCTCGGGGTCGAGGGCGGCCAGCGCCTCGGGGGCCGGGAAGAGGTGGGTGAGCCCGCCCTCGGGGTCCTCGACGGGCACGCCGTGGGCGGTGACGAGCCGGGCGGCGTGGGTGCGGGCGGCGGCCGTGGAGACCTGCTGGCCGAGGACGGCCCGGACGGCGAACTCGGCGGGGTCGACGGTGCCGGGGACGCGGCGGCCGGGCGCCGCGTCCACGAGCGGGGCGAGCAGGGGGTCGGCGCGGAGCCGGTCGTCGACGGCGACCGGGTCGGCGTCGAGGTCGAGGAGGCGGCGGCAGCGGCTGATGGCGTGGGTGAGGTCGCGCGGGTCGGTGAGGGACAGCCGGCAGGCGATGTGACCGGGGCGCGGGGCCAGGGCGGCGATGCCGTGCCCGTACGGCAGGCGGAGGGTGCGCCGGTAGGCGCCGTCGCGCCACTCCTCCACGCCGGGAACGGCGGTCGCGGCGAGGTGGCCGAAGAGGTTGGAAGGTTCGAGCGGGGCGCGGAACGGCAGGCGGAGGCTGATGACGCCGGGCGCCGGCGGGGTGGTACCGGCGGGCCCCGGGGCGTCCTGGGGGTCGGCGGGCCGGCGGGCGGCGCGGGCGCGGAGCTCGCCGGGGGTGAGGGCGAAGACCTCGCGCACCGTGTCGTTGAAGGAGCGGATGGAGGCGAACCCGGCGGCGAAGGCGATCTCGCCCAGGGGCAGGGAGGTGGTCTCGATGAGCACGCGGGCCGTCTGGGCCCGCTGGGCGCGGGCGAGGGCGAGGGGTCCCGCGCCGAGTTCGGCGAGGAGCTGGCGTTCGATCTGGCGGGTGGACCAGCCGAGCCGGCGGGCGAGGCCGGGGACGCCCTCCCGGTCGACCACGCCGTCCTGGATGAGCCGCATGGCGCGGGCGACGGCGTCGGCGCGGACGTTCCACTCCGGGGAGCCGGGGCTGGTGTCGGGCCGGCAGCGCTTGCAGGCCCGGAAGCCGGCGCGCTGGCAGGAGGCGGCGCTCGGGTGGAACTCCATGTTCTCGGGCTTGGGGGGCACGACCGGGCAGCTGGGCCGGCAGTAGACGCGGGTGGTGCGGACGGCGGTGAAGAACACGCCGTCGAAGCGGGCGTCCTTCGACTGGACGGCCCGGACGCAGCGCTCGGTGTCGGTGTGCATGGATCCAGGATCGTGGACCGGCGGCGTCCGGGCTGGCAGAAAAACGACAGGGACGTCCGCCGGCCGGGAGGGCGTCAGACCGGGACGGTCCGGTAGTGGGTGGTCAGCCGGCCGTCCTCGCCGAGGACGTGGAAGGCGAGGGCGGGCGGCAGGCCGAGGTGGAGGTGCGGGTCGGCCGGGTCGGGGTGCTCCCAGGGCAGCCGGATCGCCGAGTGGACGCCGGGCGCGACGAGGAGGGGGCGTCCGGCGAAGGTGGTGGCCGCGGCGGTGTGGGCGTGGCCGGCGAGGAAGGCGGTGAGGTGGGGATGGCGGTCGGCGAGGGCGGCCAGCCGCTCCTCGCCGAACTGGCGGATCTCGTCCACGTACGGCGTGTGGAGCGGTACGGGCGGGTGGTGGAAGGCGACGAGGACGGGGGTCTCGCGGGGCGTGGCGGTGAGGACGCCGTCCAGCCAGGTGAGGGTCTCGTCCTCCAGGAGGCCGTGGTGCTCGCCGGGGACCGAGCTGTCGCAGAGGGCGACGACGAAGCCGTCACCGCGCACGGCCTGGTTCACGGGCGCGTACGGGTTCCGGGGCTCGGCGGCGGGGATCGCGCCGGCCTCGGCCCCCGGGGCGGGGACGGGCAGCACGGCGCGGAAGGCGGCACGGTCGTCGTGGTTGCCGGGGCAGAGGACCACGGGGTGGCGTGAGCGCAGCAGCTCGCGGGCGATCGCGTACTCGGCGGGGGTGCCGTTGTCGGTGATGTCGCCGGTGACGAGGACGGCCGCCAGGTCGTACGGCAGCTCCTCCAGGTACCGGAGCACGGCGCGGGTACGGGCGGCGCTCCGCTCCCCCTCGTCGATGTGGACGTCGCTGACGTGGGCGATGACGATCACGGTGCCGGCCTCCGGTGGTCACTTCCTGATACCGGTCCGACCGTACGATGATCATGGCCCGTTCCGTAAGGGCCGGCCGGCGGCCGGTGGCCCGGAGCACCGGCGCCGCGCGTGCCGGCGGGCTACTCGAAGCGGGTGGGGTCGCCCGCGCCGACGCGCAGGATCTCGGGTTCTCCGGCGGAGAAGTCGACCACGGTGGTGGGGACGGTGCCGCAGTCCCCCGAGTCGAGCACCACGTCCACCTGGTGGTCGAGGCGCTCCTTGATCTCCCAGCCCTGCGTCAGCGGTTCCTCTTCGTCGGGCAGCAGGAGGGTGCTGGAGAGCAGCGGTTCGCCGAGCGCGGCGAGCAGGGTCTGGGTGACGACGTGGTCCGGGATGCGCACCCCGACGGTCTTCTTCCTGGGGTGGAGGAGCTGGCGCGGCACCTCCTTGGTCGCGGGCAGGATGAAGGTGTAGGCGCCGGGGGTGGCGGACTTGACGGCCCGGAAGACGTTGTTGTCGACGTGCACGAGCTGGCCCAGCTGGGAGAAGTTCGCGCACATGAGGGTGAAGTGGTGCCGGTCGTCGAGGCGGCGGATCTCACGGATGCGGGTGATGCCGTCGTGGCTGCCGACCCGGCTGCCGAGGGCGTAGCAGGAGTCCGTCGGGTAGGCGAGGAGCCCGTCCTTCCGAATGGTGTCGACGACGGAGTCGATGATGCGCGGCTGGGGGTTCTCGGGGTGGACGTCGAGGTACTTGGCCATGGGCGCAGTCTATTTTCGCAGTCGGCGCCAGACCGCCTTCGCCGCGTTGTGCCCGGACATGCCATGCACGCCGGGGCCGGGCGGCGTGGCGGAGGAGCAGAGGAAGACCGCCGGGTGCGGGGTGCTGTAAGGGCGGAGCGACAGGGTGGGGCGCAGGAGGAGCTGGAGGCCGCCGGCCGCGCCGCAGGCGATGTCGCCGCCGACGTAATTGGCGTTGTGGGCGGCGAGTTCGGCCGGGCCGGCGACGGCGCGGGCGAGGACGCGGTCGCGGAAGCCGGGGGCGAAGCGCTCGATCTGGCGCTCGATCGCCCCGGTGAGGTCGCCGCGCCAGCCGTTCGGGACGTGTCCGTACGCCCAGAAGACGTGCTTGCCCGCGGGCGCGCGGCCGGGGTCGACCAGGGTGGGCTGCGCGGTGATGAGGAAGGGGGTGGCGGGGGCGGTTCCGGAGGAGGCCTGGCGCAGGGCGGTGCCGATCTCGCCCGCGGTGGGGCCGATCTGGACCGTGCCGGCGCGGCGCGGGGCCTCGGCTGTCCAGGGCACGGGGCCGTCGAGCGCGTAGTCGATCTTGAAGGCGGCGGCGCCGTAGCGGTAGCGGTCGTAGTATCCGCCGAGTCCGGCGATCCGGGCGAGGGCGGTGGGCGAGGTGTCGAAGACGTAGGCGCGGGCGGGCGGCAGGTCGTCGAGGCGCTTGACCTCGAAGTCGGTGTGGACGGCGCCGCCCAGGTCCTTCAGATACGCGGTGAGGGCGTCGGAGATGGCCTGCGAGCCGCCCCGGGGCAGGGGCCAGCCGCCCGCGTGGGCGGCGAGCGCGAAGACCAGCCCGACGGCTCCGGTGGCGATGCCGCCGAGCGGGGCCATGACGTGGCCGACGAGTCCGGCGAACAGCGCGCGGGCCTTCTCGTCGCGGAAGCGGCGCATCAGCCAGGTGGACGGCGGCAGTCCGGCGAGACCGAAGCGGGCGAGGGCGACCGGGTCACGGGGCAGCGCGGTCAGCGGCAGCTGCATGAAGTCCCGTACGAGGGTGTCCCAGTGGGCGAGGAAGGGGGTGACGAGCCGCCGGTAGGCGCCCGCGTCGCGGGGTCCGAGGGAGGCGGCGGTCTCGGCGACGGAGCGGGCGAGGACCGCGGCGGTACCGTCGTCCCAGGGGTGGGCCATGGGCAGCTCGGGGTGCAGCCACTCCAGGCCGTACCGGTCCAGCGGCATCGTCCGGAAGACGGGCGATCCGGCGCCCAGCGGGTGCACGGCGGCGCAGGGGTCGTGGCGGAAGCCGGGCAGGGTGAGCTCCTCGGTCCGGCAGCCGCCGCCGACGGTGGACTTCGCCTCGAAGACGGCCACCGAGTGGCCCCGGCGGGCGAGTTCGACGGCGGCGGTCAGTCCGTTGGGCCCCGCCCCCACGACGACGGCATCGAGCATCGACGGCACCTTCGGGCTCCTTCGTCAGCCGGCGGCCAGGGTTCTCAGGATAGGACGGCGGGCTCCCGGGACTCGCGCGCCCCTCAGGCAGCCCTGAGGAGCCCTCCGATCCGCTCGGCGGTGGCGGCGTCCCGGGCGGCGGTGAACGGCAGGGCGTTTCCTCCGGCGATCCGGAAGGGCTCACCGGTGAGCGTCGCGTGCGCGCCGCCCGCCTCGGCGACGAGCAGCAGCCCGGCCGCGTGGTCCCACGCGTACTCCCAGGAGAAGGCGACCGCGTCGAGCGAGCCCCGGGCCACCGCCAGGTACTCGAGCCCGGCGGAGCCGCAGGGGCGCGGGCGCACCCCCTCGGTGTCGAGTCCGAGGAGGGCCCGCTTCTGGTCCGGGGTGGTGTAGTCGGGGTGCGAGGTGGCGACCTCCAGGACGGCCGCGGGGGCCGGCGACCCGGCGCTCATCCGCTGCCCGTTGAGGGTGGCGCCGCGCCCGCGCACGGCGACCGCGAACTCGTCCAGGGCCGGGGCGAAGGTCCAGGAGGCGAGGATCTCGCCGCGCCGGGCGAGGGCGACGAGGGTGCAGAAGGCGGGGTCGCCGTGGACGAACTGGCGGGTGCCGTCCACGGGGTCCACGATCCAGACGGGGGCGTCGCCGCCGAGCGCCCCGTAGACCTCCGGGTCGGCGTGGACGGCCTCCTCCCCGACGACGACGGAGCCCGGCAGGAGGGCGGTGAGCGAGACGGTCAGGTCGGCCTCGGCGGCCCGGTCCGCGACCGTGACGAGGTCGTGCGGGCCGTTCTTCTCGATGATCTCGTGGGTGGCGAGCTGCCGGAAGCGCGGCATGATCTCGGCGGCGGCCGCCTTGCGGACCGCCTCCTCCACCTCGGTCGTACCGCCGGCGAGGACGTGCTCCAGGAAGTCTTCGATCATGCGTCCAGCTAAGCACGGGCCTCCGACAACCGGAATGCCGCCCTTGCCGGGCCCGGCCTCCCGGCCTCCCAGGCCGCGGTCGCCCCGGGCGCGCGACGCCCCGGACACCAGTCCGGAACCACGGACGGGTGACCCCCTCCCCGGCGTCTCGTTGACGTCATGAACATGCGGCGCCGACCGGAGGGAGATCTCGTGCGAGGGGCGGGACGGCTCATGGCCTCACTCCTGGGGGCGGTCCTCACCGTCACCCCGCTCGGTGCGGCACCGGCGGGGGCCGTCGTCGGCGGCCGGGAGGCCGGGCCGCACGCGTACCCCTACGTCGCGGCGCTGGTGGACGTCGAGGAGCGCCGGGGGTTCTGCGGCGCGGTGCTCGTCGACGACCGCCACCTCCTGACCGCCGCGCACTGCCTGACCGGTTCGTACGGCGACACCCGGCGGGTCGCGGTGCTGCTCGGCGACCACGACCTGACGACCGGGACGGAGTCCCCGTACGCGGTGCTCGCCCGGCCCTCCCGGTTCACGCGCCACCCGGCGTACGACCCGGGCACCCAGCGCGACGACATCGCCGTGATCACACTGTCCCGCCCGGTCCGCCACGACCGGGGCGTCCGGCCGGTACGGCTGCCCGCGCACACGGCGCCGGACGCCTTCGACCGGACACGGGTCGAGATCGCCGGATGGGGAGCGACCTCGTTCGGCGGGGCCCCCTCCCCCGTGCTGCGGACCGTGACCCTGGAGACGATGGACAACCGGACGTGCGCCGCGCGGGGTGTCACGGGCCTGACACCGGCCCAGATCTGCACCTACGCACCGGGCCGTGACGCCTGCGTGTACGACTCCGGCGGCCCGCTGGTCCACCGGGACCGCGACGGCCGCCCGACCCTCGTCGGCCTCGTCTCGTACGGGCGCGGCTGCGCCACCAGCACCCCCGCCGTGAACACCCGCGTCGGCGCGCACCTCGGCTGGATCGCGCGCGCGACGAGCGCCTGAGGCCCCCGGCCGGACCTGGCGCGCGGCGTCGACCCTTTAGGGGGTGCGCCGGCTCCGCCCGGCCTTCCTGGCGGCCACCCTGTGCGCGTACACGCGGCGCGTGAGGGGGTGCTTGGCTCCGTACGTGCGCAGACACGTCGTCAGGATGTCCTGGTACAGCCGGCGGGATTCCCGCTTCATCCCGGCCTCCAGGAAGACTTCCGCCATGCTCAGGCCGGTGGTGATCGTGTCGGGGTGGGCCGGGCCCAGCACCCTCTCCTTCTGGTCGAGGGTCTGCAGGAGCAGGGGGACGGCCCGGTGGAAGTCGCCCGCCCCGGCGTGGGCGGTGGCCAGGTTGTGGCGGGCGGTGAGTGTGTCGGCGTGATCGTCGCCGAGGGCCCGCGCGCACGCGGTGGCGTTCTCCTCGTAGAGCTGTACGGCCCGGCGGAGATCGCCCGTGTCGCCGTACGATCCGGCGAGGCTGTTGCGGACGGTGAGGGTGTCGGGGTGGTCGGGGCCCTGGACCTGTTCCCGGCCGTGGAGTGCCCGCTCGAAGAGGGGCACGGCCTGCTCCGGCCGGCCCGCCAGCCGGAGCGTGTACGCGAGCATGCCGAGAACGGCGAGGGTCTCCGGGTGGTGGGGGCCGAGGTCCCGCGTCCGCGCGTGGAGCGTCTGTTCGTAGAGGGGGACGGCCTGGTCGAAGGCGCCCGCCTCGCGGTGCGCGTCGGCGAGGTGACGGCGGCTGGTGAGGGTGTCGGGATGGTCCGCGCCGAGAGTTCTCTCCCGGGCCCGGAGGACCTCCCGGAAGAGGGGGAGGGCCCGGTCGGGGGCGCCGGCCATGAGGTGGGAGACGGCCAGGTTGTGGCGGACGGTGAGGGAGCGGGGGTGGTCCTCGCCCAGCCGCTCGCGGTCGTCGGCGTCGGCCTGTTCGAACAGCGGGACGGCCCGCTCCGGGTCACCTGCGGCCAGGAAGCCGTACCCGATGTCGGCGCCGCGGCTGTCGGGGGGGTCGTCGCCGGGGACGCCCGAGTGCACGGCGTCGGGGTGCACGGCGTCGGGCGGCCCCGGTGCGTCGCCGGGCGCGGCGAGGCGCGTGGCCCGCTCGAGCTCGCCGGCCGCCCGGAGGGTGAGGGCGAGGGCGACACGGGTGGCGCGGGTGGTGGCGTGGCCCGGACCGAGGACGCGTTCCATGGCGGGCAGCGCCCGTTCGAACTGGGCGACGGCCCGGTCGGTGTCCCCCGCGCCCCGGTGGGCCCCCGCCAGGTTGGCGCGGGCGAGAAGGGTGTCGGGGTGGTCCTCGCCGAGGACCCGCTCCATGTCCTGGAGGGTCCGCTCGAAGAGGGGGACGGCTGCGGCCGGGTCCTGGGGTGCCGTGCGGGTGGCGGTCAGGTTGTTCCGCGTCACGAGGGTGAGGGGGTGGTCCTCGCCGAGGATGCGCCGGCACGCGTCGAGGTTCTCCTCGTACAGGCGGACGGCACCGGTGCGGTCACCCGCCTGCCGCCGGGTGTGGGCGAGGGTGTTGCGCAGGCTGAGGGCGTGGTGGGCGTCCTCGTCGCCCTCGGCGGGGAGCGCCACGTCCTCGGGGTGGCGGCCGAGCAGGGCGAGGGCCTTGTCCGGTTCGCCCGTCGCCCGGTAGGCGTCGGCCAGGTTGTTGCGGCCGGCGACGGTGAGCGGGTGGTCGGGCCCGAGGACGCGTTCCTCGTCGGCGAGGGCCCGCTCGTACAGGGGGACGGCCTTGTCCGGCCGCCCCGACGCCTCAAGGGCGTGCGCGAGGTTGTGCCGGCCGGTGAGCGTGTGGATGTCGTCCTCTCCCAGTTCGCCCTCGTGGTGCTCCAGGGCACGGCGCAGGTGTCTGGCGGCCCGGGTGCCGAGCCCCTGGCTCAGGAGGAAGACCCCGGCATGGGTGAGGAGGCGTGCCGTGGTGCCGGTGTCGGCGGACACGGGGGTGTGGGTGGCGAGGGCGTCCATGTGCGGGAGCAGGGCGCGCCCGGTGGGCCAGTTCGCGGGGTCCTGCCAGTCGGTCGACCGGACGGCGGAGAAGAGGGCCGAGGTGGCACGGTCCCGGGCCTCCGCGACGAGTTCGGCCGTGCGGTGGGGGTCGGCGGCGTCGGGGGTGCGGGCGACGGACTGGACCAGCCGGTGGAGGGAGAGGGTGTGGCTCGCGGGGTCCACGGTGATCAGGCTGTAGGCGTTCAGCACTCCGACCGCGCCGGCGATCTCCGCCGGTGCCGCGGTGCCGTCGAGGAGGCCGGCGGGGATGCGGTCGGGGGCGTACCAGGCCAGGGTGCGCAGCACGTCGGTGGCGCCCGGCCGCCGTAATGCCACCTGGTCCAGGGAGACCCGCCAGACGCGGGCGATGGTGCGCTCGGGGTCGGTGACGCCGACGCCGCCCTGATGGTAGAGCGGGGCGGGGTCCTGTCCGAGCAGGTCCAGGTAGCCGAGGGGGGTCAGGAGCGGGTTCTGGGCGAGGAACGCGGCGGCCTGCTCGACGGCGAGCGGCAGATGGCCGAGTTCGGCGCAGAGGGCGGCCGCTCCGGTCAGGTCACGGGGGCCGCCGGCCGTGACGACGCGGGTGAGCAGGGCCAGGGACTCGCCCGGTTGCAGGGTGTCGAGCCGGATGACGGTGGTCGCGTCGTGCCACACGGTGGCGAGCCTGCTGGTGATCAGGAAGCGGCCGTGCGGCGCCCGGGCGAGGAGGGGGGCGATGTGGGCGGGGTCGGTGACGTTGTCCAGGACGAGCAGCCAGCCGTCGTGCGCGGCGAGCCACTGCGTCCCGTTCTCGGCCAGCGCCTCCGTCGTCAGCGCCTTGGAGGTGGCGGGCTGCAGGGCGGTGGCGAGGGCGGCCAGGCCCTGCTCGACCGCCGCGGGGCTGTCGGCGGTGATCCACCGGACGGGGGTGAGGCCGTGCGTACGGGCGCGGGTGGCCGCCCAGTGCACGGCCAGCGCGCTCTTGCCGACGCCGCCGAGCCCGTGCACGGCCTGGAGCCACACGCCGCCGGGGTCGGCCAGGGCCGCGTCGAGGCGGTCGAGTTCGGCCGTGCGGCCCACGAAGCGCCCGGACCGGTACGGCAGGTTGTCCAGTCCCGGTCTCGCGCCCACCTCCGCCACGGGCCGCACGGCCTCGGGCGGCAGCACCACGCGGGTGTGGTCGTTGTAGATGCCCGTGACGGCGATGCCGCCGTTCGTCGCGAACGCGTTCCCGCTGCCCGTCACCCACTGCCCGGCGGGTTCCGCGTCGGCCGTGCGCCCGGCCGGGGTGCGCCCGCCCGGGTCGTGCCGTCTGCCCCACCGCCACTTGGCCACGTCGCCGCCCGGCCGGCTACTCGGTGACGACGCCGCTGACGGCCGTGGACCCGGCGCCGGTGGCCTCCGCGTTTCCGGTGCGGACCGCCCGGGCGGCCTGACCGCCGCCCGTCCGCCGGACGCCGGTCACCGCGCTGCCTCCGTCGCGCGCCACCGCGTCGCCCGTGGCGAGGGCCACGTCGCCCGCGGCCTCGGCGACGAAGGCGGGCAGGGCGCGCAGGCCACGGGCCGCTCGCTCCTGGTCCGCACCGTGCAGGGCGGCCAGCAGGGTCTCGAACCGCTCCTGCCACACCCCCTCCTGGCGTGCGAGTTCCTGGCCCCGGTCCACGGCACGGTCGGCCTCCAGGGCCTCGGCGGTCCGGTCCAGGCGCTCCAGGGCGGCCCGCTCCCGCTGCTCGTCGCCGCGCCCGAGGAGCGCGGCGACCCGGTCCCGTACCCCGTGCCAGGCGTCGGTCCCGGCGGCCTGCACGACCGCCGCCCCGCCCGCCGCGGCCACCGCGGTCAAGGTCTCGACCAGCACACCCGCCACCCGCCCTCGTATCGGTTCGACCACTCTGCCCGCACCGTACAGCCGTTCGCCCGAGCACGGGCGAGAACCGGTCAGCCGGTCGCCGGCCGGTCGCCGCGTGCCACCCGACCCTTCATCAGCGCGGTGTGGAGGAGCAGCGAGGTGACGAGGCCGACGGCCCAGCCGTAGTCGGCGAGCGGCCGCAGGAACGGAACGAGACCGTCGGCCGGGAAGGGTCCCTTGCCGGGCTCCGAGTGGGAACCGCCGACCGCGAGGAGCCCGCCGGCCGCGAAGGCGAGGACGGCCGCCGGGTTCCAGCCCGCGCGGTACCAGTAGGGGCCGTCGGCGCGGTAGAGACCTTGGAGGTCGAGGACGGTGCGGCGGACCAGCCAGTAGTCGGCGATGAGGATGCCGGCGACGGTGCCGAGGAGTCCGCCGACGAGGCCGAGCCAGGTGAAGATGTACAGCTCGGGGGTGGAGGTCAGCTTCCAGGGCATGACGAGGACGCCGACGACCCCGGTGAGGAGCGCGCCCCGGCGGAAGTTCACGAGCTTCGGGGCGAGGTTGGCCAGGTCGTAGGCCGGGGACACGACGTTCGCCGCGATGTTGACGGAGACGGTCGCCACCAGGACGGTGACGAGGGCGAAGAGAAGCCCGAAGACGTTGTCGGTCTTCGCGGCGAGCGCCACCGGGTCCCAGACCGCCACCCCGTACACGGCCTGGGCGCCGGAGGTGACGAGGACCGAGAGCAGCGCGAAGAGGGTCATGGTGGTGGGCAGGCCGAGGGTCTGCCCGCGGACCTGGGCGCGCTGGCCGGCGCCGAAGCGGGTGAAGTCCGGGATGTTCAGGCTGAGGGTCGCCCAGAAGGCGATCATGCCCATGAGGGACGGGAAGAAGACGGGCCAGAAGTCGGCGCCCCAGCCCAGCTTCGAGGGCTGGTCGAGCAGTGGTCCGAATCCGCCGGCCTTGACCGCGATCCAGACGAGCAGGACCAGCGCGCCGACGATGACGAACGGGGCGGCCCAGTTCTCGAAGCGGCGCAGGGCCTCCATTCCACGGTGGATGATGGCCAGTTCGAGCGCCCAGAAGAGGACGAAGCAGAGCCACAGGGTCCAGGGCTGTCCCCCGATCCTCCCGGCCGCGGCCCAGTCGCCGCCGAAGGCCTTGTCGAGCAGGACGAAGACGCCCTGGCCTCCGATCCAGGTCTGGATGCCGAACCAGGCGCAGGCGACGGCTGCCCGGACGAGGGCCGGCAGGTTGGCGCCCCGCAGTCCGAACGAGGCGCGGGCGAGGACCGGGAACGGGATGCCGTACTTGGGTCCGGCGTGCCCGGTCAGCAGCATGGGGACCAGCACGATCACATTGGCCAGGGCGATGGTGAGGACGGCCTGTTTCCAGTCCATGCCGAGGGCGATCAGGCCGGACGCGAGCAGCCAGGACGGGATGTTGTGGGCCATGCCGACCCAGAGGGCGGCGAAGTTGTACGTGGTCCAGTGGCGCTGGGCGACGGGGACGGGGAGCAGGTCGTCGTTGACGAACCGGGGGTCGGTGAGGGCCGTGCCGGGCGGCAGTTCGACACGCCCGTCGGGTATGCCGGGTCTGCCCGCGGGATCGGTGGCGCCGGGAGCGCCGGTGGTGGTCATGGCGGCGGAACCCTTCGGTCGGGGACGGGGCGGAAGGGCCGTGCGGGGAGGTGGGGTCCGGCGGACCGGGTCAGGTGGTGAGGGCGGGGATGACCTCGGAGCCGTACGCGTCGATCGTGCCCTCGCGGTCGTCGTGCATCGCGTACACGGCGAACTGGTCGACCCCCAGGTCCCTCAGGTGCCGGAGTTTGTCGATGTGGGCCGCGGCGGGCCCGAGGAGGCAGAAGCGGTCGACGATCTCGTCGGGGACGAAGTCGGTGGAGGGGTTTCCGGCACGGCCGTGGTGGCTGTAGTCGTAGCCCTGCCGGTTCTTGATGTACGCGGTCAGCTCCTCGGGGACCAGGTCCGAGTGCTCCCCGTACCTGGCGACCAGGTCGGCCACGTGGTTGCCGACCATGCCGCCGAACCAGCGGCACTGGTCCCGGGCGTGCGCGAGGTCGTTCCCGACGTACGCGGGGGCGGCGACGCAGACGGTGATCGAGGCGGGGTCACGGCCCGCGTCCGCGGCGGCCTTCCGCACCGCCTTCACCATCCACTCGGTCAGGAACGGGTCCGCGAGCTGGAGGATGAAACCGTCCGCCTTCTGCCCGGCCAGCGCCAGCGCCTTCGGGCCGTACGCGGCCATCCAGACGGGCAGCCTGCCGTCCTTCACCCACGGGATGCGGACCGGGTTGCCGTCGACCTCGGCCTCCCGGCCCTCCGCCAGGTCACGGATGACGTCGATGGCCTCACCCAGGCGGGCGAGGGTGTTCGGCTTGCGGCCGGCCACGCGCATGGCGGAGTCGCCGCGGCCGATGCCGCAGACGGTCCGGTTGCCGAACATGTCGTTCAGGGTGGCGAAGGTGGAGGCGGTGACCTCCCAGGTGCGGGTGCCGGGGTTGGTCACCATCGGGCCGACGCGGAGTTTGGCGGTGTGTTCGAGGATCTGGCTGTAGATGACGAAGGGTTCCTGCCACAGCACGGCGGAGTCGAAGGTCCAGCCGTAGCGGAAGCCGTTGCGTTCCGCCCGGCGCATCAGGCCGACGACCTGCGAGGCGGGCGGGTCGGTCTGCAGGACGAGTCCGAAGTCCACGGGTCGGCCTCCTAGTTCAGGTACTGGCAGGTGGAGCGGGGAATGAAGGCGCCGTGCCCGGCCCGGCCGGTGAACTCGCCGTGGTCGATGACGACATCGCCGCGCGAGAGGACCGTCTCGACCCGTCCGGTGACCGTCCTGCCCTCGTACGCCGAGTAGTCGACGTGCATGTGGTGGGTGGCGGCGGAGAGCGTCCGGGTGGTGTGCGGGTCGTACAGGACGATGTCGGCGTCCGCGCCCGGCGCGATGGTGCCCTTCTGCGGGTACAGGCCGAACATGCGGGCCGGGGTCGCGCAGGCGATCTCGATCCAGCGGCGGCGGGAGATGTGCCCGTCGACCACGGCCTGGTGGAGGAGGTCCATGCGGTGCTCCACGCCCGGCAGCCCGTTGGGGATCTTGGAGAAGTCGCCGAGGCCCAGGTCCTTCTGGCCCTTGAAGCAGAACGGGCAGTGGTCGGTGGAGACGACCTGGAGGTCGTTGGTGCGCAGGCCGCGCCAGAGCGCCGCCTGGTGTTCCTTGGGGCGCAGCGGCGTGGAGCACACGTACTTGGCGCCCTCGAAGCCGGGCTCGGCGAGGTTGTCGGTGGACAGGAAGAGGTACTGGGGGCAGGTCTCGCCGAAGACGGGAAGGCCCTTGTCGCGGGCGGCGGCCAGTTCGGCGACGGCCTCCTGGGCCGAGACGTGGACGACGTAGAGGGGACTGCCCGCGACCCGGGAGAGCTGGATCGCGCGGTGGGTGGCCTCGGCCTCCAGCAGGGCCTTGCGGACCTCTCCGTGGTAGCGGGGGTCGGTCTCGCCGCGGGCGAGGGCCTGTTCCACGAGCACGTCGATCGCGATGCCGTTCTCCGCGTGCATCATGATCAGTCCGCCGTTGTCGGCGGAGCGCTGCATGGCGCGCAGGATCCGGCCGTCGTCGCTGTAGAAGACGCCGGGGTAGGCCATGAACAGCTTGAAGGAGGTGACGCCCTCCTCGACGAGCAGGTCCATCTCCTTGAGCGTGTGCTCGTTCACGTCGGAGAGGATCATGTGGAAGGCGTAGTCGATCGCGCAGTTGCCGTCGGCCTTGGCGTACCAGGTGTCGAGCCCTTCGCGCAGCGGACGGCCGGCGGACTGGACGGCGAAGTCCACGATGGTGGTGGTGCCGCCCCAGGCGGCGGCGCGGGTGCCGGTCGCGAAGGTGTCGGAGGCGAAGGTGCCGCCGAAGGGGAGTTCCATGTGAGTGTGGACGTCGACGCCGCCCGGGACGACGTAGCGGTCGGTGGCGTCGAGGACCCGGTCGGCGGTCCAGCCGGCGGCGGTGTCGGAGCCGTGGGCGGCGAGGGCGGCGACGCGGCCGTCCTCGATCAGGACGTCGGCGTGGAGCTCGTCGGCGGCGGTGAGGACGAGTCCGCCGCGGATGAGGGTGCGGGTACGGGTGCTCACGGGCTTCTCCTCGGCTGGAGGTGTCCTGCCGGTCGGGACGGACCGGGGAGCGGGGGCGCGACACGGGGTGCTCGGGGCGGCGGCGTCCGGACCGTGCCCGGGGCGGGCCGGGCACGGTCCGGGCGGGATCGTCTACAGGGAGCGCAGGGCCTGTTCGAGGATGCCGGCGCCTTCCTCGGCCTCGGCGACGGTGAGGGAGAGCGGCGGGGCGACGCGCAGGGCGCTGGTGTCGTGGCCGCCGCCCTTGCCGATGAGCAGGCCGTTCTCGCGGGTGGCCTCCAGGACGGCGGCGGCCGCGTCGGGGTCGGCCCGGCCCGTGACGGGGTCGGCGAGTTCGATGCCGATCATGAGGCCGCGGCCGCGCACCTCGCGTACGGCGTCGACGCCGGCAGTGGCGGCCCGCAGCCGTTCGATGAGGAGGCCGCCGACGCGGCGGGCGTTGCCCTGGAGGTCGTGTTCGAGGAGATGCGAGAGGTTGGCCAGGCCGGCGGCCATGGTGACGGGTGAACCGCCGAAGGTGGAGATGGAGTGGGCGTCGAGGCAGTTCATGATCTCGGCGCGGGCGACGACGCCGCCGATGGACATGCCGTTGCCGATGCCCTTGGCGAAGGTGAGGATGTCGGGCGGTCCGGCCTGGCCGTGCGCCTGCCAGCCCCAGAAGTGGTCGCCGGTGCGGCCCCAGCCGGTCTGCACCTCGTCGGAGATCCACAGGATGCCGTGCCGGTCGAGGACCCTGCGGAAGGCGGCGTAGAGGCCGTCGGGCGGGGACGTGAAGCCGCCGACGCCCTGGACGGGTTCGGCGATGAGGGCGGCGACGTCGCGGGTGTGGCCGAGGAGGTCCTCGAGGTCGGCGACACAGGCGTCGGTGAACCGCTCGTCGGTGTACTGGGCGTACGGGCCGCGCGTGCGGACGCCGCCGTGCACGTACAGGGTCTGGAGGGGGGACAGGCTCGTGGGCGACCAGGAACGGTTGCCGGTGATGCCGACGGTGGAGAAGGAGCGGCCGTGGTAGCTGTTGCGCATCGCCAGGATCTGGTTCGACCGGCGGTACGTGGTCGCGAGGAGGAGGGCCGTGTCGTTGGCCTCGGTGCCGGACGTGGTGAAGAAGACGCGGGCGTCGGGGATGCCGGAGAGGCCGGCGATCCGCTCGGCGAGCTCCACCATGGGGCGGTTGAGGTAGAGGGTGGAGGAGTGGATGATCCGTCCGGCCTGCTCGGCGACGGCCTTGGTGACCTCGGGGAGGGCGTGGGCGGTCATGGTGGTGAGGATGCCGCCGAAGAAGTCGAGGTATTTGCGGCCTTCGGCGTCCCAGACGTGGCGGCCCTCGCCGTGGGTGATCTCCAGCGGCTCGCGGTAGTAGAGGGAGAGCCAGTCGGGGGCGACGGCGCGGTGCCGTTCGTACAGGCCGCTCACGGCTTCACCAGCCCGTCGTACGCGTCGGGGCGGCGGTCCCGGTAGAAGGCCCACTGGCGGCGGACCTCCCCGATGAGGCCGAAGTCCAGGTCGCGGACCACCAGTTCCTCCTCCTTGTCGGAGGCGACGTCCCCGACGAACCGGCCGCGCGGGTCGACGAAGTAGCTGGTGCCGTAGAAGTCGTTGTCGCCGTACTCCTCGACGCCGACGCGGTTGATGGCGGCGACGAAGTACTCGTTGGCGACGGCCGCCGCGGGCTGCTCCAGCTGCCAGAGGTGGGCGGAGAGGCCGCGGTGGGTGGCGGACGGGTTGTAGACCAGCTGGGCTCCGTTGAGGCCGAGTTGGCGCCAGCCCTCGGGGAAGTGGCGGTCGTAGCAGATGTAGACGCCGACCTTGCCGACGGCGGTGTCGAAGACAGGCCAGCCGGCGTTTCCCGGGCGGAAGTAGTACTTCTCCCAGAAGCCCTTGACCTGCGGGATGTGGTGCTTGCGGTACTTGCCGAGGTACGTGCCGTCGGCGTCGATCACGGCCGCCGTGTTGTAGTGGAAACCCTCGCTCTCGACCTCGAAGACCGGGACCACGATCACCATGCCGGTCTCCCGCGCGAGTTCCCGCATCCGGCGGACGGTCGGGCCGTCGGGGACGGGCTCGGCCCAGCGGTAGTGCTCCGGCTCCTGGACCTGGCAGAAGTAGGGGGCGTTGAACACCTCCTGGAAGCCGATCACCCGGGCTCCGCGCCGGGCCGCCTCCCGGGCGTGCTCCTCATGTTTGGCGATCATGGATTCGGTGTCGCCGGTCCAGGTCGCCTGGACGAGCGCGGCGCGTACGACGTCGGACATGAGCTGCTCCTTCGGCACGGCGTCGATGAGCCTCTACGCACGTAGACGCGATGCGTAGGAAGAGAACGTAAGCCCCGTCACACCCCGGAGCAAGACCACTGCCGTGAAGCAGTCGAGTCGATCATGTTTCATACCCGAGTGGTCCACAACGGACACGCATCGGCACGGAGCGATACCCGTCCGGTACGGAGCGTTCAGCGGGCCCGTGCGCGGGAAGGCCCTGCGCCGGCCTCCGGCGCCCCGGAAGCCCCGAAGCGTCAGGCGCGTCAGAAGCTCACGACGATCCCGGTGTGCGGGCGCCGGCCGAGCCGGACGGCCGTCGCCGGCAGGTCCACGAGCCAGAACTGCCAGGTGTACTTGCGGCCCAGGAGCCTGCGGACCCGGCGCAGCTCCTCCCCCGTCACGAGCCGTGCAGTCCCCCGCACCCGCGCGGCCCCCTCGGAGACGTTGCCGCGTACGTCGCAGACGGCCACCTCGACCGCCGGATCGTTGCGCAGGCGCTTGACCTTCCAGGAGTCGGTGCGGGTCCAGGCGTACAGCTCCTCACCGTCGACGGCGTACCAGACGGGCGTCGCGACCCCCGTCCCGTTCTTCCGGAAGGTGGTCAGGCTGACGTAGCGGCCGCGCCGCAGCTCCTCGGGCATCATGCCGGGAGCCTATGCGGCGCACCGCTAGGGGAGCGACGGTCCGGGGGGCGCAGAGGGGCGGTTCAGGCGGGCAGCGGGGAGCAGTGCACCACGAGATCGTCCAGGGAGAGTGCGAGGACGCCGGCGAGGGCGGCGACGGTGAAGAAGGCGGGGGTGGGGGCCCGGCCGGTCTCGATCTTGCGGAGGGTCTCGGCGGAGAGGCCGGCGGCCGCGGCGATCTCGGCCATCGACCGCTCGCCGCGCGCCTCGCGCAGCAGGAGGCCGAGGCGCTCGCCGCGCTCGCGTTCTTCGGGGGTGAGAGGGGTGCGCACCATGACACCATTCTAATACCGGTATAGTAATTGGCATGGTGGAGCTCAAGACGAACGCGAATCTGCAGGCCATGCGCGAGGCGGGACGGGTGGTGGCGCAGGCTCTCGCCGCCGCGCGGGAGAAGGCCGCGCCGGGCGTGACGCCCGAGGAGCTGGACCGGGCGGCACGCGCGGTCCTGGACGGAGCGGGGGCCGGGTCGCCGTTCCTCGGCTACCGCCCGGAGTGGGCGCCGACGCCCTTCCCGGCCGTGCTCTGCGTGTCGGTCAACGACGCGATCGTGCACGGCATCCCGGACGGCACCCCGCTCGCCGACGGGGACCTGGTGTCCGTCGACTGCGGGGCGCTGCTCGGCGGCTGGGCGGGCGACGCGGCGGTGAGCTTCACGGTCGGCCGGGCGCGGCCCGAGGACACCCGGCTGATCGCCACGGCCGAGGAGGCCCTGGAGGCGGGCATCGCGGCGGCCGTCGTGGGCAACCGGATCGGGGACATCGCCCACGCCATCGGCCGGGTCTGCCGCCGCGCGGGCTACGGCATCCCGGACGGCTTCGGCGGCCACGGCATCGGCCGGACCATGCACGAGGACCCGGGCGTCCCCAACGAAGGGCGCCCGGGACGGGGCATGCCGCTGCGCCACGGGATGGTGCTGGCGATCGAACCGATGCTGATCGGCGGCGGGGGTGACGACCACTGGACGGCGCGGGACGGCTGGACGATACGTACGGTCGACGGCTCCCGCGCCGCGCACGCCGAGCACACGGTCGCCGTCACGGACGACGGCCCCCGGATCCTGACGGCGCCGTAGGGGTCGCCCGGCCGATCCTGTCGGGGGGCACGGGGCCGCGCTGCCGACGCTGGGGTGCGTGGGACCCGGCACGGCCGGCGAGGCACCCGCTAGCCGAGGACCCGCTCGATGTGGTGGTCGAGGAGATGTGCGGCGGCTTCCGGGGTGCCCGCCAGAGGGCCGGCAGCTGACGCGGCGCGAGATCTCCCCGCCCCGGGCCGCCGGCCCCGTACCGCCCCGCTCCTACCGGCCCGGCGCCGGGCGGACGACCATCGCCGAGCCGCCGCCCCTGCGGACGGTCTCGGCGGCGGCCAGCCAGCGGCCGTCCGGGAGGCGCTGGACGCCGGTGGCGGCGCCGATCTCCGGGTTCTGCCGGAAGGCGTGGCCGATGCGCTCCAGCTCGGCCCTCAACGGGCTGTTCCAGAGGGCCGGTTCGAGCTCCGTGGTGGCCTGGTTGCGCTGGCTGGCGCGCGGCGCGGCGATGGCGTCGACGAGCGGCAGCCCCCGGTCCACGACCCCGGTGAGGGTCTGCAGGACGGTGGTGATGATGGTGGCGCCACCCGGCGAGCCGAGGGCCAGGACGGGCCGGTCGTGCCGGTCGAGGACGATCGTCGGGGAGATCGAGGAGCGGGGACGCTTCCCCGGACCGGGCAGGTTCGGATCGTGCACGGCGGGCGACGCGGGCGCGAAGGAGAAGTCGGTCAGCTCGTTGTTGAGCAGGAAACCGCGGCCGGGCACGGTGATGCCGCTGCCGCCGGTGGACTCGATGGTGAGGGTGTACGCGACGACGTTGCCCCACTTGTCGGCGACCGTCAGGTGGGTGGTGTTCTCGCCCTCGTACGTCGTGGGCGCCGCCGGACCGCCGGTCGCGCAGGGCACCGGATTGTGAGGGTCGCCGGGGGCGAGCGGGCTGGTCAGGGCGGCGTCGTCGCGGATCAGGCAGGCCCGGGAGTCGGCGTACCGCTGGGAGAGCAGCTCCTTGGTCGGAACCCGCTCGAAGGCGGGGTCGCCGACCCAGCGGCCCCGGTCCGCGAAGGCGATGCGGCTGGCCTCGATGAACCGGTGGAGGTAGCGGGCCTGCGAGGCGCCGGAGAGGTCGGTGCCCTCCAGGATGTTGAGCGCCTCGCCGACGCCGGTGCCGCCGGACGAGGAGGGCGCCATGCCGTACACGTCGAGGCCGCGGTAACCGATCCGGGTCGGCTCGCGGAACTCGGTGCGGTACGCGGCGAGGTCACGCTCCGTCAGGTCGCCGGACCGCACCTTGCGGGTGGCTCCCTCGCGGACGGGGGGTGTGCGGACGGTGTTCACGATGTCCCGGGCGAGCGGCCCCCGGTAGAGCGCGCCGACGCCGTGGCGGCCGAGCGTGTCGTACGTACGGGCCAGGTCCGGGTTCTTGAAGACGCTGCCGACCACCGGTAGTTGCCCGCCGGGGAGGAAGAGGTCGGCGGAGGCCGGGAAGTCGCGGAAGCGGGCCTCGTTGGCGGCGGTCTGGGCGCGGAAGGTCGCGTCGACGGTGAACCCGTCGCGGGCGAGGCGCTCGGCGGGTTCGAGGAGGGTGGAGAGCGGCTTGCTGCCCCAGGCGTCGAGTACGGTCCGCCAGGTGGCGGGGGTGCCGGGGGTGCCGACGCCCAGGCCGCTGGTCATGCCCTCCTCGAAGGGGATGGGCCGGCCGTTCTCGGTGAAGAGGCCCGCGTCGGCGGAGAGCGGGGCGGTCTCGCGTCCGTCGACGGTGTGGACGGTGCGGGTCCTCGCGTCGTAGTGGACGAAGTAGCCGCCGCCTCCGATGCCGGCCGAGTACGGCTCCGTGACGCCGAGCGCGGCGGCCACGGCGACGGCCGCGTCGACGGCGTTGCCGCCCTTGCGCAGGACCTCGATGCCGGCGGCGGAGGCGTCCGCGTCGACGCTGGCGACGGCTCCGCCGTACCCGGTGGCGACGGGTGTCTTGACCGGTGCCGGCCGTGGTGGGGCGCCGGCGGGCGCGGCGGGTGGGGCGGCGGCCCCCGTCGAGAGCGCCGTCGTGACGACGGCGAGCGCGGAGAGCCATCCTGCGGCGGAGCGGCGCATTCCTACCTCCTGTCAGCCGGTCGGCGACCGTCCGCGCACTGTAACTTCCGCCGCCCTCCGCCGTCAGGACCGCCTCGAACACGGGAGCGGCGCGCCGCGGGGGCCGGGGCGCCCGGAGCCTGGCCCCGCCCGCGCGCGAGACACCCCCGGCATGTACGAGTGCCCCCTGGTGGTGAACAGGGGGGCGGGCACGGACCGTTCGGTGGGCCGGTACGACGTGTTCGCCTGCTGGAGCGGGCGGCACCGATCGAGGACCGGGTGGTGGAGCGGGTGGCGGGCGTCACGCGGGAGGTGACGACGGCGCCCGCAGCCGCACCGGCAGCGACGTGACGCCGTTGATGAAGTTGGAGACCAGGCGGCCGGGCGGCCCGTCGAGCTCCAGGCCCGCGCAGCGCTCCCGTACCGCCTCGTAGAGCACCCCGAGCTGGAGCCGGGCGAAGTGCGCGCCGAGGCAGACGTGGGGGCCGTCGCCGAAGGACACGTGGGGGTTGGGGGTGCGGCCGAGGTCGAGCCGGTGGGGGTCGGGAAAGACGCGCTCGTCGTGGTTGGCGGAGGGGTGGAGGACGACGACCTTGTCGCCCGCGGTGATCCGGACGCCGGCGAGATCGGTGTCCCGGGTGGCGGTGCGGCGGAAGGAGAGCACCGGCGGGTGCACGCGGAGGAGTTCCTCGACGGCCGTGTCGAGGGAGACCTCGCCGTTCCACAGGCGGCCCTGTTCGCGGGGGTTCCGGGCGAGGGCGAGCAGCCCGCCGGGGGCGGCGCTGCGGACGGTGTCGTTGCCCGCGACGGTGAGCAGGAAGAAGAACATCTCCAGTTCGGCGTCGGCGAGGGCGGAGGTGGCGAGGGAGGTCATGACGTCGTCGGCGGGGTGCCGCCTCTTGTACGCGGCGAGGTCCTGCGCGTAGGCGAACATGTCGGCCAGCTGTGCGGGCGACCGGGGGTTGACGGGCCGGCCGGACGCGTCGAGGACGGGTGGCTCGTCCGGGTCCTGGTAGGCGATGACCCGTTCGGTCCAGGTGTGGAGGAGTCCGCGGTCGTCCGCGGGGACGCCGAGCAGGTCGGTCAGGTTGAGCAGCGCGTAGTCGTCGGTGACGGTACGGACGAGGTCGGCCGGGCCGCCGGCGGCGAGGGCCGTGTCGAGCAGGCGGTGGGCGCGTGCGCGGGCCGTGGCGGTGAAGCGCCCGATGCGGCCGGGGGTGAAGGCGCGGCTGACGAGCCGGCGCAGCCGCCCGTGGGCGGGCGGGTCCTGGTTGAGCATCATGCGCCGGATGAAGGGCAGGTCCGCGGGGTCGGGGTCGCGGATCTGGGTGGCACCGAGGTGGGAGGAGTACGTGCCGGCGTCCTTGAGGACCCGGACGACGTCGGCGTGCCGGCTGACGGCCCAGAAGCCGGGCCCCGCGGGCCAGCCGAGAACTTCGTACTCCTCCTGCCACGCGACGGGCGCGTGGTCGCGCAGGGTGCGGTAGGCGTCGTGCGGGAGGCCTTGGGCGTAGCGGCGCGGGTCGAAGACGTCGGTGTGCTCCACGGGCCAAGCCTGGGGCGGCCGGCGGGATCGCGCAATCGTTACCCTCGCGTAACTTGCCGACTGGTTACCTGCGGTAAGCGGTCACGGTTACCGTCGGGTCACTTCGCACCGCCCCCACCGGTGACACCAGCGAGGAGTGCTCCGTGAACGACCCCCGCAACGACCCCGCCGCCACCCCCGGACCGAACACCACCCCCGAGACCGCGACCGCCCCGGGCGCAGGCGCCCGTCCCGCCGCCGGACGCCGCACGGCGGGCCCCCGCGCCACCGCCGCGCGCCGGGCGCTCCGTACCGCCTCCGCCGGCGCCGCCACCGCCGCCCTCCTGGCCGGAACGGCCCTCACAGCCGCCCCGGCCGCCCACGCCGAGGACGGCGTCTCCGTGCGTTTCGTCGACATCGCGGGCGACGGGGGCACCGTCCTCAAGGCGAACGTCGTCACCCCGGCCGGCTCCGGCGGCGGCGCGCGGCACCCCGTGATCGTGCTCCCCACCAGCTGGGCCATGCCGCAGATCGAGTACCTGGCCCAGGCGCGTGCGCTCGCCGACTCCGGTTACGTCGTGGTGAGTTACAACTCCCGCGGCTTCTGGCAGTCCGGCGGCGAGATCGAGACGGCCGGCCCCAAGGACGTCGCCGACGCCTCCCGGGTCATCGACTGGGCACTCGCCCACACCCCCGCCGATCCTGCCAAGGTCGGTATGGCGGGCGTGAGTTACGGCGCCGGCATCAGCCTGCTCGCCGCCGCCCACGACCCCCGGGTCAAGGCCGTCGCGGCGCTCAGCGGCTGGGCCGACCTCATCGACTCCATCTACAGCGGGCGCACACAGCACCTCCAGGCCGCCGCCCTCCTCGGCGGCGCCGGACACCTGACCGGCCGGCCCGGCCCCGAACTCCGGCAGGTGCTGGGCGACTTCCTCTCCTCCAACCTGGCCAAGGAGGAGGACATGATCGCCTGGGGCCGCGAGCGCTCCGCCGTCACCCACCTCGACCGGCTCAACGCGAACCGCACCGCGGTCATGCTCGGCAACGCCTGGGGCGACACGATCTTCCCGCCCAACCAGTACGCGAGCTTCTTCGAGAAGCTCACCGGACCCAAGCGCCTGGAATTCCGCCCGGGTGACCACGCCACCGCCGAGGCCACCGGGCTCCTGGGCCTGCCGAACGACACCTGGACCAGCGCCCACCGCTGGTTCGACCACCACCTGAAGGGCGCCGCGAACGGCGTCGACCGGGAACAGCCCGTCCAGCTCGCCTCCCGCTCCGCCGGCGGCTACGAGGGCTACCCGGACTGGAAGTCGGTCCACGCGCACCGGGAGCGGATCGCCCTCGGCGACACCGAACACGTGTGGGCGAACGTGGACTCCGGGGCCTCGGGCGGCATCGTCCTGCTCTCCAACCTGCTGGACCAGTTCCTGCGGACCCCGCCCGCCGTCTCCGTCCCGCTCCTGCCCCGCTCGTTCGCGGCCGTCTGGCAGTCCGAGCGGTACGACACGGTCCGCAAGGTGCGCGGGACGCCGCTGCTGCACACCACCGTCACCCCGACGAAGGAGAGCGGCACCCTCGTCGCGTACCTGTACGACGTCGGCCCGCTGGGCGTCGGCAAGCTCGTGAGCAACGCCCCGTACACCTTCCACGGCAGGACGCCGGGCCGGCCGTTCACCGTCGACCTGGAGCTGTTCTCCACGGCGTACGACGTCCCGGCGGGGCACCGGCTCGCCCTCGTCGTGGACACGGTCGACCCGCTCTACATCGAGCACAACCCGACCGGCGCGCAGCTGACCTTCTCCTCGCCCGCCGCCGACCCGTCGTACGTGTCGGTACCGCTGCGGGAGGAGTGATCACCGGCTGCTGCCGGGCGGGCGTGACCCGCGCGGGCCTACTCCCGGCCCGGCAGCACCGTTCCCTGCTCCGCCGGGGCGACGTCCACCGCCCTGATCCTGGGGTCGCGGCGCTCCCGCCGCGCCACCCAGGTGGCGAACCAGGAGAGCAGCATGCACATGCCGATGTAGATCGGTGACACGACCAGGACGACGGGGATGAACGGCAGGTCGTAGTCGAGGTTCGAGGCGATCAGCTTGCCGGCGTGGAGGAACTCCTCGTAGGTGATCAGGAAGCCGAGCGAGGTGTCCTTGAGGGCCACGACGAGCTGGCTGATGATCGCCGGCAGCATCGCGCGGACCGCCTGCGGCACCAGGACGTACGTCATGACCTGGGTCTTGCGCATGCCGAGCGCGTAGGCGGCCTCGCCCTGCCCCCGGGCCACCGCGTGCACGCCGGTGCGGAAGACCTCGGCCAGCACCGAGCCGTTGTAGAGGGTGAGCCCGGCGACGAGGGCGGGCAGCGGCTGCACCTTCAGCGCCACGAAGATGAAGAAGATCATCACCAGGACGGGCATCGCGCGGAAGAACTCGACGACCAGGGTCGCGAGCCACCGCAGGACGCGGTGGTCGGAGAGGCGGCCGGTGGCGAGGACCGCGCCGAGCGCCAGCGAGAGAACCGAGGCGTACGCGAAGGCCTTCAGGGTGTTGCCGAGGCCCTTGAGCAGCAGCTCCTGGATGCCCTCGTAGGCGAACGGCGACCATTTGGTGGAGGTGAACTGGCGGGTGTCGAAGAGGAGGTACAGGATCCATCCGGCCAGGGCGAGGATCACCAGCGTCGACAGGAGGCCGTAGAGGCGGTGGCGGCGGCGGGCGCGCGGCCCGGGGACGTCGTAGAGGGCGGTGGCGCTTGTCATCGGGCGACTCCCCAGCGCTTCTCCAGGACGTTGAAGAGGACGCTGATGGTGAGGGTGATGAGCAGGTATCCGACGGCGATCCAGAAGAAGGTCCAGATGATGTTGTAGCCGAGCTCGCTCAGCGTCTTGTAGGTGCCGAGGAGTTCGGTGACGCTGAAGGCGCCGGCGATGGCCGAGTTCTTGGCCAGGGCGATCAGCGTCGAACCGATGGGCGGGATGACGGAGCGGAAGGCCTGCGGGAGGACGACGGTGCCGAGGGTCTGCGCGAAGGTCATGCCGAGGCTGCGGGCCGCCTCTCCCTGCCCGCGCGGGACGGTGTTGATGCCGGAGCGCAGCGCCTCGCAGATGAAGGCCGAGGTGTAGCAGCCGAGGGCGAGGACCGCGAACAGCTCGAAGGGCAGGACCAGGCCGAAGCGGGGCAGGCCCAGCATCACCGCGAAGAACAGCAGGGTGAGCGGGGTGTTGCGCAGGACGGTCACCCAGGCGGTGCCGAAAACCCGGAAGGATCCGACGGGCGCCACCCGGAAGGCGGCCATGACGAAGCCCAGGACGAGGGCGAGCGCCGAGGCGTAGACGGTGAGTTCGACGGTGCCGAGGAAACCCTTGCCGTAGAGCGAGAAGTTGTCGGTCAGGACGTCCATGCCGGTGACTCCATGTCGGGGGCTCCTGCGGTCAGCTCGCCGGGTAGCGGTCGATGGCGGGCGGGGCGGGGGCGGGCACCCCGGAGAGGCCGAGGGTGGCGTCGTACGCCTTCTTCCAGTCGCCGTTCTTCTGGTGGGCGGCGATGGCGTCGTCGAGGGCGAAGCGCAGCGCGTCGTCCTCCCGGGGGACGCCGATGCCGTACGGCTCCTTGGAGAACGGCTCGCCCACGACCTTGAGCTCGTCGGGCACCTTGGCCGCGTATCCCATGAGGATGGTGTCGTCGGTGGTGACCGCGTCGACCTGGAAGGTCAGCAGGTTGTCGACGCAGACGGAGTAGGTGTCGTACGCGACGAGTTCCGCCTCGGGGTGGTCACGTTCGATCCGCTGGTACGGGGTGGAGCCGGCGGCCGAGCAGACCCGCTTGCCTGCCAGGTCCCCAGGGCCGCGGATGCCGTGCTCGTCGGTGCGGACGAGGAGGGACTGGCCGGCCTCGTAGTAGGGGCCGGCGAAGCCGACGAGCTTCTTGCGCTTGTCGTTGATGGTGTAGGTGCCCACGTAGTAGTCGATCTGGCCGTTCTGCAGGGCCGTCTCGCGGTTGGCGGAGGCGATCGTGCGGAACTCGACCGTCGCCGGGTCGAAGCCGAGGGAGGCCGCCATCATCTTGGCGATCTCGATGTCGAATCCGGAGTAGCGGCCGCTGGCGGGGTCCTTCTCCCCCATGTACGGCTGGTCCTCCTTGGCGCCGACGACGAGCCGGCCGCGCTTCTTGGCCCGGTTCCAGGTCGGCGAGCCGGGCAGGGTGAAGGCCGAGGCGACCCGGTAGACGGGGAGTTGGTCGGGCTGCGGGCCCTTGACGGGCGGGCTGCCCTCCTTGCCGCAGCCGCCGAGCAGGCCCGCCGCGGCGAGCAGCACGGTGAGGGCGGCCAGGATCCGGTGCGTACGCTGCATGGTTCCCACCCCGGTCAGTGCTTGAGGATCTTGGAGAGGAAGTCCCTGGCCCGGTCGCTGCGCGGGGCGGTGAAGAAGTCCTCCGGGGCGCGGTCCTCGACGATCCGCCCGTCGGCCATGAACACGACCCGGTTGGCCGCGGAGCGGGCGAAGCCCATCTCGTGCGTGACCACCACCATCGTCATGCCCTCCCGGGCCAGCTGCTGCATGACCTCCAGGACCTCGTTGATCATCTCCGGGTCGAGCGCGGAGGTCGGCTCGTCGAAGAGGAGCGCCTTGGGGTCCATGGCGAGGGCGCGGGCGATGGCCACGCGCTGCTGCTGGCCGCCGGAGAGCTGCGCGGGGTACTTGTCGGCGTGGGCGGCGAGGCCGACCCGGTCGAGGAGTTCGCGCGAGCGCCGGTCCGCGTCCTCCTTCTTCCGCTTGCGGACCTTGATCTGCGCGAGGGAGACGTTGGCGAGGACGGTCTTGTGGGCGAAGAGGTTGAAGGACTGGAAGACCATGCCGACCTCGGCGCGCAGCCGGGCGAGCGCCTTGCCCTCCTCGGGAAGGGGCTGCCCGTCGATGAGGATCTCGCCCGACTCGACGCGCTCCAGGCGGTTCATCGCCCGGCAGAGCGTGGACTTGCCGGACCCGGAGGGACCGATGACGACGACGACCTCGCCGCGGCCGACGGTGAGGTTGATGCCCTGGAGGACGTGCAGCGTGCCGAAGTGCTTGTTCACGTCACGCAGTTCGATCAGCGGATCGACGACGGCCATACGCTGCCCTGCCCCATTTCTCAGCGGTGTCGCGGTCAGCGCAAACTATCCACCAGAAAAAGGGACTTCACGCCCGACACGCACGAAAACGGCGATTACCCGTATTTACTGCGGATGAGTGAGGAGGGTGGAGCGGACGGCGGTACGGGGTCGGGCGCGGGCGGCCGCCGGGGCCGCCGTGGCCGCACCGGAGGGACGGCGGCGGGGGCCTCGGGAGCGGCGCCGGTTCAGGCCTCGGCGGCCTCGGCGTACACCTGGGAGAGCTCCGGCGAGCCGGTCATGGCCCAGTCGAGTCCGGCCTCGACCACCTGGATCTCCCGGCCGGAGGCCAGCCGGACCACGGGGCCGCCGCCCGGCAGGACCTGCCAGTGGGCGCCCGGCACGTTCCGCACGATGACCGTGCCGAGGTAGAGACCCGCGTCGTTGCCCACCCAGGGCAGCTCCTCGGGGTCCTCGCGCCAGCGCGGCGGCAGCTGGTCGAGCTCCTGGAGCGAGCGCGGGCTGTCGTCGAGGACCACCCCGGCGTCCTCGACACGGGCGCGGAGCAGCTCGCACTCGGCGAGCACCTCCGCCACGCCACCGGGGTCGCGGTCGAAGGCGGCGGCCAGGGGCGCCGCCGTGTCACCGGCGGGCCGTTTACGCCACTTGTCCAGAAACGGGATGTTCATCCGAACAGCGTCGCACCGCCACCGGCGGGTCCACCACCCGGCGCGCGGAGATCGTTCCGGCGGAAGGCCCGCGCGCCCGGGGTCACACGTCGAGGTCGACCACCACGGGGGCGTGGTCGGAGGCGCCCTTGCCCTTGCGCTCCTCGCGGTCCACGTAGCTGTCGGTCACGGCCCCGGCGAAGGCCTTGTTGCCGTACACCAGGTCGATGCGCATGCCGCGGTTCTTCGGGAAGCAGAGCTGGCGGTAGTCCCAGTACGTGAAGGGGTGGTCGTACTTGAGGGGGCGCGGGACCACGTCGGTGAGGCCGGTCTCGCGCAGGCCGGCCAGGGCGGCCCGCTCGGGCTCGGTGACGTGGGTGGCGCCCTCGAAGAGGGCGATGTCCCAGACGTCGTCGTCGGTCGGGGCGATGTTGTAGTCGCCGAGGACGGCGAAGGGCCGGTCCCCGGCCGCGTCCCCGGCGACGGCCGCCTTCAGCGCCTCCAGCCAGCGCAGCTTGTAGGCGTAGTGCTCGTGGGCGACCTCCCGGCCGTTCGGCACGTAGACCGACCAGACGCGGACCGGGCCGCAGGTCGCGGAGATCGCCCGCGGCTCCTGCAGGCCCTCGTAGTCCGGGCCGCCGGGCAGGCCGGTGACCACGTCCTCGAGGCCGACCCGGGAGACCAGGGCCACGCCGTTCCACCGGCCGGTGGCGTTGACCACCGACTCGTAGCCCAGCGCGCGCAGCTCCTCGGCGGGGAACTGCTCGGCGGTGCACTTGGTCTCCTGGATGCACAGCACGTCGGTGCCGCTGCTCTCCAGCCAGGCCAGGAGACGGGGCAGCCGGGCGGTGATCGAGTTGACGTTCCAGGTGGCGATGCGCATGGCTGCCAGCCTACTGGGGGGCGGCCGTGACCCGGTTCACCTCCGGGGGCTCAGACCTCGGCGGAGGCCCCGGAGGCCAGGCGGCCGTGGTCGGTGCCGCCGAGCGCGCCGATCTGGCGGTCGTAGATCGGGCGGGCCAGGTCGGTGAGCAGGGCGTCGTGGATGTCGTACGCCCGGCGCGGCCGGACCTCGCGGACGTAGTCGATGACCTCGGAGATCTTGTTCCACGGCGCCATCACGGGCAGCAGCAGGGTGTCCACCGGCCGGCCGGGGACGGTGAGCGCGTCGCCGGGGTGGAAGACGGTGCCGTCGACCAGGTAGCCCACGTTGGTGACGCGCGGGATGTCCGGGTGGATCACCGCGTGCAGCTCGCCGTGGACCTCCACGTCGAATCCGGCCGCCGTGAAGGTGTCGCCGTTCCCGACGGTGTGCACCCGTCCGGGGAAGGCCGCCGAGAGCTGGTCGGCGACGCTGCGCAGCGTCCAGATCTCGGCGGCCGGGTTGGCTTCCAGGGCGGCGCGGAGCCGGCCCTCGTCGAAGTGGTCCGGGTGCTCGTGGGTGACGAGCAGGGCGTCGGCGCCGGTGACGGCGTCCTCCTCGGTGAACCCGCCGGGGTCGAGCACGAGGGTCCGGCCGTCCTTCTCCAGGCGGACGCAGGCGTGGGACTTCTTCGTCAGCTTCACGGCGCCAGCCTACGCGGGCGGTGTGGTCTCCTCCTCGACGACGCGGGTGACGACCCGCAGGGCGGCGTCGG
Source organism: Streptomyces sp. NPDC126503 (assembly GCF_040302405.1). Lineage (NCBI taxonomy): Bacteria > Bacillati > Actinomycetota > Actinomycetes > Kitasatosporales > Streptomycetaceae > Streptomyces > Streptomyces sp. NPDC126503. Next base: position 230,461 of record NZ_JBEORS010000006.1, read on the forward strand.
CGGCGGGGAGGCCGCAGTAGACCGCCGCGTGCAGCACGATCTCCCGCAGTTCCAGGGGCGAGAGTCCGTTGCGCAGCGCGGCCCGGGTGTGGTCGGCCAGGGCCTCGCGGTGACCGCCGGCGATGAGCGCCGTGAGGGTCACGACGCTGCGGGTGCGCCGGTCGAGACCGTCCCGGCTCCAGACCTCGCCCCAGGCGTACCGGGTGACGAGCGCCTGGAAGTCCTCGCCGGCCTCGTCGGCGAGGGCCTGGTCGACATGGGCGTCACCGAGGATCTCCCGGCGCAGGCTCAGGCCGCGGTCGTACGGATCGGGGCGGCCGGACTCGGCGGGCACGGCGGCCGGGGCGGGGGCCGCGGGCTCGGCCGGCGGCACCGGCGCGGCGGCCGGGTAGGGCGGCACGATCAGGGTGCCGCTGGTGTCCTGGACGGTGCTCGCGAAGTGGTCCATGAGCAGCTCGGTCACGGCGGCGGGCTGCTCCACGGGCGCCAGGTGCGAGGCGCCGGGGACGACCGCGAGCCGGGCGTCGGAGATGCCGGCGACCAGGGTGCGGGCCTCGGCGGGGCCGGTGACCTGGTCCTCGGAGCCGACCAGGACGAGCGCGGGGACGCCGATGCCGCCGAGTGCCTCCCGGACGTCGAAGACGGCGAGGGCCTCGCAGGCGGAGACGTAACAGGCCGGGTCGGTCGTGCGGACCATCTGCACGGCCCAGTCGACGATGGCGGGCTGCGCCCCGGCGAAGACCGGGGTGAACCACCGCTCGGGAGCGGTGCGGGCCATCGGCTCCAGGCCGTTCGTCCGGACGATCACGCCGCGCTGGCGGAACTCGTCGGCGGTGCCGAACCGGGGCGAGGTGGCGACCAGCGCGAGGGAGGCGACCCGGTGCGGCGCCCGCAGCGCCAGGTCGAGCCCGACGGCCCCGCCGAGGGAGCAGCCGGCGTAGCCGAAGCGCGGGACGCCGAGCGAGTCGAGGGTGGCCAGCAGCCGGTCCCCGAGCTCGGCGACGGAGGTGAAGGGCTCGGCGGGCGCGCCCCCGTGCCCCGGCAGGTCGAAGCGGACGACGCGCCAGTCACGGGTGAGCTCCGGTATCTGCCGGTCCCACATGTGGAAGGTGGTACCGAGGGAGGGCCCCAGGACGAGGACCGGAGCGTCGTCGCGCCCGTCGACGCGGTATTGCAGAGTGTTCGTCGGTGTATCGCTCACCCGCCAGACCCTCTCATCTCTCGCGCAGGCCCCTCCAGCGGGGGTCGGGACAGCTTAGGGGACGTCTCGCCGGTCTTGCCGGGTTCACGACGCCGGGGCCGGGCCTGACCGGGCGGCGTGCCCGCCGCGTCAGCCGCCGCGCCGGGTGCCGTCCGGGGCGTACGTCTCCAGGTAGGCCGTGACCAGGCGGCGGGCCTCGTCGATCGTGGCGTCGTCGCCCCCGGGCGCGCGCCGGAAGGCGATGTCGAACAGCCGGGTGCCCACCTCGAAGGCGAGGGACAGCGCGAGCCGGGGGGTGTCGACGCGCAGGAACTCCCGGTCGACGAGCCGGCGCCAGAACCGCTCCGCCTGCGCCTCGTCGAAGGCCCGCACCAGTTCGTCGAGCCGGGGATGGCGCCCGGCGAACCACAGTTCCGCGCAGCTCGGGTGCCGGCGGATGTAGCCGAGGATCACGTCGATCACGGCGTCGACGGCCTCCCGCAGCGTCCCGGCGCGGGGGGCGGCCACCTCGGCCGCCGTGAGGGCGTCGATCGCGCCCAGGTGCCGCTGGAGCAGCTCGGCGTCGACCTCGTACCGGTCGGGGAAGTAGTGGTAGATCGAGGCGATGGGGATGCCCGCGCGCTCGCCGATCGCCTTCAGCGTGGCGGCCTCGTAGCCCTGTTCGGCGAGCAGGGCCTCGGCGGCGTCGAGGATGGCCTTCCTGCGCTCCAGCCCGCGGCGCTGCACCACCGGCCGGGTCGGTGCCGGGGTTGTGGCCTTTTGTTCGAACATGATTCGAGATCGTATCAGTCGGTGACGCGCCGTCAGCGTGTCCCGGGGGAACGTGGGGCGTGGTGGGCGGGTTCCAGGGCGTCCGGGGAGCCGCGGGCGTGGTCGGCGGCGTCCCGCGGGGCGACCGGCCGAGGTCCGTGTCATCCGCCGGCTCGGGGAGTCGGCCGCGCACGCGCTGCCTCAGAAGGCCGGCCGGGTGCGCGCGGTGCCGGTTGGTGCGCCGGGCGGGCGAGGAAGGCGGAGACGTCCCGCTCCTGCCCCACGAGGAAAACGTATCCGAGGACGGGGTGACCCGCCCCTTCGGGGCTTCGCGGGGCGGGGCGTCACCGGGTACGGGCGCCGGGCCCCCGGTCACCGGGTCCGTACGGTCGCGGCGGCGAGGGGCACGAGCGGCTTTCGGTGATACCACGGGCGGCGTCGGCGGACGGGCGCCGCCGCGCGGCGGCGGGCGGGTTCCGGGAGGGTTTTCGCTCCGTCGGAGCAGTTCCGCACGTCCCGGATGGCGCAGCGTGATGATCTGCGTACTAGTGGTCTTCAGGTACGCGTTCATCGGCGCGTCGCGAGCCAGCCACAGTGGACGCCCCGCGGGATGGCCACGAATGGAGCCCCACCATGACCCCCGACCCCTTGGACAGCACCACCACTCCAGGGCCCGAGCCCTGGTCCCCTTCGACCCGCACACCGGCTCGGAGTACGCCGTCCTCCCCCGCCCCGGAGACCGGGGCGTCGGTGGGCGGCACCGGTCACGGCGGACCGCCGGAGCCGGCCGTACCCCCCGCGCCCCCTCCGCCGCCTCCGCCCCCGCCGTTCCCCCCGGCGATGGCGGCCCCCACGGAACCCGCGGCCGCCCCGCCCCTGCCCGGGACGGGCGCGCCCGGGCCGGCCGAGGCCACGCCCGCGGAGTCCGCGCCCGCGCCCGCCGGGGCCAAGGCCCCGGAGACCGGGCCCGCCGTGGCCGAGGTCCCCGGGACCGGGTCCGCCGCGCCCCAACCGGCCGCACCGCATCCGGCGCCGGCCGTGGCCGAGCCCCGGGCCGTGGCGGACGGGCCGGCCGGACCGGAAACCGGCGCCGGTGCCGAGAAGGCCGCCGGCGGGAGTACCGCCGAGGACGACGAGAACGGCGAGAACGCGATCCACACCCTGCTGTGGACCGCGGCCACCGAACGGCCCGTGCCCGAAGTCGCCGCGCTGGTCGCGCGGCTCACCGCGTCGGGTGAGGTGTCGAGCCCCGCCGACGTGGCGCTCCGGGCCGCCGCCGTCTCCCGGCCCCTCGACGAGGTGCGGCAGCTGATCGCGCTGCTCAACGAGTCGGGGTACGACCTCCACCAGGCCGAGACCACGCTGCGCGCCGCGGCCGTGGGGCGTCCGATCGAGGACATCGTCGAGCTCGTCAACATCATCGGCGCCGACAGCAGCGGCTGGCGGACGACGGGCGGCCCCGAGGGCGAGGCGGCGCGCGGGACCGATTCCGGCCAGGGCGCCGCCCCCGAACGGACCCCCGCGCCCACGCTCACGCCGCCCGGCGCGGACAAGGCCGGGGCGAAACGGCTGCGCGGGGCCCTGAAGGCGAGGTCTCCGCTGGACCAGGCGCTCGCGGACGGGCCGGGCAGCCACGCCCCCACGGCCGCGCTGCGGTCGGGACTGCGCTGGCCGGCGGCGGCCGCCCTGTTCGCCTGCGGACTGCTGCACCTGCCGACGGACGTGGCGGGGCTGCGCTCCGGCGGCACCGCCGCGATGGTGTCCGTCGTGATCACCCTGTTCTGTCTGCTGGTCGGCGTCCTGCTGGCGGTACGGGACAGCCTGAGCGCCTGGGCCGCCGCGGCGGCGGTCGCCGTCGGCCTCATCGGGCTGCACCTCCTCGCCGGAATGCGCACGGTGGACCTGCTGACCAGCAGCCTGGGCTCCCGGTTCGCCTGGGCACAGGCTCTGGCGGTGCTCAGCGCCGCCGCGGTGATCGCCCTGGCGGCGACGGCGCTGCTCCGGCACACGAAGGCGACCGGAGCGGCGGACAGCACCTGACATCCGGCCGGAATGACCGGAGCGGTGGTGGGCACCGGGTCCCTCAGGGGCCCGGTGCCCCGCGTTCGGTCCCGTTCGCGCGAAGGAGAGGAGCGGCCAGTGGCGCATCTGGACGCCGTGACGGATCTGCTCGACCCCCCGGTGTTCGTGGTGACGGCGAGGGCCGGGGACGGCACGCGGGCCGGCTGTCTCGTGGGGTTCGCCTCCCAGTGCTCGATCGACCCGGAGGGGTTCATGGTGTGGCTGTCCCGGCGCAACCACACCTGCGAGGTCGCCTGCCGGTCCGCCCACCTGGCCGTGCACGTGCTGAGCCGGGCGCGCCTGGAGACCGCCCGGCTGTTCGGCGAGGAGACCGGGCACCGCGTCGACAAGTTCGCCCGGACGCGGTGGACGGACGGGCCCCACGGCACTCCCCTGCTCGCGGACGCCGACGCGTGGTTCGTGGGCCGGGTGGAGGAGCGCACGGACGGCGGGGACCATGTCGGCTTCCGCCTGACCCCGGTCGCCGGCGGACCGGAGGGGCCGGCGGCACAGGACCGCCCGCGCGCGCTGCGGCTCGGTGACGTCCTCCACTTCTCGCCCGGTCACCCCGCCTGAGCGCCGCCCGCGGGGGACGGAGCCGGCGAGGGGCGGGCCGGTCGCGCGGTCACCTCCGGGCCGGGGCGAACTTCTCGCGCCAGGCCAGCGACACGTACACCAGGGCGATGAGGACGGGGACCTCGATGAGGGGGCCGACCACGCCGGAGAGGGCCTGGCCGCTGGTGACGCCGAAGGTGGCGACGGCGACCGCGATGGCCAGCTCGAAGTTGTTGCCGGCGGCGGTGAACGCGAGCGTGGCGGTGCGGGCGTAGGACAGGCCGACTGCCTTGCCGAGGGCGAAGGAGCCGAACCACATCACCGCGAAGTAGACCAGCAGCGGGAGCGCGATCCGGACCACGTCCAGCGGCTGCGAGGTGATGGTCCTCCCCTGCAGGGCGAAGAGGACGACGATCGTGAACAGCAGGCCGTACAGCGCCCACGGGCCGATCTTCGGCAGGAACGCCGTCTCGTACGTCTCCCGGCCCAGCCTCCTCTCACCGATCCTGCGGGTGAGGAAGCCGGCCAGCAGCGGCACGCCGAGGAAGACGACGACGTTGAGCGCGATCTCCACCGGGGAGATGTCGAGCGCCTCGCCCTGTCCCAGGCCGAGCCAGGCGGGCAGCAGGTCGAGGTAGAGCCAGCCGAGCAGGCCGAAGGCGATCACCTGGAAGACCGAGTTCAGCGCCACCAGGACGGCCGCCGCCTCACGGTCGCCGCAGGCCAGGTCGTTCCAGATGACGACCATGGCGATGCAGCGGGCCAGGCCGACGACGACCAGGCCGGTGCGGTACTCCGGCTGGTCCGGCAGGAAGATCCACGCCAGGGCGAACATCACCGCCGGGCCGAGGACCCAGTTGATCACCAGCGAGGAGACCATCAGGCGGCGGTCACCGGTGACGGCGTCGAGCCGGTCGTAGCGCACCTTTGCCAGGACCGGGTACATCATGATCAGCAGGCCGGCGGCGATCGGCAGCGAGATCCCGCCGATCTCGACCGCCGCGAGCAGGTCGTTCAGGCCCGGGACGAGCCGTCCGAGCCCGAGGCCCAGGCCCATGGCCAGGAGGATCCAGACGGCGAGGAAGCGGTCGGGCGTCGACAGCTTCGCGACGACCGGGGTCTGCCGGGCCGTCGCGGGAGCGGTGGGGGTCACGGGCAGGCCCTCTTGGTGTCGGCGGCGGTACGGGCGGTGGCGGCGAGCGCGGCGAACCGGCCGGCCAGCCCTTCGATGACCTCCGGCTTGAGCCGGTAGTAGGTGAACCGGCCGCAGGGCTCCGTCTCCACGACCCCGGCCTCCCGCAGGACCCTCAGGTGGTTGGAGAGGTTGGTCTGCCGGGCGCCGGTCTCCTCCACCAGGTGGGTGGTGCAGAGCGTCTCGCGGGCGAGCAGGGTCACGATCCGGAGCCTGAGCGGGTCGGCCAGCACCCGGATCAGGTCAGTGTCGACTGACGTCATCATGGACTGATACTTTCACGGCGTCCCGCGCCGGTGTCCGGCCGGCCCGTGCCGTCCCCCACCCCGAGGAAGAACCGATGACCGCCCCGCTCGCCTCCGTCCTCTTCGTCTGCGTCCACAACGCGGGCCGCTCCCAGATGGCCGCGGGCTTCCTGCGGCACCTCGCGGGCGACCGCGTGGAGGTCCGTTCCGCCGGCTCGGCCCCCGGCGAACGGGTCAATCCCTCCGCCGTCGCCGCCATGGCCGAGCTGGGCATCGACATCGCGGACCAACGGCCGAAGGTGCTGACCGCCGAGACCGTCCGGGCGTCGGACTACGTGATCACCATGGGCTGCGGCGACGCCTGCCCGGTCATCCCCGGCAAGCGGTACCTCGACTGGGCGCTGGAGGACCCGGCGGGCAAGGGCGTCGAGGCCGTGCGGCCCATCCGTGACGCGATCCGGGCCCGCGTCGAAGCCCTCGTGGCCGAGATCGACGCAGGGCGCACCGCCTGACCGCGCGGACGTACGGCCGGACCTCCCGTCCCCTGCCCGGTCGGGGGCGTGCCGCCTCAGGGGCTGGTCGTGGAGACCACGTACACCTGTGGGAAGGCCGGGTCGGTCAGGTCCACGGTGACGTCGGTGGCGGGCCGGGGCCGCTCGCGGGTGACGGTCGTGCCCGACCAGGTCGCGTCGGGGCCGAAGGTCCAGCCGACGATGTCCGCGTCCCGCTCCCCCACCGTGACCCGTCCGGGCGTGAGCTCCGCGCGGCTCGCGCCCGACTCGGCGAGGAAGGTGTCCAGACCGGTGGCGGTGGTGGTGAAGCGGACGTAGAGGCGGCTGGTCTTCCAGTTGCTGGTCTCGTAGTACGCGACGTCCCAGGCGCCGCGCGGGATCGGGACCTCGAAGACACGGCGCTTCATCTGCGACGGCCAGTTGTCCTGGAGGCCGACGACCGAGGACTCGCGTTCCTTGTCGCGACCGCTGTCCCGGCTCTGACCGGCGGAGATCACCAGATACCCGGCGGGGATGCCGACGAGCAGCACGATGATGACCGCCGTGAGCCAGCGGCGGCGGATCATGTGGCCGTGCCCCTCGGGGAGCTTTCCCTCCCCGGGGCGGTAGGGCTCCGGGTCCGGGGACCGGGGCGGCTGGGGGGTCTGCTGCGGGACGGTCATGGCCGCGGGTCCTCGGGGGTGCGGTCGCCCAGGGCCTGGGTGCCGTTCCGGAAGGCCTGGGCGTAGCGTTCGTACCGCTCGTGCCGCTCCACCCGGCGCCGGTTGGCGCGGCGGAAGCGGCGGGCGACGAGCCGGGCGAGGTCGGCGGCGCCCACCATGCCCGCCTCCGGGCCGAGCTGGGCGCGGGTGATGCGGGCCTCGGGGCGGTAGCCGCGGCCGGTGAGGTGGCGGCGGAAGGCGTCCCGGGCGGGGCCGATGAGCAGGTCGTCGGCGGCGGACACGCCCCCGCCGATGACGAAGCAGGAGGGGTCGAGGGCGGCGGCGAGGTTGGCGATGCCGACGCCGAGCCACTGGCCGATGTCCTGGAGGAGCTCGACGCACATGGCGTCGCCGTCGCGGGCCAGCTCGGTGATGAGGGGGCCGGTGATGTCCGGGATGTGGCCCTTGACCCGCTCGATGATGTTGTACGCGACCGGGGAGTCGGCGGCGGCCAGCTCGCGGGCCTCGCGGACCAGGGCGTTGCCGGAGCTGTACTGCTCCCAGCAGCCGCGGTTGCCGCAGGGGCAGCGGTGACCGCCGGGGACCACCTGCATGTGGCCGAACTCGCCGGCGACGCCGAACTTGCCGCGCTTGACCTGGCCGTCCTCCAGGATGGCCCCGCCGATGCCGGTGCCGAGCGTGATCATGACGAGGTGGTCCTCGCCGCGGCCGGCACCGAAGCGCCACTCGGCCCAGGCGGCCGTGTTGGCGTCGTTGTCGACCATGACGGGGACCGCGAGGCGGGCCTGGAGGGCGTCCCTGAGGGGTTCGTTGCGCCAGGCGAGGTGCGGGGCGAAGAGGACGCGGGCCCGGTGGGCGTCGACCCAGCCGGCGGCGCCGATGCCGACCGCGTGCACGTCGTGCCGGTCGGAGAGGTCCAGGACCAGTTCGACGATGGTGTCCTCGACGACCTTGGGGCTCTTGGACTTGTCCGGGGTCTCGGTGCGGAGCTTCTCCAGGATGTTGCCGTCCGCGTCGACGACCCCGGCCATCACCTTCGTACCGCCGATGTCGATGCCGACGGTCGGCACCCGCGGCGCCGTCAGGTGGGAGCGGCGCTCCCGGCTCCCGACGGTCCGCAGCACGGTGCCGCGGGCGGAGCCGCGGTGCGCGAGGTCACGGTAGGTACTCATCGGCTCCGATTCTGCCAGGAGGGGGGTCGGGGGCCCGTTACGCGCCGGTGGGGCGTTCCAGGGCGTGGCGCAGGTCCTCCAGCTCGCTGCCGCCGGCCATCTGCCGGGTCAACTCGTCGAGCGTGACGGAGTCCTTGGTGTGGCTCGCCGCCATGACGCCCCGCTTGAGCAGGACGAACCGGTCGCCGACGAGGTGGGCGTGGTGCGGGTTGTGTGTGATGAGGATGACGCCGAGGCCCTGGTCACGGGCGGCGGCGACGTACTTCAGGACGACCCCGGACTGCTTGACGCCGAGGGCTGCGGTCGGCTCGTCGAGGACGAGGACCTTGGCGCCGAAGTGGACGGCGCGGGCGATGGCGACGCACTGGCGCTCGCCGCCGGAGAGGGTGCCGATGGGCTGGTCGACGTCGCGCAGGTCGATGCCCATGCGGAGCAGGGCCTCGCGGGTGGTGGTCCGCATCAGCTCGACGTCGAGCCGGCGGAAGGGGCCCTTGCCGCGGGTGGGCTCGGAGCCGAGGAAGAAGTTGCGCCACACCGGCATGAGGGGGACGACGGCGAGGTCCTGGTAGACGGTGGCGATGCCCCGGTCGAGGGCGTCGCGCGGGTTGGCGAGGGTGACCTCCTCGCCCTCGATGCGGAAGGTTCCGGCGTCGTGCCGGTGCAGACCGGCGACGATCTTGATGAGGGTGGACTTGCCGGCGCCGTTGTCGCCGAGGACGCAGGTGATCTCCCCGGCGCGGACCTCCAGAGAGACGCCTTCGAGGGCGCGGATGTTGCCGTAGTACTTGCTGACGCCGGCCAGCTCGACAAGAGGAGCGGTCGTCACTTGGTGGCCTCCACGCGCTTGCGGATCCAGGCGTTCAGGAGGGTCGCGAGGAGCAGCATCGCGCCCAGGAAGAACTTGAACCAGTCGGGGTTCCACTCGGCGTAGACGATGCCCTTGCTGGTCATGCCGAAGATGAGGGCGCCGACGGCGGAGCCGACGGCCGACCCGTATCCGCCGGTGATCAGACAGCCGCCGATGACGGCCGCGATGATGTAGATCAGCTCGTTGCCGACGCCTTCGCCGGACTGGACGACGTCGAAGGAGAACAGCAGGTGCTGGCCGGAGACCCAGGCGCAGAAGGCGACCGCGGCGTAGAGGCCGATCTTCGTGCGGTGGACGGGGACGCCGATCGCGCGGGCGGCGTCGGCGCCGCCCCCGACGGCGAAGATCCAGTTGCCGAAGCGGGTGCGCAGCAGGATCCAGGTGGCGAGGGCGACGAGGCCGAGCCACCACAGGATGGTGACCTTGAGTTCGACGCCGCCGACGGTCAGCTGGGAGGCGAAGAGGGCGCGGGCGGAGGGGAAGCCCTCCATGTCGGCGATGGTCTTGGTGGAGACGGTGCCGGCGATGAGCTTGGTGAGGCCGAGGTTGAGGCCGGTGAGCATGAGGAAGGTGCCGAGCGTGATGATGAAGCTGGGCAGTCCGGTACGGGTCAGCATGAAGCCGTTGAAGACGCCGACGGCCAGGGTGACGAGCAGCGAGACGCCGACGCCGACCCAGACGTTGGCGGTCATCTGGTAGCTGAACATCGAGGAGACGAGCGCGGAGCTGGTCACCAGCACACCGGCGGAGAGGTCGAACTCGCCGCCGATCATCAGCAGGGCGACGGGCACGGCCATGATGCCGAGGGTGGAGGCGGCGTAGAGGACCGTGCCGAGGCTGGACAGGCGCAGGAAACTGTCGGCGGTCACCGCGAAGAAGACGAAGACGGCGAGGGCGCCGACGACCGAGCCGAGCTCGGGCCGGGCCAGCAGTTTCTTCAGCGGGGTGGTGCGGAGCAGGCGCTCGTCGACGTGGTCGATGCCGTCCGGGGCCGGGGCGGTGGTGCTCATCGGGTACCCCGCTCCGTGTACCGGGCGAGCGTGCCGGCCTGCTCCTTGGTGATGATCTGGGGGCCGGTGAGGACGGGGCGGCCGCCGCCGAGGACGTCGGCGTTGTAGCGGTGGAGCCAGAGCAGGTCGACGGCCTCGTAACCCTGGAGGTAGGGCTGCTGGTCGACGGCGAAGCCGAGGGTGCCGGCCTGGAGGGCGGCGGCCACCTTGGCGTTGAGGTCGAAGGTGTCGACCTCGGCCTTGCTGCCGGCGCTGCGGGCCGCCTGGACGGCGGTGTCGGCGAAGGGTGCGCCGAGGGTGACGACGGCGTCGAGGTCCTTGTCGGACTGGAGCTTGGCCTCGATGGACGCCTTGACGTCGGGCATGTTGGTGCCGTCGACGTAGAGGTTGACGAGCTCGCCGCCGAAGGTCTTCCGCGCGCCGGCGCAGCGCTGCTCGTGGCCGACGTTGCCCTGCTCGTGCAGGACGCAGAGGGCCTTCTTCCGGCCGCGCTTGTCGAGCTCCTCGCCGACGGCCTCGCCGGCGACGGTCTCGTCCTGGCCGATGTGCGTGAGGGCGCCGAAGGCCTTGGACTGCTCGGCGCCCGAGTTGACGGTGATCACCGGGATGCCGGCCTTGACGGCCTTCTCCACGGCGGCCTTCATCGCGTCGGGCTTGGCGAGGGTGACGATCAGTCCGTCGACGCCCTTGGAGATGTACGAGTCGACCAGCTGGGCCTGCTCCTTGCCCTCGTCGCTGTGGGCGTAGAGGAAGGTGATGTTGTCCTTGACGGCGGCCTGCTTGGCGCCCTTCTGGACGATGTCCCAGAAGGTGTCGCCGTCGCCGGAGTGGGTCACCATCGCGAAGGTCCAGCGGGGGGTGTCCACGGCCGACCGGCCCTGGGCCTCGGCCGCCCTGCGGGCGTCCTCCGCCCGCTTGCCGCCCGTGCTGCTGCACCCCGCCAGCGCTGCCGTCAGTGTGAGCGCGAGCACGGCGCCGACGGCGGCGCGTACCCCTCCTGTCCGAAGCCTGGTCACGAGGCCGTGCCCTCCTTTGTGTCCTTCTGCGTGCATTGCAGTATCGGTCATGCGGGTCGCGGCGCTCGTCAGTGGGGCCCGTTCCCGGCCGCGGCGGGCTACGGACGGACCATCAGGCGGAACTCGAAGGAGTAGCGGCCGGCGCGGTAGAGGTGGGAGCCGTGCTCGACCGCGCGGCCGGTGTCGTCGAAGGTGGTGCGTTCCATGGTGAGGAGCGGCGCGCCCGGCGGTTCGTCGAGCAGGGCGGCCTCGGACGCGGTGGCGGAGCGGGCGCCGACGGTCTGGCGGGCGCTGTGGAGGGTGAGGGCGGCGGCGCGGAGCGTCCGGTAGAGGCCGGTGGTCTCCAGGGGCGCGGTGCCGGGGTCGATGAGCCCGGCGGGCAGGTGGTTGCGCAGGTACGCCAGGGGCTCGCCGTGGGCGGTGCGCAGCCGCTCCAGGTAGTGGACGGTGGTGCCTTCCGGTATGCCGAGGGCGGCGGCGACCGGGGCGGGGGCGGGTTCGAGGCGGTTGACGAGGACACGGGTGGCGGGCCGGTGGCCGGTGCTCTCCAGGTCGTCGTAGAGGCTGCTGAGCTCCAGGGGGCGGCGGACCCCGCTCCGTACGACCTGGGTGCCGACACCCCGGCGGCGGACCAGGAGCCCCTTGTCGACGAGGGTCTGGATGGCCTGCCGGACGGTGGGCCGGGAGAGGCCGAGGCGGGTGGCGAGGTCGATCTCGTTGCCGAGGAGCGTGCCCGGGGCGAGGGTCCCGTCCTCCACGGCGCTCTCCAGCTGGCGGGCGAGCTGGAAGTAGAGCGGGACCGGGCTGGTGCGGTCCACGGAGAGCGGGGGCAGCGGGGAGCCGGGCGGCGGGGGCACGCAGGGGAGCGTAACGGCGGGCGCGGATGACGGGAAGTCGTGACGTCCGGTTGTCCTGACAAAGCTTGACAGGGGGTACGGGCGCCTCCACGGTGGGGCCATGCGCATCGGACTGATCGGTACGGGACGGATCGGCGGCTTCCACGCGGGCGTCCTCGCCCGGCATCCGGAGGTCGGGGCGCTCGTCCTCGCGGACGCCGACCGGGGGCGCGCGGAGGCGGTGGCGGGGGCGCTCGGGGCGCGGGTCGCGCCGGACGTGGACGCGCTGCTCGCGGAGGAGCTGGACGCGGTGGTGATCGCCTCGGCGACGGCGGCGCACGCGGAGCTGATCGCCCGGGCGGCGGGCGCGGGCCTGCCCGCCTTCTGCGAGAAGCCGATCGCCCTGGACGTGCCGGGGACCTCGGCCGCGCTCGGCGCGGTGGCGCGGGCGGGCACAGCGCTGCAGATCGGTTTCATGCGCCGCTTCGACGCGGGGTACCGGGCGGCGCGGGACGCGGTCCGCTCGGGGCGGCTGGGCCGGCTGCACACGGTACGGGCGGCCACCTCCGACCCGGAGCCGCCGCCCGCCGCGTATCTGCCGCTGTCCGGGGGGCTGTTCCGGGACTGCATGGTCCACGACTTCGACATCGTGCGCTGGGTGACGGGCCGGGAGGTGGTGGAGGTGTACGCGACGGGCGCGGACGCGGGCCCGGAGATGTTCCGCGCCGCGGGCGACGTGGACACGGCCGCCGCGCTGCTCACCCTGGACGACGGGACGCTGGTCACGGCGACGGCGACCCGGTGCAACGGGGCCGGGTACGACGTGCGGATGGAACTGGCGGGCGACCGGGACCAGATCGCGGTGGGCCTCGACGACCGGACGCCGCTGCGCTCGGTGGAGCTCCCGGGCCCGCCGGCGCCCGCGAGGCCGTGGCCCGGGTTCCTGGAACGGTTCGCCCCGGCGTACGAGGCCGAACTGGACGCGTTCGTACGGCTGGTGCGGGGCGACGCCGGCAACCCGTGCGACGGCCGGGAGGCGCTGACGGCCCTGCGGATCGCGGAGGCGTGCGAGCGCTCCCGGCGCGAACGCCGTCCGGTCCGCGTGGACGGGGCGGCGGGCGAGGGGTAGGCGCCGGTCTCCCGGCGGGCCCGCCGGTGGCGTGTCCGGGCGCTCAGGTCTCCTCGTCCGCGAGGCCCGCGTCGTTGACGAACAGGGCGATCTGCACGCGGTTGTTGAGCCCGAGGCCGGCCAGGAGGCGGGAGACGTACGTCTTGACGGTGGGCACGCTCATGTACAGCTCGGCGGCGATCTCCGCGTTCGACAGGCCCCGGCCGACGGCCAGGGCGACCTCCCGCTCACGGTCGGGGAGCGCGTCGAGGGCGGCGCGGCGGCCGGGGTCGGCGGCGCGGCGTGACGGGGCAGCGCCGGGGGCCGCGGGGGCGTCGGCGACGTGGCGCATCAGCTGACGGGTGACGGCCGGGGAGAGCACGGGCTCCCCGGCGGCGACCCGGCGGACGGCGGCGACGATCTCGGCGGGCGGGGTGTCCTTGAGGAGGAACCCGGCGGCGCCGGCGCGCAGGGCGCTCAGCACCTGTTCGCCGGCGTGGAAGGTGGTGAGGACGAGGACTTCGGGTGCGCCGGGGCGGCCGCGCAGGTCCGCGGTGGCGGTGAGGCCGTCGACACCGGGCATGCGGATGTCCATGAGGACGACGTCCGGGGCGAGCCGCTCGACGAGGGCGGGGACCTCGCCTCCGTCGGCGGCCTCGCCGACGATCGCGATGTCCTCGGCACCGCCGAGCATGAGGGAGAGGCCCGCGCGGACGAGGGGGTCGTCGTCGACGACGATCAGCCGGATGGTCATGCGGGCCACGGTAGCCAGGCGTGCAGGGCGAAGCCGCCGTCGGGGGCGGGGCCGTGTTCGAGCCGGCCACCGGTGAGGGCGGCGCGTTCGGTGAGCCCGATGAGGCCCTGGCCGGAACCGGGGACGTGCGGGACGGGCCCGGCGCGAGCGGGGTTGTGGACGTCGACGGTGAGGCCGTCGCCGGGTCGGCCCCGGACGGTGACGGTGACCTCCGTGCCGGGGGCGTGTTTCCGGGCGTTGGTGAGGCCCTCCTGGGCGATGCGGTAGACGGTGCGGCCGGTGGCGGCGGGCACGGCGGCCGGGTCGTCCACGGTGGAGTCGAGCACGATCTTCATGCCCGCCTCCCGGGACTCGGCGACGAGCGTGTCGAGGGTGGCGAGGGTGGGCTGCGGACGGTTGCCGCCGGCCGGGTCGCCGGAGTCGCCGGGCGCCCTGAGCACTCCGATGATCTCGCGGAGGTCCTGGAGGGCCTCGTGGGCGCTGTCGCGGATGACGCCGGCGGCGCGGGCGATCTGCTCGGGAGGCGCGTCGGGCCGGAATTCGAGGGCGCCGGCGTGGACGCTGAGCAGGGTCAGGCGGTGGGCGAGGACATCGTGCATCTCGCGGGCGATCGCCTCGCGGGCGAGACGCTGCGCCTGGGCGACCCGCAGTTCGGCTTCGGCCTCGGCCCGCCGGGCCCGTTCGCGCAGGGCTTCGACGAGCTGGCGGCGGGAGCGGACGAGCATGCCCCAGGCGGTGACGAGGAGGATGAGGACGAAGCCGAGGAGGATCGCGATCCCGGCGTTGATCGTGGGGTCGGGCCGGACGAACACCTGGAGGGTGGAGGCGGCGACGGCGAGCGCGCCGATGGCGGCGACCTCGCGGAAGGGGCGGCGGACGGCGACGCCGAAGAGGGCGGCGAGGAGGGCTCCGCCCGCGACCGGGGCGACGGCACTCAGCAGGGAGAGGCCGGTCGCGAGTCCGGCGGGCCACCGGCGGCGCAGCCAGAGCGCGCAGCAGGCGGCGGCGCCGGTGAGCTGGTCGAGAAGGATGACCGTGGGGCCGCTGTACTCGGCGCTGCTGTCGGCGGCGACGAGCCCGACGAGGGCGGCGAGCAGGAAGAGAGCGGTGTCGACGGCCCAGTCGCGGACGGTCCGCCGGGGCCTGGTCGTCCCGTCCGGTGCGACCAGGTGGGAGGGGAGCAGCCAGTGCCACCGGTCCTGCCGGTCCTGCCGGTCCTTACCTGTCATATCCGCAATGTACGCAGACGGGGGCCGCGTGCCGCTCGTGGCGGCCCGGGCGGGTACCGAGGTCGCCGGGGTCGAGACTTTCGTCGCGGGCGGCGTGGACGAACGGCGGACGCGGCGGGCGGGCCGTTCCGGTCATGATCGCTCCATGAAGAGGTTTCTGGAGGTCACCGGTTTTCTGCTCACCGTCTTCGGCGTCTGCGGGGTGATCCGCGAGCTGACGGACGGTTGGTTCAGCTTCATGGGCCTGACCCGTTTCCTGACGGAGAACATAGCCGTCCTGGAGGGCAGGGAGCTGTACGCGAACCTGGTCGTCGCCGTCCTGGGGCTGGTCGTGATGATCGCTTCGGACCGGGTGGCGAAGGACTGAGCGTTCCGGCCCGGGGGCCGGTATCGGGACGGGGTCAGTCGTCCTTCCCGCCGAGGTGTTCGGCGACCCGCTGGGTGACGGCACCGGCGGCGTAGAGGGCGGCGCCGGCGGCGGCGAAGGGGACGGACCCGCCGAGCAGGGCGAGGAGGCCGGGCCAGTCCCGGGCCTCGACGCAGTCGTCGTGGTGGACGTACTCGCTCGTCAGGAGGGGCGGGCAGGCGCTGCCGCCGTCCTGCTGCTCGTACGGGGTGAGGAGCAGCACGACGAACCAGACCCAGAGCAGCGCGGCAACGGTCAGCAGGCCGAGGCCCCAGCCCTGCGTGCGCCGGGCGCGGGTCAGGAGGGGGGATTCGGGGGCAGCGGATGTCATGGACACAGAACCTATCGGGCGTCCTGGTCGGCGGCGCGGCGGCCCCAGGCGGTGCCGGCGAGGACGAGGGCGGCGCCCGCGAGGCCGGGGAGGCCGAGCCGGTCTCCGGCGAGGGCGAGGCCCGCGGCGGCGGCCCAGAGCGGTTCGGTCCCGAGGAGGAGGCTGACCCGGGACGGGGAGCTGCGGCGGACGGCCCACATCTGCACGAAGAAGGCGAAGAGGGTGCAGAGGACGGAGAGGAAGAGGAGTCCGGCCCATTCGCGGGGGCCGAAGCCGAGGGCCACGGTCCAGGGTGAGGCGCCGGTGCCGGGGAGGGTGGCGATGACGGCGAAGACGGCGACGGAGGCGCCGAGCTGGACGGTGGTGAGGGAGAGCGAGTCGGCGGACTGTACGGCCTTGATGCGGGACATGGCGAGGACGTGGACGGTGCGGGCGACGGCGGCGAGCAGCATCAGCAGGTCGCCGAGGGAGGGGGTGGTGAAGCCTCCGCCCTGGGTGAGCAGGACGACGCCGGTGACGGAGAGGGCGGCGGCGCCGAGGAAGGCCCGGGGCGGGCGGGTGCGGGTGACGACGGCCTCGGCGAGCGGGGTCAGGATCATGGTGAGGCTGATGATCAGACCCGCGTTGGTGGCGGAGGTGTGGACGACGCCGTAGGTCTCCAGGAGGAAGATCCCGCCGAGGATCAGCCCGAGGAGAGCGGCGCCGCGCCACTGGGCGGCGCCGAGCGCACGCAGCTTGTGCCGTCCGGCGACCACGAGGACGGGGAGGACGAGCGCGAAGCGCAGGACGAGGACGGCGACGACGGTGTGGGTGGTGGTGATGCCCTTGGCGGCGAGGTAGCTGCCGCCCCAGACGACGGCCACGAGGAGGAGGGGGAGGTCGGTGAGCCAGGCTCGGCGGGGGGTGCCGAGGGGGACGGGGGCGGCGATCGACGACATGGCGGCCGGGGCTCCAACGGTGGTGACGAGGTGGAGACTTCGGCGGCTCGCACGTGGAGCGCTCACCGTACCGGGCACGGCCCGTGGTGGCTACATCTTTCCCCGGCTCCCCTCCCCCGAGGTTCAGTAGCTGCCGTAGGTGGGGCGGCCGGCCCGCTCGTAGGTGTGGATGGTGACGCCCGTGCTCGTGGTGCGGCCCCCGGTGTGCCGGAAGGCGGTGGGCCGGGTGCCTTCGGAGAAGAGGCGGCGGCCGGTGCCGAGGACGACGGGGAAGACGAGGAGGTGGAGGGTGTCGATCAGGTCGTGGTCCAGGAGGGTGCGGGCGAGGCCGCCGCTGCCGTGCGTCTGGATCTCTCCCTCGGTGCGCTCCTTGAGGGCGGCCACCTCCTGGGGGACGTCGCCGCGCAGGAGGGTGGTGCCGGCCCAGTCGGCGGTGGTGAGGGTGGTGGTGGCGACGTACTTGGGGAGGGCGTTGAGCTTGGTGGCCACCGGGTCGGCCGGGTCGGTCCGGTGGGGCCAGTAGCTCGCGAAGATCTCGTAGGTGCGGCGGCCGAGAAGGAAGGCGGTGGGGCGGGCGAAGACCTCGTCGATGAACTGCCCGAAGTCGTCGTCGGCGTACGGGACGGTCCAGCCGCCGTGCTCGAAGCCGCCGGTGCGGTCCTCTTCGGGGCCGCCGGGGGCCTGGTGGACGCCGTCGAGGCTGAGGAACTGGGTGAGGGTGAGGGTGGCCATGGCGCGTGCCTTTCTCTTCCGGACCGTCGTGTCCCGGAAGTTCCGACCGCGCCGCCCGGTGGAACTCATCGGCGGCGGTCGTGGTGTCCGTTTCCCGCCAGCGCCCGTGCCTGCCGCCGACTTTCCTTGAACTCGCAACCACTTGGTTCGAAAGAGAGGGTTCCGGAATGTCCATGCGGAGCGGTACGGCGGTTCTGGTGACGGGCGGCAGCCGGGGGATCGGCGCGGCCACGGCGGTGCGTCTGGCGCGGGAGGGGGCGGATGTGGCGTTCACCTATGTGCGGGACGAGCGGCGGGCGAAGGAGGTGGCGGCCCGGATCGAGGAGGCGGGGCGCAGGGCACTGCCGCTGCGGGCGGACGCGGCCGACGCCGGGGACGCGGCGGGCGCGGTGGAGTGGGCGGCGGACGCGCTGGGCCGGCTGGATGTGCTGGTGAACAACGCGGGTGCGGGGGTGCTCGGCCCGCTGGGGTCGTTGTCCCTGGCGGAGGTGGACCGGGTCCTCGCGGTGAATGTGCGGGCGGTGTTCCTGGCGTCGCAGGCGGCGGCCGGCCGCTTGGGCCGGGGCGGGCGGATCGTCACGATCGGTTCGTGCATGGTCGGCCGTGTGCCGGGGCCGGGTGGCACGCTGTACGCGACGAGCAAGGCGGCGCTGGTCGGTTTGACGAAGGCGCTCGCCCGTGAGCTGGGCGAGCGCGGGATCACGGCGAACCTGGTCCACCCGGGCCCGATCGACACGGACATGAATCCGGCGGACGGCCCGTACGCCGGACCGCAGGCCTCGATGACTGCCCTCGGCCGCTTCGGCACCCCGGAGGAGGTCGCCGCGATGGTCTCGTTCCTCACGGGCCCGGAGGCGTCGTACGTGACGGGGGCGGAGTTCACGGTGGACGGCGGCCACACGGCATAGCCGGGGGTGAGTGAGCCGAAGGGCGCGCCGGGGGAACGGTCGCGAGCGCGCGCAGGCCCGCGAGGCACGAGCGGGCCGAGCACGGTCGGGGCCGTGAGTCCGGCTTGAGCGCCCGGAGGCGAACCGAACCTGAAAAAAGGGGGGTGAGTGAGCCGAAGGGCGCGCCGGGGGAACGGTCGTGAGCGCGCGCGGGCCCGCGAGGGACGAGCGGGTCGAGCACGGTCGGGGCCGTGAGTCCGGCTCGGGCGCCCGGAGGCGACCGAGCCCGGGAGAGATGCAGAGGACGCACCGGTGCTGTCGGGTCGGTGCGTCCTCTGGCCGGGCGGGGTGTCGTGCCCGCCCGGGGTCGGTGGCTGGGGTGGGTTCAGCCGCCGAGTTCCTGGTGGCGGGCGGTGAGCCGGGCCGCGCCCGCTTCGGTGAGGGAGCCGTACAGGCGGAGGCGGGAGATGCCGCCGTCGGGGTAGATGTCGATGCGGACGCGGCTGCCGACGGCGGGGGTGTCGAGGACGAAGCGGTGGTTGGTGTCGGGCTGGAGGCGGGTCCTGGGGAGGATCTCGGTCCAGTCGTCGGTGCCTTCGGCGGCGACGGAGAGGGCGGCCCAGCCGGCGCTGTTGCCCTTGAGGTAGGCGGTGTCGATCTCGACGGCGCGGATCTCGGCTTCGGCGGCGAGGCTGTAGCGGATCCAGTCGTTGCCCTTGTCGCGGCGGCGGCGGGTTTCCCAGCCGTCGTCCATCTTGCGGGAGCGGCCGGGCTGGATGGTGTTGGTGGCCGGGGAGTAGAAGCGGTCGGAGGCGTCTTCGACCTGGCCGCCGTTCTCGAGGGCGGCGAGGTCGAAGGTGCCGAGGGCGGCGAGCCAGCGCGGGTCGGGGGCGACTTCGCCGTACACGCGGAGGCGGGCGATGCCGCCGTCGGGGTGCTGGTTGACGCGGAGGTGGGTGAAGCGCTGTTCGACGTCGACGGCGAAGCCGTTGGCGGCGTGGCCGCCGATGGCGGTGCGCGGGACGAGGGTGGTCCACTTGACGTCGTCGGCGAGGAGGTCCTCGGGCGAGGGGGAGCCGGCGACGGAGGTGGCCTCGACGGAGACGGCCTGGGGGTAGTTGCCGCGGAAGTGGGCGGTGTCGACGACGATGCCGCGGATGACGCCGGGGGCGCCGAGGCGTACGAGGGCCCAGTCGTGGTCGTCCTCGGTGGGGTGGGGCTGGTCGGCGGAGACGCCGCGGCGGCGGCGGGTCTCCCAGCCGTCCATGATCTTGCCCTTGTGGCCGAAGTGTTCGGGGTCGAACTCGGCGGCCTCGGGCTTCAGCAGGTTCTCGCGCTCGGCGAAGAACTCGTCGTTGGCGGCGATGACGCCGGCGCCGAGGCGGCGGTCGGCGAGGTCGGCGTACTGCGTGAAGGGGAAGTCGGCGGTGCGGTAGTCGGCGTAGGGGTCGCCGCCTCCGTAGGGGCTGGCGTCACCGGTGTAGCGGGGTATGGCGGGCACGTCAGTTGTTCCTTTCGAGGAGGCGGCCGGCGGGTTCGGCGAGGGTCCCGTGGTCGTTGATGCGCCGGCCGCGGAGCCAGGTGGAGGTGACGACGCCGTGGAGGGTCTTGCCGGCGTAGGCGGTGATGCGGTTGCGGTGCTGGAGTTCGGCGGGGTCGACGGTGAAGGTGGCGTCGGGGTCGAGCACGGCGAAGTCGGCGTCGCGGCCCGCTTCGATGGCGCCCTTCGTGTCGAGTCCGGCGAGGCGGGCGGGGCTTTCGGACATCCAGCGCGCGACGTCTTCGAGGGTGTGGCCGCGGCGGCGGGCCTCGGTCCAGATGGCGGGCAGTCCGAGCTGGAGGGAGGAGATGCCGCCCCAGGCGGAGGAGAAGTCGGGGGTCTTGAGGTCGGCCGTGGAGGGCGAGTGGTCGGAGACGATGCAGTCGATCACTCCGTCGGCGAGACCTTGCCAGAGGGCGTCCTGGTTGGAGGCTTCGCGGATGGGCGGGCAGCACTTGAACTCGGTGGCGCCGTCGGGGATCTCTTCGGCGGTGAGGGTGAGGAAGTGCGGGCAGGATTCGACGGTGACCTTGAGTCCTTCGGCCTTGGCGGCGGCGATGAGCGGCAGGGCGTCGGAGGAGGAGAGGTGGAGGACGTGGACGCGGGCGTCGAGCCGCCGGGCCTGGTTGATCAGGTTCTCGATGGCGGTGTTCTCGGCGTCGCGGGGGCGTGAGGCGAGGAAGTCGGCGTAGGCCGGGGAGGACTTCTGGGGTGCGGCGGCGAGGTGGTGGGGGTCTTCGGCGTGGACGATCATCAGTCCGCCGAAGCCGGCGATCTCGGCGAGGGAGGTGGCCAGCTGTTCCTGGTCGAGTTCGGGGAACTCCTCGACGCCGGAGGGCGAGAGGAAGCACTTGAAGCCGTAGACGCCGGCGTCGTGGAGGGGGCGCAGGTCCTTGACGTTGTCGGGGAGGGCGCCGCCCCAGAAGCCGACGTCGATGTGGGCCTTGCTGCGGGCGACGTCCTGCTTGACGCGGAGGTTGTCGACGGTGGTGGTGGGGGGCAGCGAGTTGAGCGGCATGTCGAGGAGGGTGGTGATGCCGCCGGCGGCCGCGGCGCGGGTGGCGGTCCAGAAGCCTTCCCACTCGGTGCGGCCGGGGTCGTTCACGTGGACGTGGGTGTCGACCAGGCCGGGCAGGATCACGTCGTCCCCGACGTCTTCCAGCCGGGCGCCGGCCGGTACCTCGGCGTCGTACGGCAGGACGGCGGTGATCGTCCCGCCGGAGACGGCGATCGACGCCGCGCGGGCGCCTTCGGGGGTGATGACACGCGTCGAGCGCAGGACCAGGTTGACGTCCACCCGTACCCCTTTTCCTCTTCCATGAAGCAGAAATTCAACGAACTGTTGAAGGAGTCTTCACCCGCGACGACATGCCGTCAAGGGCCCGTCCGCTCCCGGCCACCTCCGAGGGGCCCACTTGGACGTTTCCATGAAGTGGAATCGATATTTCGTACAGTAGAACGTAGCTCCGTACATGCGGGGTGGATCAGGACCCCTCGACGCGGCCGCCGACATCGGACAAACACCCCGCTGACCGGCCCGGACGCCCCGACCTGGGCCGTGTGCCAGGGCCGGTGGCCCGGTAGGCTGCTGCCTTGCCCGCCTGCCCCGAAAGGACCGTTGACGTGCCGACGTCCAGCGCCAGCACCACCGACGCCGCCAAGCCCGCCGCCGCGAGCGGAGGCGTCCAGTCCCTTGAGCGTGCCTTCGACCTCCTGGAGCGGATGGCCGATGCCGGGGGCGAGGTCGGGCTCAGCGAGCTCTCCGCGAGCAGCGGGCTCCCCCTGCCGACCATCCACCGGCTGATGCGGACGCTGGTGGCGTGCGGTTACGTCCGCCAGCAGCCCAACCGCCGGTACGCGCTCGGGCCCCGCCTCATCCGGCTCGGCGAGTCCGCCGCCCGCCTGCTCGGCACCTGGGCCCGCCCGTACCTGGCGCGGCTCGTGGAGGAGACCGGCGAGACGGCCAACATGGCGCTGCTCGACGGCGACGAGATCGTCTACGTGGCGCAGGTACCGTCCAAGCACTCCATGCGCATGTTCACCGAGGTCGGCCGGCGGGTCCTGCCGCACTCCACGGGCGTCGGCAAGGCCCTCCTCGCGCACACGCCGGCCGAGGAGGTGCGCGCGCTGCTCGCGCGTACGGGCATGCCGGCCGCGACGGAGAAGACGATCACCACGCCCGAGGGCTTCCTGGCGGCTCTGGAGACGGTCCGGGCGACCGGCTACGCGGTCGACGACAACGAGCAGGAGATAGGGGTCCGCTGCCTCGCGGTGCCGGTGCCCGACTCCCCCACGGCCGCGGCGATCTCCATCTCGGGACCCGCGGGCCGGGTGACGGAGGCGGCGACGGACAAGATCGTCCCGATCCTCCAGCAGGTGGCGCGCGAGCTGTCCACGGCCCTCGCCAACACCGCCGCCAACGGCGCCTCGTAACCCACCGGCGTACGGGCGCGGGCCCGCCGTCCCGGTCCGGAGGGCGGGCCCGCGCCCGTGCTCAGACGGGCACGGGCGCCGTGAGGCGGCCGTCGTGGACCGTGACCGTGCGCGCGGCGCGGGCCAGGTGGGTCCGGTCGTGCGTGACCAGGACCGTCGCGGTGCCCCGCTCGGTCGTCAGGCCGGCGATCAGGTCCATCACCGCCGCTCCCCGCTCGTGGTCGAGCGCACTGGTCGGCTCGTCCACCAGCAGCACCGAGGGCTCGTTCATCAGGGCCCGCGCGATGTTGACGCGCTGCCGCTGGCCCCCGGAGAGCTGGTGCGGGCGGGCCGCGGCCCGGTCCGCCAGGCCGACCGCGCCGAGCAGGTCCCGCGCCCGCTCCCGTACCTCCTTCGGCCTGCGCCCCGCCAGGTGGGCCATCACCTGGAGCTGTTCGAGAGCCGTCAGGGCGGGCAGCAGATGGGGCTGCTGGAAGACGATGCCGATGTGTTCCGCGCGCAGCTGCGCCCGGGCGGCCGGGGAGAGGGTGCCGGTGTCGGTGCCGGCCACGAGGACCCGGCCCCGGTCGGGGGTGACCAGGGTGGCCGCCACCGCGAGCAGGCTCGACTTGCCGGAGCCGGAGGGGCCGACGACGGCGGTGAGGCAGCCGGCCGGAACCTCCAGGGACACGGAGTCGAGGGCGGTCAGGCGGCCGTCGCCGTCGGGGTAGGTGAGGGTGATGTCGTCGAGGACGAGGGTCATCGGGCGCTCCCGAGGGCGGCGAGGGGGTCGACGGCGGTGATCCGCCGGACGGAAAGGGCGGCGCCGAGGATTCCGAGGACGGTGATCACGGCGGCCGGACCGAGGACGGTGAGCGGTTCCAGCACGAAGGGCACGTCCCCGCCGGCGATCAGCGCGCCCGCGCCGGCGGCGAGGGCCGTGCCCGTGAGGGTTCCGGCGGTGAGCATCAGGACGGCCTGTCCGAGGGCGTCCTTGAGGAGGTACGGGGTGGAGGCGCCGAGGGCCTTGAGGACGGCCACGTCTCCGCCGCGCTGGATCGTCCAGACGGTGAAGAAGGCCCCGATGACGAGCGCGGAGATGGCGAAGAGGAACCCGCGCATCATCTGGAGCGATCCGTTCTCCGCCTGGTAGGAGCCGATGGCGGTCAGCGCCTCGTCCACCGTCCTCGCCCGCGTCCCGAGAGCGGCGTCACCGGCCGCCCAGTCGGCGCCGGCACCGGCGAGGACGACGACGGTGGCCCGCTCCGCGGAACCCCTGCCGGCCGGTCCGGTCCCGCCCGCACCGGTTCCGCCCGGACCCGTGCCGTCCGCGCCGAGGCGCTGCCAGTCGGCGAGGGAGGTCCACACGACGGGGGTGTGGCTGTACGAGGCGTCGCCCGCGACCGCGGCGACGGTGAGCTCCAGGGGGCCGACGCGGACCGCGTCCCCGGCGGTGACGTCCAGTTCCACGGCGGCGGAGGTGGAGAGGACGGCCCGCCCGGCGGCGACGGGACCGGGGGCGAGGCCCGCGCCCGGCTCCGTACCGAAGGCGCTGACGGCGGCGGCGCGGTCACCCGCACGGGCGTCGGCGGTGCGGATGCCGAGCGGGGCGGCCCGGGTGACGCCGGGCCGTTCGGCCCACCGCCGCCACTGCTCCCCCGTCACCGCCGACCGGGCGAAGGAGACCTCCTGGCCGGGCGCGGGCGCCGTGAAGGCGAGCCGGTCGGCGGGCAGCCCGGTGATCGCGGAGACGTTCTCCCGCGCGAGTCCGGCGGTCAGCCCGGACAGCAGCCCGACGAGCAGGGTGATCAGGACGATGACGGCCCCCATGAGGGCGAACCGTCCCCGGGCGAATCTCAGGTCTCTCCATGCCACGAACATGCCGACCAGCCTGGTCCGCCGGCGCCCGGCGGGCATCGCGCCCCGGATGGCTCCACGATCAAACTTTCGGTTGAGCCCGGGCGGCCGTGCGCCGCCTACGCTGGGTGAATCATGGATCCCCGTGCCCTCACCCCCGCGCTGCGCGTGCTGCGCCTCTGCCTGCATCTGCTGATGGCGGGGCTGCTGGTGCTGGCGGGGGTGCGGTCGGGCACGCCGGCCGGGGCGGTGCTCGCGGCGGTCACCGGGGCGGTGTACGCGGCCGGTTCGTTCCTGCCGTCCGTGCGTGCGTCGCGGCGGGCGGCCGGGGTGTGGCTGGGGGTGCTCGGGGCGTCCTGGCTGGCGCTGCTCTGGGTCACGCCGGAGGCGCTGTGGGTGGCGTTCCCGCTGTACTTCCTCCAGCTGCATCTGCTGCCGGCCCGCTGGTCGCTGCCGTCGGTCGCGCTGACGGCGGTCGCCGCCATCGTCTCGTACGCGGGGCACGGCGCCGCGCTCAACCCGGGGGTGTTCATCGGGCCGCTGCTCGGGGCGGCGGTGGCGGTGGCGACGGTGCTCGGGTACCAGGCGCTGTACCGGGAGAGCGAGCGGCGGCGGCGGCTGATCGAGGAGCTGATCGAGACCCGGGAGGAGCTGGCGGCGGCCGAGCGGCACGCGGGGACGCTCGCCGAGCGGGAGCGGCTGGCGCGGGAGATCCACGACACCCTGGCGCAGGGACTGTCCTCGATCCAGCTGCTGCTGCGGGCCGCCGAGCGGGCGCTGCCGCCGGACGCGCCGGCCGCCGGGCACATCGAGCGGGCGCGGCGGGCGGCGCAGGACAACCTGGCGGAGGCGCG
The DNA here is from genome assembly GCF_040302405.1 of Streptomyces sp. NPDC126503. Taxonomy (NCBI): domain Bacteria; kingdom Bacillati; phylum Actinomycetota; class Actinomycetes; order Kitasatosporales; family Streptomycetaceae; genus Streptomyces; species Streptomyces sp. NPDC126503. Next base: position 255,589 of record NZ_JBEORS010000006.1, read on the forward strand.
GCGATTCGTGCGGGCGCTGACGCCGCCGGACCTGGAGGCCGGTTCGCTGGCCGCGGCCCTGGAGCGGCTGTGCGCGCCGGGGGCCGGCCCGCGGGTGCGGTTCACGGTGAGCGGGACGCCGGTCGGGCTGCCGACCCCGTACGAGGTGGCGCTGCTGCGGATCGCGCAGTCGGCGCTGGCGAACACGGTGCGGCACGCCGACGCCTCGCGGGCCGAGATCACCCTGTCGTTCATGGACGGTTCGGTGACGCTGGACGTGGTGGACGACGGGCGGGGCTTCGATCCGGCCGCGGTGCGGCCCTCCTCCGAGGGCGGTTTCGGCCTGCCGGCGATGCGGTCGCGGGCGCAGTCGCTGGGCGGCACGTTCACCGTCGAGTCGGCGCCCGGGCAGGGGACGGCGGTGGCCGTCTCGCTGCCCCTTCCCGAGGAGGTGGGCACATGACCGTACGGCTCCTGCTGGCCGACGACCATCCGGTGGTACGGGCCGGGCTGCGCGCCGTCCTCGCCACCGAACCCGGCTTCGCCGTGGTCGCGGAGGCGGCGACGGCCGAGCGGGCGGTGGAGCGGGCGGCGGCGGGCGGCGTCGACGTGGTCCTGATGGACCTCCAGTTCGGGACGGGGATGCACGGCGTGGAGGCGACGGCGGCGATCACGGCGCTGCCCGGGGGCCCGAAGGTGCTGGTCCTGACGACGTACGACACGGACGCGGACATCCTGGCGGCGGTGGAGGCGGGCGCGTCGGGCTATCTGCTGAAGGACGCGCCGCCCGAGGAGCTGGCGGCGGCCGTACGCACGGCTGCGGCCGGACAGTCCGCCCTCGCCCCGGCGGTGGCGCACCGGCTCATGGACCGCATGCGGACGCCCGCGCAGGCCCTCACCAAGCGCGAACTGGAGGTGCTCCAGCTGGTGGGCGAGGGCCTGTCGAACCAGCAGATCAGCAAGGCCCTGTTCCTGAGCCAGGCGACGGTCAAGTCCCACCTGGTGCACGTCTTCGCGAAGCTCGGCGTGGATTCCCGTACGGCGGCGGTGGCGGCGGCGCGGGCCCGGCGCCTGATCCGGCGCTGACGGCACGCCCTCGGGGCCGGGGGCGGGGTGTGGCCGGCGCCCGTCGCGGTGACCGCGCCGCCGGGGGGGTACGGGCCCGCAGCCGCCCGGCCCGGGGCCCGGCAGCCGTCGCGGGCGTGCGGGAGCGCCCGTGGCCCCGGCCTCCGCACCGGCCGGCGGCCGCTCCGGTGGCCCCGGCCCTCGCCCGCTGCACCGTCGGCTGTGGCACGGCCGGCCGAGCCTGGAGCGGATGGCGGGCTCCACCCCATGTCGGAACCGGCCGGAACCTGGTGCGGCGCCCGGCTCACCCACGACTGGCCCCGGACCCGCGGAAGCTGCTGCCCGTCCCGCTCCTCGCGCGTGATGCGCGTCCGCGGTGATGGTGAGGGCGCCGGTCGCGACGCCGAGGACGGGGGCCACCCCCTGCCCGGCCTGCCCGAGGGCCCCTCCGCCCGCGCATCCGGCGGTGGGCGCCGCGCCCTCTCTACCGCACAGGGCCCGGGCCCGGTTCCGGCCGTCCCGCCACGGCCGGCGGCGCCGGCCCGGGCGGCTCGGCGAGGCCCGGAGCCGACCGGCCACGCGCCCGCGTCCCCGGTCAGCGCGGCCGGTCGCCCTCCGGGGGCGGGGGGCCGAAGAGTTCGACGGCGTGGCGGACCGCGGCGAGGCCGCCGGCGAGGGCGCTGACCGAGCCCAGCGAGCCGGCGACGATCAGCAGGGAGCGGCGGAGCCGGCGCACCTCGGGCGTGCCGCTGATCGCCATGGCGTCCAGGGCGGCGAGCTCGTCCTCGGCTATGCCCCGGTCGGCGAAGTCGGCCCGGTGGACGGCCAGTTCGCGCCGGAGCCGGGAGACGGCGGACCGCAGCTCGGCCACTCTGGGGTCCACGCCCTCGCCGGTCACTCGCCTCTGCCCCACGCCACTTCGCAACATGGTTCTCCCCCCTCGCACGACGGTGTGCGCAGTACCCCACGCGCCGGGCCGGCCCGTCGAACGGCGGCCGGACGCCGGGAGTCGGGCCAGTAAACTCCTTCGCCACCCCGCGCGCCACCCTTCCGGACGGGAATTCAGGCGACCGTGTCATTCCGCCGATGGGGTATGCAGGTCCCATGACAACCGCGCACGGCCGACAGCCCGCACGTCCCGCCGAAGGCACCCCGCTCGTCGCGGGTCTGCTGCTCGCCGCCGGGGGCGGCCGGCGGCTCGGCGGACGCCCCAAGGCACTCCTCCCCCATCGCGGCCGGCCGTTGGTCGAGCACGCGCTGTCCGTGCTGCGCGCGGGCGGCTGCACGGTGGTGCACGTCGTCCTGGGCGCGGCGGCCGGGGCCGTACGGGAGCGGGCGGAGCTGCCCGGGTGCGTGCTGGTGGAGAACCCGGACTGGGAGGAGGGGATGGGGTCCTCGCTGCGGGTGGGGCTCGCCTCGCTGGCGGCCGATCCGCGCGGGGTGGACGCGGCGCTCGTGTCGCTGGTGGACCAGCCGGGGATCGGGGCGGCCGCGGTGGCCCGGGTCCGGGCCGCGTACGGCGGGCGGGACGCGCTGGTGGCGGCTTCGTACGAGGGAAGGCGGGGGCATCCGGTGTTGTTCGGGGCGGACCGTTGGGCGGGGATCGCCGGCACGGCGAGGGGCGACCGGGGGGCGCGGGACTACCTGGCGGCGCACCGGGCGGCGGTCACGCTGGTGGAGTGCGCGGACGTGGCGGAGCCGTACGACATCGACACGGAGGCGGATCTGGCGCGGCTTGAGAGCTGACCTTCGGCACCGGGGCCGCCACGGTGTGGCACGGAGCGCCACGTTCTGTCGATCCGGAGAATCTCGACATCAACAAACCATTGAACTTCCACTATGAGGAAACTAGTATCCACTGTTCAGAAGCGCCTGATACCTCTGACGGCGCTTGCGGCCGTATCTCGGCGCCCGCGGCACTCCGTGCCTTCGCGTGACGCCCGGCGGCCGCCTGGCACCGCCCGCGAAGTCCGCTGAAGGAAGTGACAGTTCATGTCCGCACCAGCGCCGTCCCCCCTGGCCGTCGTCAACGCCGAGCCCCTGCCCCGTCAGGAGGAGGTGCTCACCGAGGCGGCGCTGGCCTTCGTCGCCGAGCTGCACCGGCGGTTCACGCCGCGCCGGGACGAGCTGCTCGCCCGCCGGGCGGAGCGCCGCGCCGAGATCGCCCGTACGTCCACCCTGGACTTCCTGCCCGAGACCGCGGCGATCCGCGCCGACGACTCCTGGAAGGTCGCGCCGGCCCCGGCGGCCCTGAACGACCGCCGCGTCGAGATCACCGGCCCCACCGACCGCAAGATGACGATCAACGCGCTGAACTCCGGCGCGAAGGTGTGGCTGGCCGACTTCGAGGACGCCTCGGCGCCCACCTGGGAGAACGTGGTCCTTGGGCAGCTCAACCTCATCGACGCGTACACCCGGAAGATCGACTTCACGGACCCGCGCTCGGGCAAGTCGTACGCCCTCAAGCCCGCCGAGGAGCTCGCCACGGTCGTCATGCGGCCGCGCGGCTGGCACCTGGAGGAGCGCCACCTGACCTTCGACGGACGCCCGGTGCCCGGCGCGCTCGTCGACTTCGGGCTCTACTTCTTCCACAACGCCCAGCGGCTGATCGACCTCGGCAAGGGCCCGTACTTCTACCTCCCGAAGACGGAGTCGCACCTGGAGGCCCGCCTCTGGAACGAGATCTTCGTCTTCGCCCAGGACTACGTCGGCATCCCGCAGGGCACCGTCCGCGCCACGGTCCTCATCGAGACCATCACGGCCGCGTACGAGATGGAGGAGATCCTCTACGAGCTCCGCGACCACGCCGCCGGTCTCAACGCGGGCCGCTGGGACTACCTCTTCTCCATCGTCAAGAACTTCCGTGACGGCGGCGCCAAGTTCGTCCTGCCGGACCGCAACGCCGTGACGATGACGGCCCCGTTCATGCGCGCGTACACCGAACTCCTCGTGCGCACCTGCCACAAGCGCGGCGCGCACGCGATCGGCGGCATGGCGGCCTTCATCCCGTCCCGCAAGGACGCCGAGGTGAACAAGGTCGCCTTCGAGAAGGTCAAGGCCGACAAGGACCGCGAGGCGAACGACGGTTTCGACGGCTCCTGGGTCGCCCACCCGGACCTGGTCCCGATCGCCATGGCCTCCTTCGACGCGGTCCTCGGCGACCGGCCGAACCAGAAGGACCGGCTCCGCGAGGACGTCTCGGTGGCCCCCGGGGACCTCATCGCCATCGACTCGCTCGACGCGAGGCCGACCTACGAGGGCCTGCGCAACGCGGTGCAGGTCGGCATCCGCTACATCGAGGCCTGGCTGCGCGGCCTCGGTGCCGTCGCGATCTTCAACCTGATGGAGGACGCGGCCACCGCCGAGATCTCGCGCTCGCAGATCTGGCAGTGGATCAACGCCGGCGTGGTCTTCGAGAACGGCGAGGCGGCCACCCCCGAGCTCGCCCGGAAGGTCGCCGCCGAGGAGCTCGCCGCGATCCGCGAGGAGATCGGCGAGGAGGCCTTCGCGGCCGGAAAGTGGCAGCAGGCGCACGACCTGCTCCTGCACGTCTCCCTCGACGCGGACTACGCGGACTTCCTGACGCTGCCCGCCTACGAGCAGCTGGTCGGCTGACCCGCACAGCGGCCGAACAGCATCCGACCAGGGCCCCGTCGCCCGGTGGCGCACACCACCGGACGGCGGGGCCCTGGCGCGTCACAGGTGCCGTGACGCAACCGAGATATGCAGCTACCTAGCGGTAACAAGCCACGCCGTGCGAGATTCCGCCATGCCACCGGCCGGCGGTCGTCCCCCACGTCACTGCGCACCGCAGGAGCACCGTCATGCCTTCGTCCCCCCGCCGCGCCCTGCGCGGACTCCTGGCCCTGTGCACCACCCTCTGCACCGCCGCCGGGCTCGCCGCCACCGCGGCCCCGGCCGCCCACGCCTCCCCCGGCAGCGGCCCGACCGCCGTCGTCGCGATGGGCGACAGCTACATCTCCGGCGAGGCCGGCCGCTGGCAGGGCAACAGCCTGAACAACGCCGGCAGCCGCGACGGGACCGACCGGGCCTGGACGGGCAGCGGCTACGACCCGTCGCGGGTGTACGGCGCGACCGCGGGCGGCTGCCACCGCTCGGACTCCTCCGAGGTGAACAGCGCGGGGCCGATCGCCTCCGCCCTCGTCAACCTGGCCTGTTCCGGCGCCACCACGGCCAACGTCTTCCGCGCCTCGCGGGGCGGACAGCCGTACAAGGGCGAGGCGCCGCAGGCCGACCAGCTCGCCGCCGTCGCCGCCTCCCACGACGTGAAGCTGATCGCGCTCTCCATCGGCGGCAACGATCTGGGCTTCGCCGACATCATCAGCACCTGCGCGACGGACTACATCGTCTGGTACTCCTACTGCCACGACGACCAGCAGGCCGAGGTCGACGCGAAGATCGACGGAGTGATGGCGGACGTCGGACGGTCCGTCGACGAGATCCGGGCGGTCATGACCGGTGCCGGCTACGCCCCCTCCGACTACCGGATCGTGCTCCAGTCGTACCCCTCCCCGATCCCCCGCGCCGCCGAGAACCGGTACGCCGAGAGCGGCTGGGCGCGCACCAACACCGGCGGGTGCCCCTTCTGGAACGCCGACTCGGACTGGGCCCGCGACTCCCTCGTGCCGCAGATCGCCGGCCGCCTGAAGCAGGTCGCGGTCGCCAAGGGCGTGCAGTTCATGGACCTGCGGGACGCCCTGCAGGGCCGGGAGGTGTGCGCGAAGGCGAGCCGTCAGGTCACCTCCACGGTGCCGCCCTCGGCCGCCACGAGCGAGTGGGCGCGGTGGATCGACAGCCGGAGCACCCAGGGCCTCGTGCAGGAGTCGATGCACCCCAGCTTCTACGGCCAGCAGGCCCTCGGCCGCTGTCTGGCGCTGATCCACGCCACGCCCACCGGGAACCGCAGCTGCCGCAACACGGCGGGCGCCGGCACCTCGGGCATGTACCTCACGGCAGGCTGATCCCGAGGGGGCCGAGGACCCGTTCGGCGGTGGGACGGTCCGCCTCGGCCATCGCCCGGACCAGGGCGGCCGAGCCGCCCGGCCAGGCGGCCGCCGCCTCGTCGAAGGCGGCGCGCCGCGACTCCAGGGGGCCCTTCTTGCCGGGCAGGTGGTCGAGGACGCGCAGCGCCCGGGCCGAGGTGGGCACCCGCAGGTGGTCGGCCGGTTCGCCGCGGCCGCGCAGCGCCTCGTACGCGCGGGCGCCGACGACCGGGTCGCCGAGGGCTCCGCGCAGGGCGTCGGCCGGGGCGGAGCCCGTGTCGAGGAGCCCGAACAGCGCGCGTACGGCGGCGGCGTCCGGGGTGCCGGCGTGGACGGTGCCGAGCGCGGAGAGCAGCTCGGACCAGGCGTGCGCGGTGTCCACGCGCGTGTGGAGCCAGTCGGCGAGTACCCGCGCGGCGGCCGGTGCGGGCCAGCCGGCGGCCGCGGCGACCAGGGCCGGCGCGCTCCAGGCGGCGGTCTCGGCGGCGTCGGGCGCGGCGACCCCGCGGACCGCCAGGAGGTAGCGGACGGCTCCCGCGCCGCGCGGGGTGAGCCCGAAGGCGTCACCGGTGCGGAAGACCAGTCCGGTGGCGGCGAGCCGGTCGGTGACGGCGGCCAGGTCACAGGCCGGGCCGTCGAGCCGGGCCCGGTCGGCCTCGCTCAGCGCGGGGAGCCCGAGGAGCCGTACGAGTTCGGGCAGGGGCGGGGTGCGGTACGCGGCGGGGGCCTCGTCCGGCACGGTGACGGGCAGGTCCTCCAGCGCCGGGTCGACGGACCAGTCCTCGTACTCGGCGGCCCTGCGGGCGACGGACTCCGGGGTGCCGCCGCGCTGGTAGCTCACGTACAGAAGGTGCGGGGCCTCGCTCCCGAGGACTCCGGGGCCGCTGCGGGCGAGGTCCTCCACGGCGGCGGTGAGGGCGTCGGCGTCCTCCTCGACGGGGCCGGGTTCGATCGCGGGCGGCGGGGGGACGGGGACCGAGGGATCGCCGTAGTAGTCGAGGTGCTCGCCGAGGAGGGCGTCGGCCAGGGCCAGATGGGGGAAGGCCTCGGGGCCGGGCGCGAACCGGGCGTAGGGTCCGGCGAGCTGTTCGGCGAGCCCGGCCGCCGTCCACCGGTCGAGGAGAGCTGCGGCCACGGTGCCGATTCCGGCCGCGACGGTGTGGTCGTCGAGGAGCGGGCCGGCGGGCGGGGGCGCCTCGGCGTCCCGGACGTACGCCCGGGTGAGGGCTTCCGGGAGGAGGACGTCGGCGAGGGCGGTGCGGGCCATGAGGTCGGCGCGGCGCACCCCGTCGGGCAGGGGCGCGCCGTCGAGCGATCCGAGCCGGCCCCGCACGTCCTCCGGGTCGGTGAGGTCGGCGCCGCAGGACCGCAGGAGGGAGGCGTACCAGCGGTGCCAGGTGAGGTTGCCGGGGTCGCGCATGGCGCGTTCAAAGTCGGGGGCGCACTCGTCGACGGCGGCGGCGATCCGTTCGCGCAGCTCCTCGTCGAACCGTCCGGCCAGTTCGCCGAGGACGGCCCGGTAGGCGGCGAGCTCGCCGGGGGCCGCGTACACGAAGGTGGGCAGGTCCTCCACAAGCAGCTGCCGCACGAGGGCGGGTGTCGGTTCGGGCAGTCCGCTCGTGCGGTCGGCGCCGCGCAGGGCCAGCAGGCCCAGGACCGCCTCGGCGGCACGGGCGAAGGCGGGCTCGCGGTGCTCGGGCTTCCCGTCGAGGAGGGCGAGGAACCTGTCGAGTCCGGTGTTGGTGAGAACGGTCTCGGCCACGCTCCCAGGGTAGATCCGGGGTGCGCCCGCGCGCCTGCGCAGGGTCATCGCACCACCACGGTCCGGGGTGCGGAGAAGTCGCCCCAGGTGCCGTCGGGGAGCCGGGCGCGCAAGGTCAGGGTGTGGCGGGTGCCCGGGGGGCCGGGGACGGTGAAGGTGTAGGTGGCGCGGCCGGCGGGTGGGTCGGTGCCCCAGACGATGGTGGTGGCGAAGCGGCCGTCGAGGTGGAGCTCGTGGTGGGTGACGGGGCGGCCGGTGCGGGGCGGGGTCCAGGTGAGGGTGATCGCGCCGCGGGCGGAGGTGGCGGTGAGGCCGGTGGGGGCGGTGTTCGGGGGTGCGCCGGGGGCGGGGGCGGTGGTGAGGTCGGCGTGCGGGCTGTCGGGGGAGGTGTTCTCGGCGGCGTCGCGGGCGCGGACGGTGAAGGAGTAGGCGGTGCCGGGGCGCAGACCGGTGACCCGTGCGGTGGTGGCGGTGCCGGGGGCGGTGTGGATCCGGACGTCGGCCTGGTGGACGTCGTAGGCGGTGACGCGGGTGTCGTCGCGGGCCGGTGACCAGGTGAGGACGGCGGCGCCGGAGCCGTCGGCGGTGGCGCGCAGGGAGGCGGGGGCGGTGGGGGGTGTGCGGTCCTCGGCGGCGGCGCGGAGGGTGGTGACGGAGACGGTGGCGCTGGGCGGGGAGACGTTTCCGGCGGCGTCGCGGGCGTGGACGGTGAAGGTGTGGCGGGTGGCGGGGGTGAGGCCGACGACGTCGGTCATGAGGGCGGTGCCCGGGAGTTCCCTGACCGGGCGTCCGTCGCGGTGGACCACGTACCCGGTGACGGCGCGGTCGTCGGTGGCGGCGCTCCACATGACGTGGACGGTGGTGGCGCTGCCCGAGGTCGCGGTGAGGCCGGTGGGGGCGGTGGGGGCGCGGGTGTCCGGCGGCGGGGCGGGGCCGGAGCAGGCGGCGAGCACGAGGGCGAGGGGCGGTACGAGAGCCGTCAGCAGGGTGGGGGCGAGCGGGCGTCGCACGGGCCGGCCTCCGTCCGTCGAAAAGGTCTGGACCCCGAGGAAAGGTCTGGACCTATATCCCACGCGGGGGCGTCGCGGGGCAAGAGGGCCGTTGTCAGTGGCGTGCGCTTCACTGAAATCGTCACTCTGAGTAATCAATCGAGGGGGAGCGGTGACGGATCGTACGACCTACCTCAGCCATGCCGGAGTACGGCGGCGGGGCTGGACCGACGCGATGGTGCGGGAGCTGCTGGGCGCGCCCGATGTGCAGGGGCGCGATCCGCGCCGTTTCTCGCTCACCCCGGTGCGGCTGTACCTGCTGGCCCGGGTGGAGGCGGTGGAGCGGACACCGGAGTTCGCGGGCGCGGCGGCCGTCGCCGGGGCGGGGTCGGCGGCCTCGGTGGCGCTCGCCGACCGGCGCCGGGCCGCCGTGCTCGCCGCCATCGGCGCGGCACCGATCGAGGTTCCCCGGCTGCCGGGCCCGGAGCTGGAGCGGCGGGCGGTGCGCCACCGCCGCCTGCTGGCCGTCCGCGCCCCGGCCGGCGCCGCCCCGGGCCCCGGGGCACTGGTCCGCTGGCAGGTGAGCTATCTGCGGCACGCCCTGTCCCGGTACGAGTCGCTGCTCGACGGCCTGTACGGGGACGGGGCGCGCGGGGAGGCCCGGCGGCTGCTGCACCGGCGCCTGTACGAGGCCATCGCCGCGGCGTACCCGGCGCTGGCGCGGGAGTGCCGCCGCCGCATCGCGCTGGAAGGGTGAGTGGGCACCCGTGGCGTCGGGAGGGGTTCAGGGGCGGGGCGGCATCCCCGAGATCGCACGGCAGGCGGCGGGGATCGGGGCCACCAGGCGGACGGGGGTGTGGGGGCGCAGGCGCTCGGCCGCCTCGCCGAGCGGGCCCCCGCCGATGACGACGGCGCGGGCGCCGTCCCGTTCGGCGCAGGCGCGCACCGCGCGTTCCAGGCGGTCGAGCAGCAGGGCGGGGTCGGCGGAGAGCCGCTCCGGGCTGCCCGTGGTGAGGCGCAGCCCGGTGTACCGGCCGGCGAGGCCGAGGGCGGTGACGCGCTCCGTGATCGCGTCGGCGAGGAGCGGGGTGGTGGTGGCGATGCCGAACGGGGTGCCGTGGGCGGCGGCCTCCAGCAGGGCCGCCTCACCGATGCCCACGACGGGCACGCGGGCCGCCGCCCGCAGCAGGTCGAGGCCCGGGTCACCGAAGGCGGCGACGAGGAGCCCGGCGCAGTCGCCGCCGGCCGTGGCCCGGAGGCCGGCCGCGAGGACCTCCGGCGCGGCGGCGCGCAGGGCCGCGGGGTCGGTCAGCATGGCGGGTCCGCGCCGGACGGTGACACCGCGGACGGGGCGGGCGGGCCCCAGGGCCCGCCGGGCGAGGGAGGTCATCATCGCGGTCGTGGCGGTGGAGGTATTGGGGTTGATCAGCACCACGGCCCCGGCCTCCGCGGGGTGCGCGGGGACCGGGGCGGCCGGGGGCGGGGTGGCGTGGCTCAGTGGACGTGCGCCGCCTTCGCCTCGCGGGTCCCGGAGATCTCCTCGCCCGGCTCCATGGGAGCGGTGACCTGGTCGTCGTCCTTGCGCCGGCCCAGGTGGTTGAAGACCACGTTGAGCAGGACGGCGGCGACGCAGCCGGTGGAGATGCCCGAGTCCAGGATGATCTTCGCCGTCTCCGGGAAGGAGTGGTAGAACTCCGGCTTCGTGATCGGGATGATGCCGACGGCCAGCGACACGGCCACGATCAGGACGTTGTTGTCCTTCTCCAGGCCGGCCTTGACCAGGGTCTGGATGCCGCTGGCGGCGACCGAACCGAAGAGGACGACGCCCGCGCCGCCGAGCACCGGCCGCGGCACGACCGAGATCAGCGAGGCGGCGACGGGCGAGAGGCCCATCAGGACCAGGAAGCCGCCGCCGCAGGCGACGACGAAGCGGCTGCGGATCCGGGTCATGGCGACCAGGCCGATGTTCTGCGCGAAGGCGCTGCACATGAAGCCGTTGAAGAACGGGCTGATGGCGGAGCCGAGGGTGTCGGCCCGCAGTCCGGCCGCGATGGTCTTCTCGTCGGCGGGCCGGTCCACGATCTCGCCCAGCGCCAGCATGTCGGCGGTCGACTCCGTCATGGAGACCAGCATGACCACGCACATGGAGATGATCGCGGCGACGGCGAACTGCGGGGCGCCGAAGTGGAAGGGGGACGGGAAACCGACGATGTCGGCCTCGGCGACCGGCGAGAAGTCGGTGACGCCGAACGGTATGGCGATCAGCGTACCGATGACCAGGCCGACGAGCACGGCGATCTGCTTGAGGAAGCCGCGCGTGAACCGGCGCAGCAGCAGCACCACCACGAGCGTGATGCCGGCGAGCGACAGGAAGGTCATCGAGCCGTAGTCGGACGCCTTGGGATCGGGCCCCTGGGCCCAGCCGAAGGCGACCGGGAGGAGGGAGACGCCGATGAGGGTGATGACGCTGCCGGTCACGACCGGCGGGAAGAAGCGCACGAGGCGGGAGAACCAGGGCGCGGCGACGAAGCCGATGAGTCCGGCGACGATGATCGCGCCGAAGATCACCGGAAGGGCGTCGGCCTTGTCCTCGGTGGTGTCGATGATCGCGAGCATGGGGGCGACACCGGCGAAGGTGACGCCGTTGACGAACGGCAGGCGGGCGCCGATCTTCCAGACGCCGAGCGTCTGGAGGAAGGTGGCGAGGCCGGCGGTGAAGAGGCTGGCCCCGGTGAGGAACGTCAGTTCGGTGCCGGAGAGGCCGACGGCCGCTCCGACGATCAGGGGCGGGGCCACCACGCCCGCGTACATCGCGGCCACGTGCTGGAGACCGCTGGTGAGCATCTTGACGGGGGGCAGGGTCTCGTCGACCGGGTGCTTGGCCCGGTCTTCTCTGTCGGAGCCTGCGTCTGGTGCATTGCGAACCTGGGGCTTGGCGGCCACGGCGGGTCCTCCGGTCGGGTACACGTCGGCGGTGACGCGGGTGTCAGGGAGGTGGTGCGATGCGGTGCGTGGTGCAGGAGGTGCGGCTCGTTGCGGGGTGGTGCGGTTCGCGCCGGTGGAGGGGTCCGGCGCGCTGACGGGGTGTCCGGTGGGGGTGCGGACACGGGGTTCACCGTCCCGGGGGGTGTCGTACGACATTGCGTGCGCCACCCCCCGGACCGGCTGCCGCGGACCCCGCTCGGGTCCGCGGCGACCGACCGGGGGCCGTCCCCCCCGGTCGGACTCCTGGGGGAGCTCAGCCCTGGGCCGCGATGCGGGCCAGGCGCTGGGACTCCGTACGCGCCTCGCGCGCGATGGTGTCCTCGTCGACCGTGAGCAGGCGGTCGTTCTCGACGATCTGCTTGCCGTTGACGAAGGACGCGGTGACCGGGGCCGCCGCGCCGAAGACGATGGCGGTGACCGGGTCGGCGATCGTGGAGTGGCCGAGGCCGTCGATCTTCCAGAGGACGAAGTCGGCGAGCTTGCCGGCCTCCAGCGAACCGATGCTGTCGGCGCGGCCGAGGACCTGCGCACCGCCGTAGGTGCCGAGGCGCAGCGCCTGGCGGGCGTTGAGCGCCGCCTCACGGTGCGCGCCGAGGCGGTTGATGAGGAGCGCGTTGCGCAGCTCGGTGTGCAGCTCACCGGACTCGTTGGAGGCGGTGCCGTCGACGCCGAGGCCGACGGGAACGCCCGCCTTCAGCATGTCGGGGACGCGGGCGATGCCGGCGGCGAGTCGCGCGTTGGAGGAGGGGCAGTGCGCCACACCGGTCTTCGTCCGGGCGAAGGCGGCGATGTCGGAGTCGTTCATGTGGACGCAGTGCGCCATCCACACGTCCTCGCCGAGGAAGCCGGTGGACTCGAAGTAGTCCGTGGGGCCCATGCCGAACAGCTCGTGGCAGAACTTCTCCTCCTCCACGGTCTCCGAACCGTGGGTGTGCATCCGCACCCCGAGGCGCCGGCCGAGGGCCGCGCCCTCACGGAGCAGTTCGGTGGAGATGGAGAAGGGCGAGCAGGGGGCGACGGCGACCTGGGTCATCGAGTCGAAGGAGGCGTCGTGGTACTTCTTCACCGTCTCCTCGGTGGCGGTGAGCGCGCCCTCGGTGGTCTCGACGGCGAAGTCCGGCGGCAGGCCGCCGTCCTTCTCGCTGCGGTCCATGGAGCCGCGGGCGAGGGTGAAGCGGACACCCATCTCGGAGGCGGCGCCGATGATGGCGCCGGACAGGTCCCCGGACCCCACCGGGTACACGTAGTGGTGGTCCATGGCGGTGGTCACGCCGCCGCGGGCCATCATCGCGAGCGAGCCCCGGGCCGCGGCGCGCACCATCGGCTCGTCGATCCGCGCCCACGTCGGGTAGAGCGCGACCAGCCAGTTGAAGAGGTTGTGGTCGGTCGCCAGGCCCCGGGTGATCCACTGGTAGAAGTGGTGGTGGGTGTTGATCAGGCCGGGCGTCACCAGGTGACCGGTGGCGTCGATCCGCCGGACCACGTTCTCCAGGCCCTCGGGGGCCCGTCCGGCGCCGATGGACTCGATCTTGTTGCCGGCGACGACGAGGTGGCCGGAGGCGTACTCGGTGTCGTGCGCGTCGACGGTCGCGATCGCCGCGTTCTCGATGACGATCCGCTGGGGGGCTGCCGAAGGTGCTGCCATGGCGGTGCTTCCTTCATTCCTCTGGGGTGGGGTGGGCACGGCAGGACCCTAGGAGGATTTGAGTGCCGGGGCCGCCTGACGGCTCCGGGTGCCGAGATGATGGAAGAACAGGTTCAGCAGGACGGCGACGAGCGCGCCCGCGCTGATGCCCGAACCGAGCACGGTCTGCGCCCAGGCCGGGAAGCCGGCGTAGAAGGTGGGCGCGGCGAGCGGGATGATGCCCGCTCCGAGCGCGACGGCCACCAGGATGATGTTGGAGCTGTCGTCGAGTCCGGCCTCGGAGAGGGTCCGGATGCCGCTGACCGCGATCGAGCCGAACAGGACGATGCCGGCGCCGCCGAGGACGGGCATCGGGACCATGGAGACGACCGCGCCGAGCACGGGGAAGGCGCCGAGGAAGAGCAGGGCGCCGCCGGCGACGGCGACCACGTACCGGGAGCGGACCCGGGTGAGCGAGACGACGCCGACGTTCTGCGCGAAGGCGGAGGTCGGGAAGCCGCCGAAGACGGGGCCGAGGAGCGTGGCGACGCCGTCGGTGCGCAGGCCGCGGGTGATGGTCCGGCCGTCGCTGGGCCGGTCGCAGATCTCCCCGAGGGCGAGCATGCCGGCGCTGGACTCCGTCATCAGGACCAGCATGACGATGCAGAGGGAGAGGATGGCGGCGGGCTGGAACTCGGGGGCGCCGAAGGCGAAGGGGGCGGGCAACGCGGCGATCGGGGCCTCGCGCAGGGCGGTGAAGTCCGCCATGCCGAAGGGGACGGCGGCCAGGGTGCCGATGAAGAGGCCGAGCAGGAGGGCGATCTGCTTGACGAAACCCTTGCCGAAGCGCTGGAAGAGCAGGACGACGACGAGCGTGAAGCCGGCGAGTGCCAGGTACTTCATGGCGCCGAAGTCGCCCGCGGTGCGGTCGCCGCCCTGGGCCCAGCTGACGGGCACGGGCATCAGGGTGACCCCGATGAGGGTGATGACCACGCCGGTGACGAGCGGCGGGAAGAAGCGCAGGAGTCTGCCGAAGAAGGGTCCGACGGCGAGGCAGAAGACTCCGGCGACCATCACCGCGCCGTAGATCGCGGGGAGTTGGTGCCCGGGGGCGCTGGTCTCGGCGATGGCGAGCATCGGCGCGATACCGGCGGAGGAGGCGGCGTTGACGAACGGGAGCCGGTTGCCGGCGAACCGTCCGAGACCGAGGGTCTGCAGGATGGTCGCGCAGCCGGCGATGAGCAGGCCGGCGGCGATGAGCCGGGTCATCCCGGCCGCGTCCAGGCCGACGGCCTGGCCGATGATGAGCGGAGGGGTGACGACGCCCGCGTACATGGCGGCGATGTGCTGGAGTGCCGCGGGGACGAGCCGCGAGGCGGGGAGTTTCTCGTCCACGGGGTGGCAGGGGGCCGGGGTGGACGGCGGGGTGGAACACGGGCCTTCGGCGGTTGCCGGCCCCTTTGCAGGCTGAGCCATGGGAGGTTCCCTCCGGTCTGGTGCACCGGCCCCGCCCGACTGCGGGCGGACGGGGCCGGTGACTCAGTGCCGCTTAGAGGTTGGTCATGTCGACCGGGATCTGCGCCGTGGCGCCGTCCCGGAGGACGGTGGCCTCGATGAGGCCGTACATGCGGTCGGCGGCGTAGTAGACCTCGTTGTCGTTCTTCAGACCGAAGGGCTCGAGGTCGACCAGGAAGTGGTGCTTGTTCGGGAGCGAGAAGCGGACCTCGTCGATCTCCGAGCGGTGGTTGATGATGCGCGTGGCCATCTGGTACAGCGTCTGCTGGAGCGAGTACGAGTACGTCTCCGCGAAGGCCTCGAGCATGTGGCGCCTGGTCTGCTCGTAGGACCGCTCCCAGTTGGGCATGCGCTGGTCGTCGTCGGTCCAGTTGAACCGCCAGCGGCCGGAGACCTGCGTCGCCAGGATGCGGTCGTACGCCTCCTGGAGGGTGGTGTACTTGTCCTTGATGTAGCCCCAGAACTCCGAGTTGGTGGAGTTCATGACGACCAGGTCCTTGAGGCCGGAGATGACCTCCCACGTCTGGCCGTCGTAGGTGATCTGGGTGACCCGGGTCTCCTGGCCCTTGCGGACGAAGGAGTGGTTCACCTCGTCCGCGCCGATGAACTTGGAGTTGGCCTCGGAGGTGGCGATGCGCTCCCAGGCGTACTCCTCGATGCGGATCCGGGCGCGCTTGATCGGCTCCTGGCTCGTCACGAAGTGGCGGGCGAGGTGGATGCCGAACTGCTCGGCGGACTCGATGCCGTACTCCTTGGCGAACGCGAAGACGGTGTTCTTCGTCGTGTCGGTGGGGAGGCAGTTGGCGTTGGAGCCGGTGAGGTGGACGTCGTCGAGGTCGCCGGAGAGGGCGACGGAGACGTTCAGGTCCTTGATGTGGTGGGTGGCGCCGTCCCGCGTGATCTTGACGACGCGGTTCTCTGCTTTGCCGTACTGGTTCTGGCCGAGAATCGTGGGCATGTCTGCTAGCTCCCTCGGTAAACGGAGTAGCCGAACGGGTTGAGCAGCAGTGGTACGTGGTAGTGCTCCCCCGGCACGACGGCGAACGTGATCGCCACCTCCGGGAAGAACGCGACCGCAGCACCACTGTCCCGATTCGCGGGGGCGTCCTGCTGCGCCTCGGCTTGCTTGTTCTGCTTGCTCAGGAAGTACGCCTCGGTCTCGAAGTCGAGGCGTACGTGGGTGGTGCCCTCCGGCAGGGCCGGAAGGTCCTTGCACCGTCCGTCCGCGTCGGTGGCGGAGCCGCCGAGCACGGTCCACGCCGCGTCGGAGCCGGCGCGGGCCGCGAGCGTGATGGCCACGCCCTCGGCGGGGCGGCCGATGCTGGTGTCCAGGATGTGCGTGGACACGGAGGCCGTGGTGTCGGTGCTCATGCGGTGTCTTCCTCCACGAGGCGGGTCAGGCGGATGCGGTTGATCTTGCCCAGTTCGGTGCGGACGATCTCGCGCTCCTCCTCGGGCGTGTTCCCGATCCGTTCCCGGATGGCGTCGCGCATCTGCTCGCCGGTCCTGCCGGTGGCGCAGATGAGGAAGACGTGCCCGAACTTCTCCTGGTAGGCCAGGTTGAGTTCGAGCATCTCGGCCTTGAGTTCCGCGGAGGCGCCGGCCATCCCGCTCTGTTCGCGGGAGGAGGTCGGGTCCCCGGCCTTCGGACGACCGATCGGCGGGTGCCCCGCCATCGCCTCGGCCAGATCCTCGGCGGTCAGCTCGGCCATGGCGGCGTCACTGGCGAGGAAGAGGGCTTCGGCGGTGGGGAAGGGGCGCTGGGCGAGGATCTTGCTCCCCCACGCCGAGCTGGAACACACCTCGTGGAGCGCGGCGACGGCGTCGCCGTCCGCCGAGGTGTTGAACCGGGCGAGGCCCGGTGTCGTACCTGAAGTCACGGGAAGCCTCCGTGGCTGTTTTTCGCTGTGCGTCGGACGGGCTGCGGATAGCTAACGCCCTCCGCAACAGCACGTCAACACTTTGTTGAAAACTCGGTCACACAAAAGCCGTCGTCCCGACATCCGGACGACGGCTTGTGGACGTACGTGATCAACTAACCGTCCTTGGCGGCCTTTTCCCTGCTCAGGGCGGTCTCCCGGTTCAGGTAGTTGTAGACGGTGAACCGGCTGACCCCGAGGGCGCCGGCCACCGTCTCCACTCCGTGCCGCACCGAGAAGGCACCCCGTGCCTCCAGGACGCGGACCACCTCCTGCTTGGCCTTGCGGTCCAACTCGGCCAGCGGCATCCCGTGCCGCCGTTCCATCGCCGCCAGGATGTGGTCGAGGGACTCCGACAGCTGCGGCAGCCGTACGGCGACCACCTCCTCACCCTCCCAGGAGAGGACGACGTCGTCCGCCTCCGCCCGCTCGGGGCCGAGCAGCTCGGCCCCCATGGCGTCGGCCAGCGGCTTCACCGCGACGACCAAGGGGTGTTCGGTCACTTCTCGCCCTCCCCGATCACATTCACCTGGAGCGAGACCCGGGTCGCCCCGGCCGCGAGGGACTCGCGCAGCAGTCTGTCCACCGCGGTGAGCACCGCGTCGTCCCGGCCCTCCGCCGTGTTGCCGAAGGGTCCGACGTCCACGGCGTCCAGGTCGGCCGACTGGATGACCTCACGGGCCACGACCGCGTGCGCCGGCGCCTCGTCGAGGTCGAACGGCTCGGTCGTGAACTCCACTCTCAAACGCACCATGCCCCCACGCTACGGGCCCGGCGCGGCCCGCGGCAGCCCCGGACCTGCGGGGACCTCTTGACAAGTACGCCGCTCGCCTTGCAGCATTCCGTCAGACAGAAACTTACTTCCGCAATACGGAAGGAGCGCACCCCTCATGGGATTCACGGACCAGCGCTTCGATGTGAACCTGTCGATCCTCTTCACGGAACTCCCGCTCCTGGAGCGCCCGGCGGCCGCCGCCGCGGCCGGCTTCACGGCGGTCGAGCTGTGGTGGCCCTGGATCGACACCGCCACCCCCGAGCAGAGCGAGCTCGACGCCCTCAAGAAGGCTCTTGAGGACGCCGGCACCCAGCTGGTGGGGCTGAACTTCTACGCCGGACAGCTCCCCGGACCGGACCGCGGCGCGGTCTCGGTGCCGGGCGAGGAGTCGGAACGCTTCCGCGCCAACATCGACGTGGCCGCGGACTTCGCCGCCTCGGTCGGCTGCAAGGCGCTCAACGCGCTCTACGGCAACCGCGTCGAGGGCGTGGACCCCGCCACCCAGGACACCCTGGCCCTGGAGAACCTGGTCACGGCCGCCCGCGCCGCCGACCGGGTGGGCGCCATCCTCCTGATCGAGACCCTCAACAAGCCGGAGTCGCCGCTCTACCCGCTGGTGAGCGCCCCCTCCGCGATCGAGATCGTCGACAAGGTGAACGCGGCGACCGGACTCGGCAACGCCAAGTTCCTGCTCGACATCTACCACCTGGCCATGAACGGCGAGGACGTCTCCGAGGTCATCGCGCGGTACGCCGACAAGACCGGTCACGTCCAGATCGCCGACATGCCGGGCCGCGGCGCCCCGGGCACCGGCGAACTCCCGCTGGAGCAGCTCCTCGACGAGCTGCGGAAGGCCGGCTACGACGGCTTCGTGGGCCTGGAGTACAAGGCCGCCGACGCCGCCGCCTCCTTCGACTGGCTGCCCGCCGAGGCCCGCGCGGCTCGCTGACGCAGGCCCCCTCCCCGTACGACCTTGTTTTGAGAGGCACCCTCACCATGAGCAGCAACCTTCCCAAGATCGCCTGGATCGGTCTCGGCATCATGGGCTCGCCCATGTCCGAGAACCTGATCAAGGCCGGCTACTCGGTCACCGGCTACACCCTGGAGCAGGACAAGCTGGACCGTCTCGCCGCGGCGGGCGGCACGGCCGCCGGCTCGATCGCCGAGGCCGTCAAGGACGCCGACGTGGTCATCACGATGGTGCCGGCCTCCCCGCAGGTCGAGGCGATCGCCTACGGCCCCGAGGGCATCCTGGAGAACGCCAAGCAGGGCGCGCTGGTCATCGACATGTCGTCGATCACCCCGCAGACCTCGGTCGACCTGGCGAAGAACGCCAAGGAGAAGGGGATCCGCGTCATCGACGCCCCCGTCTCCGGCGGCGAGGCCGGCGCCATCGAGGCCGTCCTGTCCATCATGGTCGGCGGCGAGCAGGCCGACTTCGACGAGGCCCTCCCGATCCTCCAGGCGCTCGGCAAGACGATCGTCCTGTGCGGCCCGCACGGCTCCGGCCAGACGGTGAAGGCGGCCAACCAGCTCATCGTGGCCGTCAACATCCAGGCGTGCGCCGAGGCCGTGGTCTTCCTGGAGAAGTCCGGTGTGGACCTGGCCGCCGCCCTCGACGTCCTCAACGGCGGTCTGGCCGGCTCGACCGTGCTGACCCGCAAGAAGGACAACTTCCTGAACCGGGACTTCAAGCCCGGCTTCCGGATCGACCTGCACCACAAGGACATGGGCATCGTCACCGACGCCGCCCGCAACGTCGGCGCGGCCCTCCCGGTCGGTGCCGTCGTCGCCCAGCTCGTCGCCTCCCTGCGTGCGCAGGGCGACGGCGGCCTGGACCACTCGGCCCTGCTGCGCGCCGTCGAGCGTCTCTCCGGCCAGCAGGTCTGACCCCGCCCCCCGCCTCGCGGGGCCCCGATTTCCGGGCGGCGGCGGCGCTGACACCTGTCCTGTCGCGCCCAGGCGCCGCCGCCGTCCGGAACACCAGACTTCATTTTCAACAAACTGTTGACGTTGTTCGCCGGGCGTACTTACGCTCCAGAGCACTTCACCCAGCAGTGCAGCTCCCGTACGGAAGGTCACGATGTCGAAGCGCGTGCTTACGACCGAGTCCGGCGCCCCCGTCGCCGACAACCAGAACTCCGCCACCGCCGGCGTCGGTGGCCCCCTCCTGCTGCAGGACCAGCACCTGCTGGAGAAGCTGGCGCGCTTCAACCGTGAGCGCATCCCGGAGCGCGTGGTGCACGCCCGTGGTTCCGGCGCGTACGGCCACTTCGAGGTGACCGACGACGTCACCGCCTGGACGAAGGCGGCCTTCCTCTCCGAGGTCGGCAAGAAGACCGAGCTCTTCCTGCGCTTCTCCACCGTGGCCGACTCGCTCGGCGGCGCGGACGCGGTCCGCGACCCGCGCGGCTTCGCGGTGAAGTTCTACACCGAGGAGGGCAACTACGACCTCGTCGGCAACAACACCCCGGTGTTCTTCATCAAGGACCCGATCAAGTTCCCCGACTTCATCCACTCCCAGAAGCGCGACCCCTTCACGGGCAAGCAGGAGCCGGACAACGTCTGGGACTTCTGGGCGCACGCCCCCGAGGCCACCCACCAGATCACCTGGCTCATGGGCGACCGCGGCATCCCGGCCTCGTACCGTCACATGAACGGCTACGGCTCGCACACCTACCAGTGGACCAACGAGGCGGGCGAGGCCTTCTTCGTCAAGTACCACTTCAAGACGAACCAGGGCATCCGCTCCCTCTCCGCCGAGCAGGCCGCCGAGCTCGTCGGCAAGGACGCCAACTCGCACCAGACGGACCTGCTCCAGGCCATCGAGCGCGGCGTGAACCCGTCCTGGACCCTCTACGTCCAGGTGATGCCGGCCGCCGAGGCCGCGGACTACCGCTTCAACCCCTTCGACCTCACCAAGGTCTGGCCGCACGCGGACTACCCGCTGCAGCGCGTGGGCCGCCTGGTCCTCGACCGCAACCCGGACAACATCTTCGCCGAGGTCGAGCAGGCCGCGTTCTCCCCGAACAACTTCGTCCCGGGCATCGGCCCCTCGCCGGACAAGATGCTCCAGGGCCGCCTCTTCGCCTACGCGGACGCCCACCGCTACCGCCTCGGCGTCAACCACACCCAGCTGCCGGTCAACGCCCCGAAGGCGGCCGTCGTGGACAACTACGGCCGGGACGGCCTCATGGCCACCCGCTACGGCTCGCGCCACGACAAGAACTACGAGCCCAACTCGTACCAGGGCCCGGCGCAGACCGACACCCCGCTCTCGGCGCCGCTCGCCGTCCAGGGCTGGACGGGTACCCACGAGGCCCCGCTGCACACCAAGGACGACGACTTCTTCCAGGCCGGTGAGCTCTACCGCCTGATGTCCGAGGACGAGAAGAAGCGTCTGATCGCCAACATCGCCGGCGGCCTGTCCCAGGTCTCCCGCGAGGACGTCATCGAGAAGAACATCGCGCACTTCGCCGCGGCCGACCCCGAGTACGGGCGCCGCGTGGCCGAGGCGGTCAACGCCCTGCGCGAGGACTGACGTCCAGGCGACACACGACTGCGTACGGCACCTGACGGGAGGTCAGTGCCGTACGCGGTCCGGACCGCCGGCCCGGATGAGGGGTGGCCGGCGGACCGGACAGCGTGAGGACCGCGGCGGCGCCGAGCCAGTGCGGTGGTCAGGACCCCGGGCCCCCTTCTTGACCTGAAGGAAGGGGAACCGCCCGGACGTCCGTCGGCACCGCCGCGGTCCCAACGCCCTCCCCCGCCCCGCGAGGGGCCCCATGACTCCGCCCGGCGGCGCGAACGTCCTGTCGCGCCAGCCTCGTGCCGTCGGGCGGTCACGAACGAGAGCGCGGAACCAGGTTTACGGTCCCTGGTTCCGCGCTCTTTCACGTCCCGGGAGGCGTAGAGCGCATCGTTTCTGCGGTGACGTGCCGCGCCCGGGCGGAGGAACGCACCGCGAAACGGCCCCCTCGGGCCCCCGGCGCGCGCTATGCACTCCCCATGATCAGGAACTCGTACGCGGTCAGGAATCTGGCGCGCGGGCTCGCCCCGCTCGCGCTGGTCCTCTCCCCGCTCGCCGCCCCCTCCCCCGCCTCCTCCTCCGAGGTGCTCTTCCTCCCGGACGCCCTGGGCCGGCTCACCGAGGCCGCCGAGGCCCCGGGCGGCTTCAAGGAGTCCCACTTCCCGCACTGGAACAAGGGCGAGGACGCGGCCGACGGCTGCGACACCCGGGCCGAGGTGCTCCTCGACGAGGCCGCCGACGCCCCCGCCGTCGGCGCCGGCTGCGCGCTCACGGGCGGCCGCTGGGTCTCGTACTACGACGGCCAGAGCGTGCGCGACCCGGCCGCGCTCCGCGTCGACCACCTCGTGCCGCTCGCGGAGGCCTGGGCGTCCGGGGCCTCCGCCTGGCCGGCGGCCCGCCGCGAGCGGTTCGCGAACGACCAGGGGGCGCCGGGCACGCTCGTCGCGGTCACCGCCCGCAGCCAGAAGGACAAGGCCGGCCGGGACCCCGCCGAGTGGGTGCCCGCGGAGCAGGCCGCCTACTGCCGCTACGTCGGCGAGTGGGTCGGCACCAAGCTGCGGTGGGACCTCAGCGTCGACGCGGCCGAGCTGGAGGCCCTCAAGCTGTTCGCCGACGGGCCGTGCGAAGAGACCGTCGTGGTCCGCTCGACGGCTCCCCGGTGAGCACCAGCGCGAGGGTGACGGCGAGCGAGGCCGCCGCGAGGACGGTGATCGCCGTGGCCGGTGAGGTGAGCTGGGCGACGGCTCCGGCGAGTGCCGCGCCGAGCCCCTGGAGGGCGAGCATGCCGGAGGAGTGCAGCCCGAGGGCGTGGCCGGCCAGCTCCGGCGGGACCAGGGCCGTCAGCCGCTCCTGGTGGAGCAGGCTCGCGCTGTAACCGACGGCCGACACGGTCACGGCCGTGACGGCGAGCGGCAGCCCCGGACCGAGCGCGAAGAGCAGGTACGGGGCCGCCAGCAGCGCCTGGAGCGGCGCCGCGAGCGAGCGGCGCCGCCCGGCCGGCAGGAACCGGCCGACGACGGTGTCCCCGGCCAGCATGCCGAACGCGGCGCAGGCGAACAGGAGCCCCGCGTGCCCGGGGTCGTACGGGACGAAGAGGGACTCGCAGCCGACGACCAGGCCGCCCGGCACCCACAGCGCCAGATACACCCGGCGGCGCGGACGCGAGGACCAGAGCCGGGCGTTGGTCCGCCAGGTCTCGCCCGGCGAGACGCGGCCCGTGGCCCGTGGCGGCCGGTCGCCGAGACCGAACCGGGTGCAGAGGGCGGCCAGCAGATAGCAGCCCGCGCCGGTGAGGACGGCGCCGCGCGGGGAGAGCAGGGCGATGAGCAGGCCACCGGTGGCGAACCCCAGGATCTGGGAGAACCCGGCGGCCATGTTCAGGACCGACCGGCCGAGCAGGTGGTCCTCGCGCGGCAGGATCTCGGCCAGGAGCCCGTACCGGACGCCTCCGCCGAGCGAGGCGACCACCCCCAGGACGAGGAGGAGCGCGAAGACGGCGCCCACCGGCAGTCCGGGCAGCGCCTGGAGCGCGGTGCCGCCCGCGAAGACCAGGGCGATGACGGTCAGGGCGGTACGCGGCGGCAGCCGGTCCGCCGCGGAGAGCAGGGTCGTGGCGCCGAGGAGCTGGGCGAGTGCGGGGCCGAACATGGCGAGGGCCGAGAGCAACGGCGATCCGGTCGCCCGGAGGACGAGGGTGGCGAGGCCGAGGCCGGTCACGGTCTGGGCGGCGGTGTGGGCGGCGCCGCCGAGGAAGAGCGGGGTGAACTCCGGCGTGCGGAAGAGATCGCGGTAGCGGGGCATGGCGCGGAGTCTCACGGGACCGCCGACGCCACCGGTAATGTTTCGCGCGGAGGCGAAACATGGGCTGGTGGCGGATCGGTACGGACACGCTGGCGGCGTGCAGGTTCGTCGTCTCGCCGCTCGCCGAGGCGACCGCGGCCCTGAAGACCCTGCACGCGGCCGCCGCCGCCCACCCGGGCGAGCGGGACTGGCTGGCCGCCCATCTGCCCGCGTACCGGGCGCGCCTCGCCGCGCGGCCGCTGGACGGGCTCCTCGTACGGGCGGCCATCGGCCCCACCTGGAACGCCGACTTCCTGACGCCGACCCCGACGGGCGACCGCGAGCGGTCCTTCGAGGAGGAGGTCGCGGCGGTCAGGGACGCCGGGCCCGGCGGGGCGGTGGAGCAGCTGGAGGTCGCGGTGGGCGGACCCGTGCCGGAGCCGCTGCGCTCGGCGGAGGATCTGCCGCGCCGGATGGCGGACGTCCTGGAGTGGGTGTGGCGGGAGACGGTGCTGCCCGACTGGCCGCGTCGCCGCCGGATCCTCGAGGCCGATGTGGTGGCGCGGACCGCGCGGCTGGCGCGGGACGGCTGGGCGGCGGCGCTCGACGAGCTGTGCCCCGGGAGGACGCGCTGGCTGGGTGACGGCCGGTTGCAGGTCAACCCCCGCGCCTACCCGCCGCGTTCGGTCGACGGCGGCCGGCTGCTCTTCGTGCCCGTGACCCCGGCCCGGGGATGGGTCTCCTGGGAGGGCTCCGAACGGTACGCGGTCGTCTACCCCTGCTCGGGCGCCCTGGCGGACGCGACGGGGACGGTGGTGCCGCGCGCGCTGGGCGCGCTCCTCGGCGGGGCCCGCGCCGGGGTGCTCGTACGGCTCGAATCACCGAAGTCCACCAGCCAGTTGGTGGCGCTCACCGGCCAGGGCCTCGGGTCGGTGGGGCGGCACCTGAAGGTGCTCCTCGACGCCGGGCTCGTCCGCAGGGGGCGGGCGGGCCGGTCGGTCCTGTACGAGTGGACGGAGGCGGGCGCGGTACTGGTACGGGCGCAGCGGGCCGGGGGAAGCTGAAAGACGCGCGCCGCTGACCGGGGCGGCGCCGGGAACGCGCGGAGGCCCCCGCCCCGGTGCTCCTCGGGGCGGGGGCCGGACGGCCCGCTGCTGTCCGTACCGTCAGACCTTGAGGGCCTTGATCGCGGTCGGCGCGTGGCCCGGCTCGGTCGCGAGCTCCTCGAACTCGGTGACGTCGCTCATGTCGACGGTCTTGCTCATCGCGATGTTGGTGATGCGCTCCAGGATCGCCTCGACGACGACCGGGACCCGGAACTCGACGGCCATCTTCTTGGCCTGCTCCAGGGCCTCGCCCAGCTTCTCCGGGTCCTCGACGCGGATCGCCTTGACGCCCAGGCCCTCGGCGACCTTGACGTGGTCGACGCCGTAGACGCCGATCTCGGGGGTGTTGATGTTCTCGAACTCGAGGTTGACCTCGAAGTTGATGCCGAGGCCGCCCTGCGCCTGGCGGATCAGACCGAGGTAGGCGTTGTTCACGAGGACGTGGACGTAGGGGACCTTGTGCTGGGCGGCGACCGCCAGCTCCTCGATCATGAACTGGAAGTCGTAGTCGCCGGAGAGCGCGACGACCGGGGTCTCCGGGTCGGCGGTGGCGGCACCGATGGCGGCCGGGATGGTCCAGCCGAGCGGGCCGGCCTGGCCGCAGTTGATCCAGTGGCGCGGCTTGTAGACGTGCAGGAACTGCGCGGCGGCGATCTGGGAGAGGCCGATGGTGGTGACGTAGCGCGTCTCCGGGCCGAAGGCCTTGTTCATCTCCTCGTACACGCGCTGCGGCTTCATCGGGATGTTCTCGAAGTGCGTGCGGCGCTGGAGGGTGGCCTTGCGCTCCTGCGCGGAGGCGGCCCAGGCGGAGAAGTCCGGCAGCTTGCCGGCGGCCTTCCACTCCTTGGCGATCTCGACGAAGAGCTCCAGGGCGGCCTTGGCGTCGGAGGCGATGCCGTAGTCCGGGGCGAAGATCTTGCCGAGCTGGGTCGGCTCGATGTCGACGTGGACGAACTTCCGGCCCTTGGTGTAGGCCTCCATGTTGTAACCGGTGTGGCGGTTGGCCCAGCGGTTGCCGATGCCGAGGACGAAGTCCGACTCCAGGAAGGTCGCGTTGCCGTAGCGGTGCGCGGTCTGGACGCCGACCATGCCGGCGGCGAGCTCGTGGTCGTCCGGGATGGTGCCCCAGCCCATGAGGGTGGAGATGACCGGGATGTTGGTGAGCTCGGCGAACTCGACCAGGAGGTCGGAGGCGTCGGCGTTGATGATGCCGCCGCCGGCGACGATCAGCGGACGCTCGGACTCCAGGAGGAAGTTCAGCGCCTTCTCGGCCTGGGCGCGGGTGGCCTGCGGCTTGTAGACCGGCAGCGGCTCGTACGTCTCCGGGTCGAACTCGATCTCGGTCAGCTGGACGTCGATCGGGAGGTCGATGAGGACCGGGCCGGGGCGGCCGGAGCGCATCAGGTGGAAGGCCTGCTGGAAGACGCCGGGGACCTGGGCGGCCTCCAGGACGGTCGTCGCGGCCTTGGTGACCGGCTTGGCGATGGTGGCGATGTCGACGGCCTGGAAGTCCTCCTTGTGGAGCTTCGAGACCGGGGCCTGGCCGGTGATGCACAGGATCGGGATCGAGTCCGCGATGGCGGAGTAGAGGCCGGTGATCATGTCGGTGCCGGCCGGGCCGGAGGTGCCGATGCAGACACCGATGTTGCCCGCCTTGGCCCGGGTGTAGCCCTCGGCCATGTGGGACGCGCCCTCGACGTGGCGGGCGAGGGTGTGGCTGACGCCGCCCACGTTCTTGAGCTCGCGGTAGAAGGGGTTGATCGCCGCGCCGGGCACGCCGAACGCGTTGGTGACGCCTTCGCGCTTGAGGATCTCAACGGCCGCTGCGGCGGCGGTCATACGAGGCATGGGAGTGCTCCTGCTTCGGCCGGGCGGAGGCAAGCGGGACTCTCGACTCGGGAGGCTCCATCGCTTGTTTCCGTAATGCGGAAATGCTGTTCTGCTATACGGAAGCAATGTAGGTGGGGGCGCGGGGGCCGTCAAGAGAAGTCCGTACGCCGGGACGACCGATGTGGCCGAACACCCTCCCTCCGGTCCCGCGATGGGTGGACGATGGAGCCGAGCGCGAGGGGGTAGGGAGTGGCCGAGTCGGTGGCGGTGCGTTGTCCGGAGTGCAGGCGGACCCAGGGGTACACGGCACCCGTCTTCCCCTGCGCGTGCGGCAGCCCGGTGGCCCCGCCGGTGATCGCGGGCGCGACGGCCCTGCCGATCACCCACCGGAACTGGACGGACGAGTGGGTCACGGTCCGCTGCCGCGCCTGCGGGCGGGAGGACGACTGGCCGCACCCCGAGCTGGGCTGCGCCTGCGGCGCGGTGCTCCGGGTCCCGGTCCGCGCGGTGGACGGGACGGAACCGGAGGGCGGCTGCCCGGATCACGGGCCCGGGGCGTCCGGCCCTCCGGAGGCACGGGGGGCTTCCGCGGCGTTCGGGTGCGGGGAGGCGGCCGGCGCGGCCGAGGCGCCCGGGCCCCGCGCTCCCGACCCGCGTGACGGCGGGTCCGGCCCCGTGGAGGGGACCGCGCCCGCGCCGGGCGGCACCGGCCCCGTGGCCGGAAACGGCGACGGCGCGCCCGTACCGCCCGTGGCGGGATCCGCTCCCGTCGACGGCGCGCCCCTCGGGCGGGACCCCGGGGCACCACGGCCCAAGGCTCCGCTCACCGGCGGCCCGGGCCCGGTCACCTGCCGGCCCGGCACGGCCGCGGGCGCCGGCACCCCGTCCCGTGCGACCGGACTGCCCGCTCCCTCCGGTACGGGCGCCGGCGACCCGGCCGGTCCTCCGCCCCGCACCGCCGCGCGGACTTCCGGCTCGGACTGGTTCGGCCCGAGCCCCACCGGCCGGACGACCACGGATCCCGGGACGGGAGGGCCGCACCCCGGCGAGGCCGGGGCCGACGGGCCGCCGGGCCCGCGCGGCGGGGAGCCGCTGCCCGAGGGTCCCGCGACGGCGCCCGGCGCGGACCCGGACCGAGCCGCGCCCCGCTCCCCCGCGCCCCGGCCCTTCAGCGAGCGCCATCCCGCCGACCTCCCGCCCCCGCTCGCCGCACCCCGCCCGGGGCCCCTGCGGGCCGCCTTCCGTCCCGTGACGATCAGGACCGCGCGGGACGCGGTGGCGGCGGCCGCCGGATACCTGCGCTGGCTCGGCTTCCGGGACGTGGTCCAGCCCGAGGAGCGCCCGGCCTCGGGAGTGGACCTGCGCGGGCCGGGTCTGGTCGCCCAGGTCAACCCGAGCACCCGGCCGGCCGGGCTGCGGGCCGTCGAGTGCCTCTGGCTGACCGGACTGAGCAGTTCCGCCGTCGGCGTCTTCTTCTCGCTGGCCGGCTACACCCCGGAGGCCCGCGCCCGTGCCGCCGAGATCGGGCTGCCGCTGTTCGTCCTGGACCTCACCGGTACCCCGCAGCCCGTGAACCGCGCGGCCGACGAACTGGCCGAGGGCGGCGCCTGAGCCCCGTACAGCGGGCGCGCCATGTACACGAATTCGGCCAATCGCGCGTGATGATCACGCTTTCCCGGGCAGAACATCCACGGGGGGTGGGGCGTCATGCCGACGGGGACATGGTGGTTCATCGGAGCGGCGTGCGGCGAACTGCTGTGCGCCGCCCTTCTGTTGCATGTCCGGCGAATCCGCAGCGGGGGCGGCCGGTGGGGGGCCGGGGGCCCCGAGCCCTCGCCGCAGGCGCTCGCCATGCTCCGCGGCGGCCCCCGGGCCGCCGTCACGGTCGCGCTCGTGGCCCTTCATCAGCGCGGGGCCGTCGCGGCGGGCCGTAAACGTACGATTCGGGCCAACGGCGGGCCGGGCCGCACCCCCGATCCCCTCCAGCTCGGTGTGCACCGGGCCCTGCGCCGGGCCCTCCCGCTGCGCGAGCTGGTCCCGCGCCCCGAGGTGCGGCGGGCCCTGGACGCGCTCCGGGCCGACCTGGGGCGGGCGGGGCTGCTGCGTCCGCCGAACCGGCGGCGCGCCGCCCGCGGGGTGCTCTGGTGCCTGCTCCCGACGGTGGCCGCCGGGCTGCTCGCCCCGGGCGCGGGGGCCGCGGCCCTCGCGGCCGGCACGGCGGCCGTCCTCGCCGCGGCGGCCCTGCTGCTCGTCCCCCCGGCCACACCGGCGGCCCGGGACCTGCTCGCCGGCCTGCGCGAACGGTATCCGCTGCCCTCGCACCGCAGCGCGGTGACGGACGGACAGCTGGTGCAGCTGTACGTGGCCTTGTACGGCGATCCCGCGCTGGCGCTGTTCCTGCCCCGGTTCTCGCGGGACGGCGGGCTGCTCGACCGTCCCTTCGAGCCCGACGGGAACCGGCCGTCCCGGCGCCCCGGCCACGACGCGGGCGGTGTCCTCCCGTGAGTCCGCGCCATACTGTGGTATGCGCATCAGAACGGCCTCTCCGGCTGAACTTCCGCTGCTCCAGGACATCGAACGGGCGGCCGGTGAGCCCTTCCGTTCCCTCGGTATGACCGCCGTCGCCGACGACGACCCGCTGCCCCTGGACGTCCTGGACACCTACCGCCGCGCGGGTCACGCCTGGGTCGCGGCGGACCCCGACGACCGGCCCGTCGCCTATCTGCTGGCCGAACCCGTGGACGGCGCCGCCCACATCGAGCAGGTGTCCGTCCATCCTGCCGTGGCCCGCCGGGGCATCGGCCGCTCGCTCATCGAGCACCTGGCGTCCGCCGCCCGGGCCCAGGGCCTGGCAGCCCTGACCCTGACCACGTTCGCCGAGGTCCCGTGGAACGCCCCGTACTACGCGCGGCTCGGCTTCCGCCCGCTCGACGACACGGATCCCGCCCTCACCGACGGTCTGCGGGCGATCCGCCGGGCCGAGGCGGCACACGGCCTGGCCGCCTGGCCCCGCGTCTGCATGCGGCGGGAGCTGACCGGCTCCGCCTGAGGCGCGGGCGGGGCGGGTCCCCACCGGCCCGGGCCGCCCCGCCCGTAGGGGAACCTCAGCCGCCGTCCCCGTACCGCTCGCGCAGTTCGACCTTGCGGACCTTCCCGCTCACCGTCATCGGGAACGCGGTCAGGATCTCCAGCCGGCGCGGGATCTTGTAGTGGGCGAGCCGGTCCCGGCAGAAGGCGGTGAGTTCCTCCAGGGTGGGCGGGTCGGCCGGGTCGCGCGGGATCACGCAGGCCAGGATCTCCTCGCCGTACCGCTCGTCCGGCACACCGACGACCTGCACGTCCGTGACCTCCGGGTGCCCGTGGAGGAACTCCTCGATCTCGCGCGGGTACACGTTCTCCCCGCCCCGGATGATCATGTCCTTGATGCGGCCGACGATCCGGACGTATCCGTCCTCCCGCATGACGGCCAGGTCGCCGGTGTGCATCCAGCGTCCGGCGTCGATCACCTCCGCCGTCCGCTCCGGCTCGTCCCAGTAGCCGAGCATCACGCCGTAGCCGCGGGTGCACAGCTCACCGGCGGTGCCGCGCTCCACCGTGAGGCCGGTCGCCGGGTCGACGATCTTCACCTCCACGTGGGGCATGACCCGGCCGACCGTGGCGGTACGGCGTTCCAGGTCGTCGTCGCGGCGGGTCTGGGTGGAGACGGGCGAGGTCTCCGTCATGCCGTAACAGATGGACACCTCCGCCATGTTCATCTCGGCGACCACCCGCTTCATCACCTCCACCGGGCAGGGCGAGCCCGCCATGATCCCGGTGCGGAGGCTGGACAGGTCGTAGGAGGCGAAGTCGGGCAGGTTCAGCTCCGCGATGAACATCGTCGGCACGCCGTACAGGGAGGTGCAGCGCTCGTCCTGGACCGCGCGGAGCGTGGCCGCCGCGTCGAAGGACGGCGCCGGGATCACGATGCAGGCGCCGTGCGAAGTGGCCGCGAGATTCCCCATGACCATGCCGAAACAGTGGTAGAACGGCACGGGGACGCAGATCCGGTCCCGTTCCGTGTAGGCGATCATCTCCCCCACGAAGTAGCCGTTGTTGAGGATGTTGTGGTGGGAGAGCGTGGCCCCCTTGGGGAAGCCCGTGGTCCCCGAGGTGTACTGGATGTTGACGGGCTCGTCGCAGGAGAGCGGTTCCGGCCGCGACTCCCCGGCCGTACGGGCGAGCAGCGCGTCCCAGCTCGGGTCGCCGAAGTACACCGTCTCCCGCAGCGCGGGGCACTCGCC
This sequence comes from Streptomyces sp. NPDC126503, assembly GCF_040302405.1. NCBI lineage: Bacteria > Bacillati > Actinomycetota > Actinomycetes > Kitasatosporales > Streptomycetaceae > Streptomyces > Streptomyces sp. NPDC126503. The sequence goes on from NZ_JBEORS010000006.1 coordinate 286,230, forward strand.
GCGCACCCGCTCGACCATGGCCCGGTAGTCGCTGGTCCGGTGCGCGAGCGAGGCGAAGAGGAACGAGACGCCGGCCTGCCGCAGGACGTAGGAGAGTTCGTGGGCCCGGTAGGCCGGGTTGATGTTCACCATGATCGCCCCGATGCGGGCGGTGGCGTACTGGACGAGGACCCATTCGGCGCAGTTCACGGCCCAGATGCCGACCCGGTCACCTTTGCGCACCCCGCTGCCGAGGAGCGCCCCGGCCAGCCGGTCCACGTCGGCGCCGAAGCGGGCGTAGGTCCAGCGGCGGCCGGTCGGCAGATCGACCAGCGCCTCGCGCTCGGGCCACCGGGCGACGGCCCGGTCGAGGCTCGCGCCGATGGTGTCGCCGAGAAGCGGGGTGGCGTCGGCCCCGTGCGCGTACGAGAGGTTCGGTGCCGTCACGACAGGTCGCCCTCCGCGAACTCCGGGCCCGTGGAGGCGCCTTCGGCGGTCAGCCGGCGCAGTTCGACCCGGCGGATCTTGCCGGAGACGGTCTTGGGGAGGTCGGCGAACTCGATGCGCCGGACGCGCTTGTACGGGGCGAGGACGGACCGGGCGTGCGCGAAGATCAGCTTCGCCGTGTCGGCGTCGGGCTCCCAGCCCTCCGCGAGGACGACGTACGCCTTGGGGACGGCGAGCCGCACCGGGTCGGGCGCGGGGACGACGGCGGCCTCGGCCACGGCCTCGTGCTCCAGGAGCGCGCTCTCCAGCTCGAAGGGACTGATCTTGTAGTCCGAGGCCTTGAAGACGTCGTCCGCCCGGCCCACGTAGTGGATGTACCCGTCCTCGTCCAGGGTCCCGATGTCACCGGTGCGGTAGTAGCCGCCGGCCATCGCCTCCGCCGTCCGCTCCGGGTCGCCGTGGTAGCCGGTCATGAGGCCCACCGGGTCGGCGGACAGGTCGAGGCAGATCTCGCCCTCGGTGGCACCGGGCCGGCCGGTCACCGGGTCGAGGAGCGTCACCCGGAAGCCCGGGCTCGGGCGGCCCATCGACCCTTCCTTGAGGCGCTGGCCGGGACTGTTGGACACCTGTACGGCTGTCTCCGTCTGGCCGAAGCCGTCCCGGATGGTGACGCCCCAGGCGCGCCGCACCGATTCGATGACCTCGGGGTTGAGCGGTTCTCCGGCGGCGACGACCTCGCGCGGCGGGGTCCTGAGGAGGCCCAGGTCGGCCTGGATCAGCATCCGCCACACGGTGGGCGGGGCGCAGAAGCTGGTCACCCCGTGGCGGTCCATCTCGCGCATGAGGCGCGCCGGGTCGAAGCGGGTGTAGTTGTGGATGAAGACGGTCGCCTCCGCGTTCCACGGCGCGAAGAGGTTCGACCAGGCGTGCTTGGCCCAGCCGGGCGAGGAGATGTTCAGGTGCACGTCGCCGGGCCGCAGGCCGATCCAGTACATGGTCGCCAGATGTCCCACCGGGTAGGAGGTGTGGGTGTGCTCGACGAGCTTGGGGCGCGCGGTGGTGCCGGAGGTGAAGTAGAGCATCAGGGTGTCGTCGGCGAGCGTCACGCCGTCGGGCTCGAACTCCGCCGGTTCCCGGGCGGCGTGCTCGTACCCGAGCCAGCTCACCCCGTTCCCGCCGACCGCGATCCGGGTGTAGTCGCCGGGCACCTCGTCGAACTTGGCGGTGTCCTCGGCGCGCACGATCACATGCCGCGCGCGGCCGCGCTCCACCCGGTCGCGCAGATCGGCGGGGCCGAGGAGCGGGGTGGCGGGGATGACGACCGCGCGCAGCTTCATCGCGGCGAGCATCGTCTCCCACAGCTCGGCCTGGTTGCCGAGCATCACGACGATCCGGTCACCGGCGCGGACGCCCTGGGCGCGCAGCCAGTTGGCGACCCGGTTGGAGCGGGCGGACATCTCGGCGAAGCTGATCCGCGTCTCGACGCCGTCCTCCTCCACGATGTGCAGGGCGGTGCGGTCGTTGCCCTCGGCGATGACGTCGAACCATTCGAGCGCCCAGTTGAAGCGCTCCGGGCGGGGCCAGGCGAAGCCCTCGTACGCCGTCTCGTAGTCCTCGCGGTGCAGGAGCAGGAAGTCCCGGGCGGTCCGGAACCTCTCCGTGGCGTCCGTCGCCCTCGTTGCCGTCATGTCTCCTCCTCGTTGCGGGACCGGTCCCACCCATCGTGTAATCGGTGACCCAGGTCTCACTACCCCCGTTCGGGGGTGAAGGAGTGGTTCCGTGGCCGAGCGGATCGAAACGGTGGAGCTGCGCGGGGCGCTGCTGCGGCTGCGCCGTGCCAGCGGGCTGCCCGTCGTCTTCGGCGGGCTGCTCCAGGAGGGCCGCACGATGCGGATCGCGGAGCTCAGCGGGGCGGTGACCCCGGCGCTGCGCGGGCTCGCCGTCTCGACCGGTTCCGGGCTCGGTGGGAAGTGCCTGGCCCTGTCCCGGCCGTGCGCGGTCACGGACTACCGTTCGGCGCGGCACATCACCCACGAGTACGACGGGCCGGTGGCGGCGGAGGGCCTGCGCGCGGTGATCGCGGTGCCGGTGATCGTCCGCCGTACGGTGCGCGGGGTGCTGTACGGGGCCCTGCGCGACGCGCTGCCGATCGGTGAGCGGGTCTTCGACGCGGCGGTCGCGGCGGCCCGGGACGTCGAACAGGCCCTGGCCGTACGGGAGGAGGTCCGCGACCTGCTCGCCCCACCGCCCCCGGTCCCTTCCCGGGAGCAGGTCCGCCAGGCCCACGGCGAACTGCGGGGCCTGCTGCCCCGGGTGACCGACCCGGACCTCCGCGCGCGGCTGCTCGCCGTCTGCGGCCGTCTGGAGTCGGCCGCCGGCGCGCCCCCCGGGCCGCCCTCGGTGACGCTGACCCCCCGCGAGACGGACGTCCTCGCGGCGGTCGCCTCGGGCGCCACGAACGCGGCGGCGGCCCGGCGTCTCGGCCTCAGTCCGGAGACGGTGAAGGGCTACCTGCGCTCGGCGATGCGCAAACTCGGCGCCCACACGCGACTGGAGGCGGTGGTGGCGGCTCGGCGGGCGGGGATCCTGCCGTAGGCCGCGACCGCCCGGGGCTCGCCGTCACCGGTCGGGGCGGTCCTGCCCGTGGCCGTCCCGCGCGCGGGCGGCCGGGTCGCCGTTCCCGCAGCGGTGCCGGACGACGTGGTCCGCCGCGTCCTGCTGGGGGCCGCGCAGCAGACAGCTGACGGCCTGGTAGGGGTCCGCTCCGAGGAAGGAGGGGCCGGTGTGGTGCGGGAGGAAGAACCGTCCGGTGTCGTCGATGAGGACCATCGCGCCGTCGAATTCCTCGTAGCCGACGGGAAAGAGCCTCCTGCCCAGATCCCGGGCGAGTTCGGCGACGTCATTCTCGGCATGGCGGGTGCTCCCTCCCGGTCGGGGACGCGGTGCGCCGGCCCCATGGTGGCCACCGTCCGGGCCTACCCCTCCTGCGAGAAGACGATGTCGTACGGCACGCCCTCCGACACGGTGATCCGGAGGGTCCGTTCGGCCTCGGCGGTGAGGGCGGTGCGCTGGGCGGACGTCACGGGGGCGAAGGGCTCGACGGTGAGGGTGGTCCTGTCCTTCTCCTCGGCGAGGTGCCAGATCCCGGCGAGGAACCCGTCGAGCAGGAACACGCGGTGGGCCTGGTTGCCGGTCCAGGTGCGGGTGCGGTGGGCGGGCGGCACGACGCGGGTGCGGTCGGCGTGGGAGAGCAGCAGGTTGTCGAACTCGGGCAGGAAGCGGGGCGGGGCGGGGGTGTCCTCGTCGGGGCGGGGCGCGTCGGGGAGGTCGAAGAGCTCGGTGCCGTGCTCGTCCCGGAAGGCGAGGAGCCGGGGCCGCAGCCGCTCGAAGGCGGGGCGGAGCCGGGTGAGACCGCACCAGGTCTGCATGTCCTTGACGGAGGCGGGACCGAAGGCGGCGAGGTACCGCAGGACGGTTGCCTCGGGGTCGGCCGGCCCGAAGGCGGGTACGTCGAACCAGTCGTCGGCGGTGGTGAGGGCGACCCGTCCGGAGCGGCCCCAGAGACCGCGCGGGGTGACCTGGACGAGCGGGAGGAGACAGCGGGCCGCGACCGAGAGGGACTGCGGGTCGGCGTCGGGCCAGTCGCGCAGGAGTTCCTCGCGCAGTTCCTTCGGGGTGCGCGGCCGCTCCTCGACGAGCGCGCGGGAGCGGGCGGCGAGCCGGTCCAGGTCCACCCCGGCGAGGCCCTTGCGGAACAGGGACAGCTCGCGGTCGATGGCCCCGGCCTGCACGAACCCGCGCAGGGCGACCGCGTCCCGGGCCGTGTGGGTGTGGACGGTCGAGCGCAGGGTCACGATGCGGGCGACGGTACGGGACTCCATGAGCCCCGACAGATCGGCGGGCCGGAAGCCGTCGAGGCGGGCGGCGAGCGCGTAGTACGGGGGTTTGGTGTTCTGCGCCTGGAGCCCGACCAGGTGGTCGACGGCCTGCTCGGCGGTGAGCGGCGCGCGGCGCAGCAGCAGCTGACGGTCGAGGGTGGCCCGGTTCAGGGCGCGGGGACCGAGGACCGGGTACGTCGTCGTGGAGGCCATGCCCGGGACGGTACTCGCGCTCCCGGGGAGGGAGGAGCCACGGGGGCGGGGGGCACGCGGCGCGGTGCGGGTCCCGGGCCGCGGCGGGCGAGAGGGCGGGTGCGGCCGGTGAGCGGTGCCGGGTGGTGGCCGGGTCCGTGCGGGGCGCCGGGCCGGGCTTGCCCGGCCCCGATATCCTGCGGGAACGTGCCCGGAGATCCAGGAGGTGAGGGTCCGTGCCCGACCGCCGCCCCCGCGCCACCCGGCGCCGCCCGTCCGAACCGGCCACCGCGCCGTCCCCCGCTCCGGCGGCGCCGTCCGCGCCCGCACGCGGCGACGGTCCGAGCGTCGTCCAGGCGAGCCTCTACCGGGACGGCCGGCGGGTCGCCTCCCCCGCCACGCTCGCGGAAACCTTCCGGCAGCTGCGGGAGCACCCCGACGGCATGGCCTGGATCGGTCTCCAGCGGCCGACGGCGCAGGAACTGCACTCCCTGGCGGCCGAGTTCGACCTGCACGAGCTCGCCGTCGAGGACGCGATGGAGGCCCACCAGCGCCCGAAACTGGAACGGTACGGCGACACCCTCTTCGTCGTCCTGCGCGCCGCTCGCTACCTCGACGCGCAGGAGGAGGTCGAGTTCGGGGAACTGCACGTCTTCGTCGGCCCGGACTTCGTCATCACGGTCCGCCACAGCGCGGCCCCCGACCTCTCCGCCGTCCGCCGCCGCATGGAGGCGGACCCGGACCTGCTGGCCCTCGGCCCGGAAGCGGTCCTCTACGCGATCCTCGACGCGGTGGTGGACGGCTACGCCCCCGTCGTCGCGGGCGTCCAGAACGACATCGACGAGATCGAGACGGAGGTCTTCGGCGGCGACCCGGCGGTCTCCCGCCGCATCTACGAACTCTCCCGGGAGATGGTGGAGTTCCAGCGCGCCACCCGTCCCCTGGTCGGCATGCTCCACGGCCTGATGGCGGGCTTCGCCAAGTACGGCACGGACGAGGAACTCCAGCGCTACCTCCGTGACGTCGCCGATCACGTCACCCACACCAGCGAACGCGTCGACGGCTTCCGCCAGGCCCTCACGGAGATCCTGACGGTCAACGGCACCCTGGTCACCCAGCAGCAGAACGCCGAGATGCGGGCTCTGGCCGAAGCCGGATTCGAACAGAACGAGGAGATCAAAAAGATTTCCGCCTGGGCGGCGATCCTCTTCGCCCCCACCCTGGTGGGAACCATCTACGGCATGAATTTCGACCACATGCCGGAGCTGCACTGGGTGGGCGGCTACCCCTTCGCGATCCTCCTCATGGCCGTGGTGTGCACGAGCCTGTACGTCATCTTCAAGCGGCGGGACTGGCTGTAGGCCGACGCCCTGAGCCCCGGGGGGCCGGCTCGCCGGGGGGCACGTCGTCTCCTCCGGAGTCGAGGACTGCGTCGGGCCTTCGGCGGGTCCGCGTGCTCACCCGCCGTCCGTACGAGCGGGTGCCGGCGGGCGGGTGAGGGAGGGGTTTCCTGGGGAGTCTGCGGCGGGACGGTCCGTCATCGCCGATCGTCCGATGTGACCTCCGCCCCGGAAGGAGCCCCCGTTGGCCACACCTCCCCCGTGGGACACCATCGGCCGCCTCGCCGGCCTCTTCACGGCCCTGGACACAGCACGGGGCATCCCTCCCGAACAGCAGTGGACCCTGCAGGTCCTGAAGCTGGCCGAGGAGGTCGGCGAATCGGCGCAGGCCGTGATCGGGGCCATGGGCACCAACCCCCGGAAGGGGCGGAGCCACACGTGGCGGCACGTGCAGGAGGAGGTCGCGGACACCGCCATCACCGGCCTCGTGGCGCTGTACCGGATGCTCGGCGACGAGGCGCCGGCCTTCCTCGACCGGATGCTCGCCGAGAAGGCCGGCGCGTTCCTCCCGTACGCGGGCGCCCCGGGTGCGGCCGGCGGCGCCCGTGGTGAGACTGGTGCCATGGCGCACAAGGTGTTTCTGGAAGGCGGGCCGGACGAGCTGCCCGAGCGGGTCGTCCCGGCCGCGAACCCCGGTGAGGACGTGAAGATCCCCCACCGGGGCGGTTACGAACACTTCAGGGAGACGCCGCGCCGTCAGGACACGGCGGAGGGCACCCTGCGGGTGTACGAGTGGTGGGAACGGACCGAGGTCGCCGAGTGAGCACCGGCGGGCTCCCGGCCGGGGCCCGCCCGCTCAGGCGAGGACGAGACAGGCTGCGGCCGGCACCGCCACCGCTCCGGCGCGGACGAGACGGCCGGTCTCCGGGTCCGCGTGGAACCAGGTGATGTCGCCGGACCATTCGTTGACGACGTAGACACGGCGCCCCGACGCGTCGGTCACCAGGTCGCGCGGCCAGCTGCCGCCGCACCCGACGGCGTCGACGAGCTGCGGTTTCTCGGCGTCGCCGGTGAGGTCGAAGGTGAGGACGCGGTCGCTGCCCCGCACGGCGGCCCGGACGAAGCGCCCGTCGGGTGAGACGGACACGACGGAGGGGTAGGCCCGTTCGCCGGCGGCGAGCCCCGTCGTGTCGACGGCGACCTCCGCGAGCGGTTCCAGCCGCCCGGCCTCCGCCTCCCAGCGGCACACCGTCATCTGCGGCTCCAGCTCGTGCAGGACGTACACCACCGCGCCGTCCGGGTGGAACGCCAGGTGGCGGGGCCCGGAGCCGGCGCGCAGGGCCGTCTCGGCGTGCACCCGCAGCGCCCCCGTCTCCCGGTCGAGCGCGCAGACCCGTACGGAATCGGTTCCCAGGTCCACGCTCAGCACCCACCGCCCGCCGGGGTCGGGCAGCACCTGGTGCGCGTGGGGGCCCCGCTGCCGCTCGGGGTCCGGCCCGGATCCCCGGTGCGCCAGCACCACCGGCGGTCCGGTGAGGCTCCCGTCCTCCCGCACCGACAGGGTGCCGACACCGCCGGAACCGTAGTGCGCGGTCAGGACCCGGCCTCCCACGACGTCGACGTACGCGGGCCCCTCCCCGCCCACTTCCACGGCCGGGCCCAACGGGGTCAGCCTCTCCCCCTCGGCCCGCAGGGCCGCCACCGCGCCCCGCTCCGTGTCGCTCGCCGCGTACAGGACCCCGGTGCCGGGGTCGAGCGCCAGCCAGGAGGGGTTCTCGACCGTCGCCACCGTCGCCCGGGGCACCAGCGCCCCGTCCTCGTCCCTCACCTCGGCGACGGTGATCCCGTCGCCGCCCCCGGCCGTGAACGACCCGATGTACGCCCACCGGCCCCCGCCCCGGCCGCCGTGTTCCGCGCTGACCACCACAGGTCCACCTCTCGTCGCTTCGTCGCACTCGGCGACGCCCAACGACGGCTCGGACGCCCGGTCACCGCCCCTTGCTCCATTCACCACGCGGCGTCACTCGGTGGGGGCCGGCCGGTACGGGGGCCTGCCGGTCAGGCCCAGTACGCGGCCCGTATCTCCCCCTCCACGACGTCGCGGCGCGGCAGCCGCAGACCGAGGGAGGTCTCCAGGGCGTGGAAGTACAGCGCGTACGTGTCGGTCAGCTCGGGGTGGTCCAGCTCGGCCCGGCGTATCGCCCGGTTGAGGTGGTCCAGTTCGCCGCCCCGGGGGTAGGGGGCGCGGCCGCGCTCGTACCAGATCAGCTCCAGCATGCCCAGGCCGTCGTCGACGCGGCGGCCGTCCCGGTCGTGGTCGAAGGTGTAGATGGCCTTCGCCGTGGTGGCGCTGAGCCGGACGCTCTCGGTGATGCCGAGCGACCGGTAGGCCTCCTTGTCGGCGAAGGCGCCCGGCGGCGTGTCGTGGTGCAGCAGGTACGTCCAGCCGCCCGCCTGCCCGAAACAGCAGCTCTCCCACTGCCGGTCCGCGTGGGTCCGGCCGCCGTCCACCGCCGTCAGGTCCTTCAGGCGCGTGCCTGCCGCGACCTGGGCGGGATCGGCCCCGTAGAGCAGGGCCAGCCGCTCGGCGTCGACGGGCTCGCCGGGCGCCGCGCGGAAGAAGGCGAGGGTCGTGTACGGCGCCTGTTCGCGCCAGGACCGGGCGATCCAGGCGAACCCCTCCAGCGGGTCGCGCCCGCACGCGCCGACCGTCCCCGGGTCGTCCAGGCCGCCGCCACGGAACCGGCGGCCCCACACGGGATCGATCCGATCCAGCGCACCGGCCGCCTCGCCGGGGCCGCCGGCGCTCCGGAGCACCGCGTCCTCGGCGATCAGGTACAGCACCTGCCCGAGGTCACGGGTTGCGAAGACCTGCTGGTACGGCCCGTGATGGCCGCGCACGGTGCCGTCCTCGTCGACGACCAGGCACAGGCCGCCGTCCGCCACCTCCTCGGCGTGCTCGGCCAGCTCCTCCAGCGCGTCGTCCGACCGCGCCACGGGCGGCAGCGCGGCACCGTGGAGCAGGTCGTGTCCGGCGGCCGTCCGCTGCCAGGCCTCCGCGAGTGTCCGCTCGGTGATCTTCATGGGCCTCAGCATAGGAACACCCACCGACAACGGGCCGGGCAGCGGGGACCAAGGGCTCCCGGAGGGCCGGAGTCGGCGGCGTCTGCCGTCGGGATCCGGCCATTCGTCCGGGGTCGGCTCCGGAGAGAACCCACCGGAACGGGTCCGGGCGGCGCCGGGGGGCCGGGGAACCTGTGCCACCGGCGTGCGCCCCTTCGGGTTCTCCCGTGAGGCTCGGCGGGGGCCGGTCAGCGCGAGCGCACCGTGCGGCGCGCGGGAGGGCGGGAGGCGTCAAGGGGCGCGTGCGGGCCGCCGTTTCGCGCCCGGTGACAGATTCGGCCATCGCACTAAATCGACCGATAGTCCTACTTTCTCGGGCGCTCTTGTTGTGGCTCGGCTCCGTGCGCATAGCTGGATACACGCACCGCTTCCTCGTCCGGGGCTCCCGATGAGCCCCGGCCGGCTCGCCGCGGACCGGCTACCGGTTCGCGGACGGCCAGGGAGGCGGACGTACAGCCGCACCTGAGGAGAGGTCATGAAGAAGGCATACGAGGCGCCGACGCTCGCCAAGCTCGGGTCGTTCCGGAAGAAGACGGGGCTCCTCCAGAGCTCCGGCAACGACCGGCTCATCCTGAGCAAGAACTGACGACCGACGGCTCCGACCCGACGTCATGACTGAACTGCACGAGAGTGCGGGGACGGGCCCCGGCGACGCGCACTTCGCGGTCTTCACCGACCGTGCGGACGCGGCCGCCGTGGCCCGCTCCTTCTCGCGCCCCGGGACACGTGTCCTGGCACACCCCTCGGGACGGCCCTGGCTGGTGGGGCGGTGGCACGACCAGGAGCTCGTGACCGCGCACGCCGGCCGCGCGGCCCTCGCCGTCATCGGCTGCTGTCCTGTGGACGCCGCCGAGCTGGAGCGCCGTGCCGCGCGGCTGTCCGACCTCGCCCAGCTCGACGCCCTGGCACGGACGCTGCCCGGGAGCTTCCACCTCGTCGGCGCGCTCGACGGACGGCTCCGCGTGCAGGGCACCGCGTCCGGGCTCCGGCTGGTGTTCCACGCCGCCGTGGGTGGGATACGGGTGGCCGCCAGCCGCGCCGACGTGCTCGCCGCGGCGCTCGGTGCCGAACCGGACCCGGAGCAGGTGGCGGTGCGGCTGTTGTGGCCGGTCCCCCACCCGCTCGCCGAGACCCCGATGTGGCGGGGCGTGACCGCCGTGTCCCCCCAGGACGCGCTGATCGTCGCCCCGGACGGCAGGACCGTACGCCACTCGGCCTGGTGGACACCCCCCGAGCCGGTGCGGACGCTCGCCGCCGGCGCACCCGCCGTCAGGGAGGCCCTGACCGCGGCGGTGGACGCCCGTACGGCCCCGGGCGGGGTGGTCAGCTGCGACCTGTCCGGCGGCCTGGACTCCACCTCCGTCTGCTTCCTCGCCGATCGCTCCCCCGCCCGCGTGGTGGCCAGCACCTGGCCGGGGCGCGACCCCGCCGACACCGATCTGTACTGGGCAGAGCAGGCCGCCCGCGCCATGCCCGGGATCGAGCATGTCGTGTGGGACGCCGACGCCTCACCGCTCGTGTACGAGGACCTGCTGGCGATCGACGACCTGCTGGACGAACCCACCATCGGCGTCATGGACCGCTCACGCGTCCTGCACCACCTGCCGGCCATGGCCGAGCGCGGCAGCCGGCTGCACCTGACGGGCATCGGGGGCGACCACGTCGCCTGGTGCTCCGAGGCGTACTACCACCGGCTGGCGCGCACCCGGCCCCTGTTCGCCCTGCGCCAGCTGCGGGGTTTCCGCGCCCTGTGGCAGTGGCCGCTGGGCGAGACGGTCCGCGCGCTGGCCGACGCCCGGCCGTACGGCACGTGGCTCGGCGACGCCGCCGGGCAGCTGCGCGCGCCACTGCCCGCGACGGTGCGCACCGGTCTCGGCTGGGGCATGCCGCCCCGGATCTTCGACTGGGTCACCCCCGACGCCGAGCGGATGATCGGCCGGGTCCTGCGCGAGGCCGCCGGGAGCGCCGCTCCACTCCACCCGGACCGCGGGCTGCACGCCGATCTCGACCAGATCCGTGCCTGCACGCGGATCATCCGCCAGTGGGACCGGATGGCGGCACGCGCCGGGGTGCCGATGGCCTCGCCGTTCCTGGACGACCGCGTCATCGAGACCTGTCTCGCGGTCCGGCCGGACGAACGGGTCACGCCCTGGCGGTACAAGCCGCTCCTGACGGCGGCGATGAGCGGGATCGTCCCCGAGCCGTGCCTGCGCCGCACGACGAAGGCCGCCGCGTCCATGGACGCCTCCAACGGCCTGCGTGAACACCGCGCCGACCTGATGGCGCTGTGGGAGGACTCGCGTCTCGAACAACTCGGCCTGGTCGACGGCGAGACCCTGCGCCGACTCGCCCGGCGCCCGTCCACACCCGAACTGCGCGACGCGATCCTCTACTCGACCATCGCGGCCGAAGTGTGGCTGCGCGGCCTGTCCCGGCCCACGGACCCGGCGGTCACCACCGGGACCGGTACCGGGAACCGGCCCTGAACTCCTCACAGGAAGGTACGCACACCATGGCCTTGCGGTTCGGCGCCGGCGTCTCCACGGCGGACACCGACTACGGCACGGTGCTCCTGGACGAACGCTCCGGCGAGTACTGGGAGTTGAACCCCACCGGCTCCCTGGTGGTCAGGACGCTCATGGCGGGCGGCGACGAGGCCGACGCGGTCGCCGCCCTCACCGGCGAGTTCGAGATCGAGCCCGCGCAGGCGCGCCACGACGTCGAGGCGCTCGTGCGGCAGCTGCGCACCTCCGGGCTGGCCGCGTGACGACCCCCAGCGCCCTGGAGCGCCCGACCGGCGTCCCGGTGGTGTGGCGCCTGGCCGCCCGGCTGGTCCTGCTGCCGGCGATCGGGCTGTCCTTCCTGCCGCCCCGCCGGATCCGTTCCGTGCTCGGCCTCGCGCGCCGCGGCGCCGCGCCCGCCACCACCGCGCGGGCCGCGCGCGCCCGCAGCGCCATGTGCGCGGTGAGCCTGCGCTGCGCCGGTCCCAAGGGCTGCCTGCCGCGTTCGCTGGGAGCGGCGCTGCTCTGCCGTCTGACGGGGACCTGGCCGACCTGGTGCACGGGGGTGCGGGTGGTGCCGCCGTTCACCGCGCACGCCTGGATCGAGGCGGACGGCCGGCCCGTCGACGAGGGCGTGCCCGACGACTACTTCACCCGGCTCATCACGGTCGCCCCCGTGCGCCGGCCGGCCCCGTGACCGACACCACCCCGCGCGGCGCGGACGCGACCACGACGGCGGACGCCCCGGTCCCGGAGGGGACCACGACGGCGGACGCCCCGGCCCCGGACGGGGGCGCCGAGAAGGGCGACCGGTCCACGCGGGCGGCGGTCGCGACCATGTACCGGCTGACCTCCGGCCACCGGGCGTCCGTCGTCGTCGCGACCGCCCTCACACTGGTCGGCTCCGCGCTCGGTCTCGCCCAGCCGCTCGTCGCCAAACACGCCGTCGACGCCAGCGGGCGGGGCCAGATGATGTGGCCGCTTCTCGTGGTCCTCGCCGCCCTGTTCGTCACGGAGGCGGTGACGGGCGCGGCGGGGCGCTTCGTCCTGGAGCGCACGGGAGAGGGTGTCGTCCGGCAGTTGCGCCACGGTCTGGTGGGGCGGCTGCTGCGCCTGGAGATGCGGGAGTACGACCGGCAGCGCAGTGGCGATCTGATCTCCCGGGTCACCACCGACACCACCCTGCTGCGGGAGGTGGTGTCCCAGGCCCTGGTCGACCTCGTGACGGGTGCCCTGGTCTCGGCGGGGGCGATCGCGCTGATGCTCTGGATCGACCCGCTCCTGCTGCTTCTGGTGGCCCTGACCGTGGCTCTCGCCGCCGTGGTGGTCGCCTCCCTGCTCCAGGGCATCCGCGCCGCCTCCGAACGCATGCAGGAATCGGTCGGGGCGATCGCCGCGGACCTGGACCGCGCGCTCGGCGCCCTGCCGATGGTCCGCGTCCACCGGGCGGAGGACCGGGAGGCGGCGCGCGTGGGCGAGCGCGTCGAGGCGGCGTACGGCGCGGGCGTACGGACAGCGAAGCTCGCCTCCCTGATGAGCCCCGCCGTCGAACTCGCCGTCCAGGGCTCCTTCCTCATCGTCCTCGTCATCGGCGGACTGCGGGTGGCGGGGCGGGACAACTCGCTCGGCGACCTGGTCGCCTTCCTGCTCTACGCCTCCTATCTGGTCCTCCCGCTCTCCTCGGTCTTCCGCGCGGTCGGGCTGATCCAGCGGGGCATGGGCGCCTATCAGCGCATCGACCAGGCCCTCCGTCTGCCGGTCGAACCGGCGGAACCGGACACGGAGCCGGGCGCAGGGCCGGGCGAAGGTCCGGGCGGAGGGCCGGGCGGAGGGCCCGGTACCGGGCCGCGCACCCGGGCCACGATCACCGTCGTGCGGGAGCGGGAACGGGGGCGCGTGGCCGCCGGGGCGGAGGGGGCTCCCGTACTCGCCCTGCACGACGTGCACTTCGGCTACACGGCCGGCCGCCCCGTGCTGCGGGGCGTCTCCTTCTCCGTCCCGCGGCACGGCCAGACGGCCCTCGTCGGCCGGTCGGGCGCCGGCAAGAGCACCGTCTTCGCCCTCGCCGCCCGCTTCTACGAACCGGACGCAGGCCGTCTGCTGTTCGACGGGCGGCCCGCCGCGGAACTGAGCCGCGCCGCCTGCCGGGAGCGGATCGCGGTCGTGGACCAGGGCCTCCACGTCGTGCACGGCACGCTGAGGGACAACCTCACCTACGCCTCCCCCGGCGCCACCGACGCCGAGGTGCGGCGCGTCGTGGAACTCGCCCAGCTGGAAGGCGTGGTCCGCAGGCTGCCCGGTGGTCTGGGCGGCGTGCTCGGGCCCCGCGGCGGCACCCTGTCGGCGGGCGAGCGCCAGCGGGTCGCCCTGGCCCGCGCCCTGCTGGCCCGCCCGGCGCTCCTCCTGCTCGACGAACCCACCTCCCACCTCGACAGCGTCAACGAGACGGCGCTCACCACCGTCATGCGGGACGCGGCACGGGAGGCGGCCGTCCTGGTGATCGCCCACCGTCTCTCCACCGTCCAGCACGCCGACCGGATCATCGTCCTTGAGGAGGGCCGTGCCGTCGCCGCCGGACGGCACGAGGAGCTGCTCGCCGGCAGCCCCGCCTACCGCGGGCTCGCGGCGGGGCAGATGCTCCGGCCCGCGGCGGCCGTCGGCGGCACCAGGAGCCCCGGGCCGCCGGCGCGCGGCGGAGGGTGAGGCCCCCTCCCCGGCCGGACCGGGACTCCGGGGAGGGCCGGGCCCGTCACCCCGGGCCCTGGGACGTGGCGTAGTAGGCGCGCAGCGCGGCCTCTCCTCCGGAGCCGAACGCGGTCATGATCCGCTGGTAGCGAGCGGACCGGAGGTCGCCGGCGACGAGGACGCGCGGGTGCTGCGCCGCCGGCGGGCAGTAGCCGTCGCCGTCGCGCACGAGGTCGCCGGGCGGGGCGTCGGGCGCGCTGCCGAGGCTGAGGTACACGGCGTCGGCCGTGACCGTGTGCCGTACGCCGTCCCTCCCCACGGCCTCGGCCGCCACGGGGGCGCCGGTCCCGCCGCTCAGCGTCAGGTGCTCGACGGGCAGCAGGGTGACGCGCGGGTCCTCCCGGATCTCCTCGGTCTTGTACGCGTCGGCCGCCGGGTACGCCACGAGGAGGCGCGTACGGGTCGCCGGGTGGGCGCGCAGGAACGTGCCGACGGGGCGGTCGCCGCCGAGGACGAGGAGCGTACGGCCTTCGGCGCGGGCCGCGTCGGCCTGCCAGAGCGGTGGTGGGACCGGGCCGGCGGGGGCGGTGATCCAGGCGGTGTCGCGGGGCAGGCGGGGGCCGACGCCGGTGGCGACCACGGCGTACCGGGCGGAGAGCCGGACGCCGGTGCCGAGGGTCGCGGTGACATGGTCGTCGGCGGCGCGGAGCGCGCTGACGCGGTGACCGAGCAGGAGGCGGCAGAGGTCCGTGCCGGTCACCTCGGCGGTGACGGCCTCGGCGAGTGCGGGGCCGGTGGTGTGGCCGCCGAGGACGTTGTTCAGCGCGGGGATGCGGTGCAGGGTGTGGCACAGCGCCTCCGGTTCGACCAGGACCGAGCGCATCCCGACGGCCGCCGCCATGCGGACCGCCGCGCAGCCGGCCGGACCGCCGCCGATGACGAGCAGGTCGGTGTCGGGGATGCCGGCCGGGCCGGGGGAGACGGGCGTACCGGCGCGGGGCGGAGTGTCGGCCATGAGGACCATTCCAGCACCCCCGCCGCCCCGCCCCCAGGGGGGTGCCCCGGGGCGCGTGGCCGGCCGTACACCCACGCGAGTCCCCTGGACCGGGGCCGCTGTGCGACCCGTACGCCGCAGCGAGGCGTACGCCGGCGGCGCGAGCGCTCCGACCGTGCGCGGGATCCGGACCGGAGGGGGTCAGAGGGTGGCCAGGAGGTCTTCGAGCGGGGCGGGTACGGCGTCCGGGGCGAGGGCCTCGACGAGGACCCGGCCGTAATGGATCTTGCGGCCCTTCTTGGTGCCGAGGAACCGGCGCAGCTGCTGTTCGGAGGTACGGCCCCGCTGGGCGGGCTGGCTCAGGAAGGTGCGCAGGGCGCGCAGGTCGCCCTCCGTCTCGACGAGTTCGCACACCCGGGGGGCGCCGAGCGCGCGGATCAGCTCCTCCTCCAGGTCGGCCGCGCAGACGAAGAAGTCGTGGCGCGCGCCGGCCGCGTCGAAGCCACGGGCGTAGTAGCCGCGCTCGCGCGCGTCGCACAGGCCCGTGAGACGCAGGCCGAGGCCGGCCGGGCCGAGGAGGCGCGCGAAGCGTCCGACGTTCATGGCCCCGCCCATCGACAGCACGCACACGCCTTCGGCGGCCAGGTCCCGGCCCCGGCGTCCGGTCAGTGCCTCGACCGCCGCGACGTCGCTCGGGCCTTCGAGCAGGACGACCGTGCGGACGGACAGCAGCGCGGCCGCATCGGGGACGGCGTCGCCGGGGCCCCCGGCCGCC
This sequence comes from Streptomyces sp. NPDC126503, assembly GCF_040302405.1. Taxonomy (NCBI): domain Bacteria; kingdom Bacillati; phylum Actinomycetota; class Actinomycetes; order Kitasatosporales; family Streptomycetaceae; genus Streptomyces; species Streptomyces sp. NPDC126503. Next base: position 302,144 of record NZ_JBEORS010000006.1, read on the forward strand.
CACGCCGTGACCGCTTCCCGGAACGCCTCCATGTCCGCCATGGGAGGAGTCTCGCCCCTGCTCCCGGGCGGCGCGACGGATTTTCGCCCCGGCGGCCCCGCCCCCTCCGTCCCCCGTCACCTCTCCCCCGTGCCTCCGCCGACGGGAGAGGAGCCGCATACCGGATCGGTGAGCGGGTACGGGCGGACCGTGGCGCAAGGCGACAGAAGCCGCGCAGCGGAAATCCGGAATCTTCCGGACAGCGGGCCCGGGCCGGTCCGGCCCTCCGGAGAACATGCGCCGCTCTCGCCGGGCGCGACGACCACCTCCGAGGAACGCTTCACCGAGTCACCGAGGAAGGAAGGGAATCACCATGACGCACGACACCGAGACCGGCGGCATCACCGGCACGAAGGACAAGGACTACAACCTCGTCTGGTACGTGGAGAGCTGCCTCGACAACGCGCTGCGTCTGGAGACGTACATCCAGGACGCCGAGCGGGAGAACGACAGCGAGGTCGCGGAACTCTTCCGCAAGGCCCAGTCCGACAGCCGCAAGGGCGCCGAACTCGGCAAGCAGCTGCTCCGCGCCCGCCTCGGCGGCTGACCACCGGACCGTCCGGCGACCGGGCGCGACCCGGGTGCCGGACGGCCCCGGCACCCGGAACATCGGCCCGCGAGCGGCGAGGGAACGCGCCCTGCGTCGCAAGGGGCCTCGCCCTGGCCGTGGCCCCGGACCCCAGCGGAGGTGAAGCATGCCGGGACGAGACGAGCTCCCGTCGACCCTCGAACGTTCCCCGGAGGAGGCGCAGCGCACCTGGATCAAGGCGCACGACGCGGCCGTGGACCAGTACGGGGAGGGTGAGCGGGCGCACCGGGTGGCGTTCAGTGCCCTGAAGCACATGTACGAGAAGGTCGGGGATCACTGGGAGCGCAAGGAGCACGGCCGCAAGGGGCCGTCGGACGCCCGGGCGGCGACGCCGCGCGAGCGGCCGGCGCCGAGCGGCGAGGGCGTGGACGAGCAGGCCACCAAGCACCATCTGTACGAGCTCGCCCAGCGCCTGGAGATCAGCGGCCGGTCCCGCATGAGCCGGGAGGAACTGCTGGAGGCGATCCGCAAGGAGAACCGGTCACGGACGCGCAAGGCCCGCTCCTGACCGTCGCGACACGGCCGCTCCAGGCCCGCTCCCGATCCGCCACGGCATGCTCGGGCACCGGCTCCCGCAGAGCCCGAGCCCGGCCCTGACCGCCGCGAACCCGCCCGGGGGCACCGGCCCCGCGGAACCCGGCCCTGACAGGGCTGTTCCGACGCCGGGCCCGCGCCCCTGTCCGCCGTACGCCCGCCCGCTCACCGGCGGCGGGAGCACCACGCCCGGAGGGACCTTCAGCCGCCCTCGCGCGCGGAGGCCCGGTCCGCCGTGCCAGCGCCGCCGCGCCCCTCACCGTGCCGGTCGACGCGGCGCGCCGCGGCCTCCACGGCCGGCGGCAGCGTCCTGCGCTCGCGCAGGGCCGCCGGGAGCCTGGCGAGCACGCCGCGCAGCGCTTCCCGGGCGTCCGGGTCGCGGCGCGCGTCGCGGGCCAGTGCCCGGGCCTGCCGCAGGACCACGGGGAGCGGCCGGCGCAGCAGAGCGGTGACGACGGCGTTGCGGCGCTGCACGGCGGGCCGGCCGGGGCGGACGCCTCCGACGGGGCTGTGGAGGGCCACCACCTCGGGGCAGTAGCGGACGTCCCAGCCGCACGCCAGGAGGTCGTACGCGAAGAGGGTCTCCTCACCGCCGAGGAAGAGGAGCGGGTGGTAGCCGCCCGCCTCCAGGTAGGCGGCGCGGCGGGCGACGGCGGCGCAGGCCAGGAAGCCGAGCACGCGCGGTCCGGGCGGACCGCCGGGGGAACCGAGGGGTGAGCCGGCGAGCACGTCGTTGAGCGGGTCGTCGTCGCCGCCGGCGCCGACCCGTACCCGGGCCGCCACCAGGCCGAGCCGGGCGTGCCGGTCGAGCAGGTCGGCGGCGCGGGCCAGGGAACCCGGTTCCCAGCCGGAGTCGTCGTCGCAGAACGCCACATAAGGGGTACGGGCGTACCGCACGCCGAGGGTGCGGCCGGGGGCGCCCAGGTTGCGACCGGGGGTCAGGACGGCCACCTCGGGGTGGCCGGCGGCGACGGCGGCGGGTGTGCCGTCGGTGGAGGCGTTGTCGACCACGACGATCTCCGGCCGCTCGGGAAGGGCCGCGAGGCGGTCCAGGGTGGCGAGCAGCTGGTCCCGGCGGTTGTGGGTGATCACGACGACGGTGAGACGGCGGTCGGGGGTCGGCGGCGCGGGGTCCCGTCCGGACCCGGGATCGGGCTCAGGCATCGGCACGGGCGTGCCCCCTTCGCGTGTCGTCCCCGCCAGTCGGCCACCGGTGCGCCCGTGTGGAGCGGCCCGGCCGCCCCGGCCGCCTCCGGCCGGGCATCACCGGCCGCTTCCGTCCGCCCACGGTAGGCCGGTGGACGGCACCCCGCACCCGGACGGGAGACGGTCCGGAAGTACCCGCGCCCCGCGCTCACACCCTGCCCTCGCGTTCACAGCGCTGAATCTCTCTCACTCTCCTACGTATTGACGTGTTCACAATCCTCGCCCTAGCGTCGATGAAAGCGCTTTCTACACCCTTTCCCCCCACTTTCCGGCAACTGCTGTTCACCCATCTGAATTCTGGCGACACACCCCCACCCCAGGAGCCCATCGATGCGCACCCGATCCGTCACCGCGAGCGTGAGCCTGCTGGCCGGCACGCTCGTGGCGCTCTCCGGCACCACGGCGCAGGCCGCGACCACCCGCTACGAGGCGGAGTCCTCCCCCGCGGTCTGCACCGGCACCATCGACTCCGACTGGGCCGGCTTCACCGGCAGCGGATTCTGCAACGGCACCAACGCGGTCGGCGCCGCCGTCCAGTTCACCGTGACCGCGCCCACCGCCGGCACGGCGACCCTCCACGTCCGCTTCGCCAACGGCACCACCACGGCGCGGACCGCGAACGTCCTCGTCAACGGCGCGACGGCCGCCTCGGCCACCTTCGAGAGCACCGGGACCTGGGACGCCTGGACGACCAAGACCCTGACCGTTCCGCTCTCCGCGGGCTCCCACACCGTACGCCTCAGCCCCACCACGGCGGCCGGCCTGCCCAACGTGGACCGCCTGGACGCCGAGGTGGCCGGCACCACCACGCCGCCGCCGTCCGCCTCGGCGCTGTACGTCGCCCCGAACGGCACCGCCGGCGCGGCCGGGACCCTCGCGGACCCGACGACACTGGCCTCCGCGATCTCCCGCGTCACCCCCGGGGGCACGATCCACCTGCGCGGCGGCACGTACCGCCACGCGCAGACGATCACCATCCCGCCGGGCAACAACGGCACCGCCGCCGCCCGGACGAAGCTCGCCGCCTACCCGGGCGAGACGCCCGTCCTGAACTTCTCGGCGATGAGCGAGGGCTCCTCGAACCGCGGCCTCGCCGTCAACGGCTCCTACTGGCACATCCACGGCATCGTCGTCGAACGGGCCGGTGACAACGGCATCTTCGTCGGCGGCAGCAACAACGTCATCGAGCGGACGGTCACCCGCTTCAACCGCGACTCCGGCCTCCAGCTCTCCCGGATCGCCTCCACCACCCCCCGCGACCAGTGGCCGTCGAACAACCTGATCCTGAGCGCCGAGTCCCACGACAACGCCGACGCCGCGGGCGAGAACGCGGACGGCTTCGCCGCCAAGCTCACCGTCGGCCCCGGCAACGTCTTCCGCCACACCGTGGCCCACCACAACATCGACGACGGCTGGGACCTCTACACCAAGACCGACACCGGCCCCATCGGCACCGTGACGATCGAGGACTCCCTCGCCCACGACAACGGCACGCTGTCCGACGGCACCCAGAACGCCAACGGCGACCGCAACGGCTACAAGCTCGGCGGCGAGGGCATCGCGGTGGACCACGTCGTACGCCGCAGCATCGCCTTCCACAACGGCAAGCACGGCTTCACCTACAACAGCAACCCGGGCTCGATGGCCGTCTCCCGGAACCTCGCGGTCGACAACGCTCAGCGCAACTACCAGTTCGACGCCGGCACGTCGGTCTTCCGCGGCAACACCTCCTGCCGGAGCGGCAGCGGCACCAACGACCGGATCGTCGGGGACGCCGACGCCTCGAACCAGTTCTGGAACGGTACGAACGGCTCCCGCTGCTCCTCCTTCACCGGGGCCCTGGCCTGGTCCTACACGTCCGACGGCCGGCTGGCGGTGACCCTGGGCGGCAAGCCGGTCGTCCTGTGACCTGACGGCCCGGCGGGATCACCCGCTCCCCCGTTCCGCGCCCCCGGCGTACGGCTCACGCCCCGTACACCGGGGGCGCGGACGGTGGCAGACTGACCGTCGTTCTGCCGAAGGAGTGTCCCGTGTCCATGATCCAGCGCCTGCGCAGCGCCGTCCGCCGGTCCTACCGGCGGACGGTCGACCTCAGCCACCCCGCGCGCTCTCCGCTCGGCAGCTCGGTCGTCAACTGCGTGGTCTATCTGGACGGTGTACGGCGCTCCGGGCGCGGCTCCGTCGAGGACGCCCTGCGGCAGGTCCGCAGGACGGGCGAGGGCTTCGTGTGGATCGGCCTGCACGAGCCGGAGGAGAAGGAACTGGCCGGTCTGGCCGAGCTGTTCGGGCTGCACCCGCTGGCGGTGGAGGACGCGGTCCACGCCCATCAGCGGCCCAAGGTGGAGGAGTACGACGGCGTCCTGTTCGCCGTCTTCAAGACGGTCCGGTACGTCGACCACGAGGAGCTCACCGCCACCAGCGAGGTGGTGGACACCGGCGAGCTGATGGCCTTCGTGGGCCCCGACTTCGTGATCACCATCCGGCACGGCGGCCACGGCTCGCTCGGCCCGCTCCGGGAGGCCCTGGAGGCGCTCCCCGAGCAGCTGGCCAAGGGGCCGTCCGCCGTCCTGCACGCGGTGGCGGACCACGTGGTGGACGACTACCTCGCCGTGGCCGACGCCGTACGGGACGACCTCGACGCCATCGAGAACGCGGTCTTCGGCGAACACGCGGACCGGCGGGACGCCGGTCGCATCTACCAGTTCAAGCGCGAGCTGCTCGAACTGCGGCGGGCGGTGGCCCCGCTGGACCGGCCGCTCCAGCAGCTCGCGACGCGGCCGATACCGCTGGTGGACCCGGACATCCGCGCGTACTTCCGGGACGTGGCCGACCACCTCTCCCGGGTCACCGAGCAGATCGCCTCCTACGACACCCTGCTCGACTCGATCCTCCAGGCCCACCTCGCGCAGGTGACCGTCGCGCAGAACGAGGACATGCGCAAGATCACCGCGTGGGCGGCGATCGTCGCCGTGCCCACCATGGTCTGCGGCGTGTACGGCATGAACTTCGACCACATGCCCGAGCTGCGCTGGACCTACGGCTATCCGCTGGTCCTCGCCGTCATCGCCCTCGCCTGCTTCGTGATCCACCGGGGGTTCCGCCGCAACGGCTGGCTGTGACCGCCCCTTCCTCAGCCGCCGCCGAGGGACCCGCGGTACCAGGCCTCGTGCCGTGCGAACCCGGCGGCGAAGCCGGGGCCCGGGTCGCAGCCGAGCTGCGTCCAGGGACGGTCGTCGGCGAACCAGTGGTCGGTCGCGAGCATGGCGAGGTGATGCGCGGCGAAGGGCACGTCCGCGAGCAGCGCCCGGGCCGTGGCGAGGTCCACGGCGGCGCCCCGGGGCGGGCCCCCGCGCGGGGCGAGCAGCCGCTCGGCCGCGGCGAGCAGCTCGCCCACCGGCACGGGCCGGGGATGGCCGACGTGGTACGGGCCGGGTTCGGTGCCGGGCGCGAGCGCCGCGCCGAGGAGGACGCGGCCCAGTGTGTCCACGTCGATCAGGGAGTGCAGCGAGTCACCGGCGGCGAGCGGCCCGGGCAGGGCGCCCAGGAGCCGGACGAGGCCCGGCATCACCTGGCGGTCGCCCGCGCCGTACACGAGATGCGGCCGCAGCACGGTGCCGCCCGCGTCGAGCACATGGCGTTCGCCCGCCGCGCGGGTCCTGCTGGTCGCGGAGCCCGGCGCGAGGGGCAGGGTGCCGGGGGCGGCGGCGCGGAAGGGGCCCCGGCCGTGGACGGACGCGGTGCTCAGGGCGACGATCCGGGTGACCCCGGCCCGTACGGCCGCGTCCACCAGGGCACGGGTCCCCTCGTCGTTGACCGTACGGAGCAGCTCCTCGTCGCCGCCGATGGCAGCGGCGCAGTGGACGAGGACGTCGACGCCCTCGCAGGCCCGGCGCAGGGCGCCGGGGTCACGGAGGTCACCGGGGACGGTCTCGTACACCGGCCCGGTACCGGTGCCGTCCGCCGTGGGGGCCGGCGGGTCGGCGGGGCGGCGGGTGAGCAGGCGTACGCGCGCGAGGTCGTGGTGGCCGGCGGTGGCGGCCAGGACCCGGCCGCCGATGAAGCCGGTCGCGCCGGTGAGGAGGAGGCGGGGTGCCACGGTCGCGTCCGCCCCGTTCAGCCGGCGAGCCGGCGGTCGAGGCCCAGGCCGGCCACGGCCAGGCCGCGCGACGGGGAGGTGAGGTCGCAGTGGAAGACCGGCCGGCCGTCCTGGTGGCCGGTGACCTTGACGGTGGTCACCGAGGGATCCGGGGTGGGGACGGTCTCGGCCTCGATCCAGCAGGGGGCGTCGAGTTCGGCGTAGCGGGCGAAGGAGACGTTCATGACGGTGGGCAGGTAGGCGCTGCCTCCGCCGACGGTGAGGGCGGCCGCCTGGCGGGCGGCTTCGAGGAGCACCATGCCCGGCACGTGGTCGTTGGGGCGCCGGAAGAGGGTGGTGTGGGCGGTGTTGACGCGCAGCTGCCACTGGTGGGGGGCGGGGCCGGGGGCGAGGGCCACGTCCCGGGAGTGCGCGCGGCCGACCAGGTGCGGTTCGACGCCGGGGATGAGCGGGACGGGGCGCCCGAGCGCCGCCATGCGCTGCCCCCGGATCCTGCGGTACGCGAGGGCGGAGGTGCAGCGGGCGAGCGCGCTGCCGGTGGCGAGCAGCCGGCCGTCGCGGGTGAGGACGAGGGTGCTGCGCAGGTTGCGGAGGCTGTTGCCGCGGCTGGTGAGGTCGGAGCAGACGAGGTCGACGGTGATCTCCGAGGAGAGCCCGTCGACGGCGAGGACCTCGGGATCGGCGGTGTAGGAGAGGCCCCACATGACGAACTGATCGTCCACGGGTACCCCGAGTTCGGCGTGAGCGACGAGCATGGTGGCCTGTCGTATCGTCTCGGCCACCAGGACGGGGTCGTGCCGGTCTCCCGCGACCGGAGAGAAGAAGGGATGGGACGCGGGCCAGTGCGCGGACACGGTGAAACGGTTCTCCCGGAGCCGGGTCCAGCTCGTCGGGAGGATGTCCGCGGGGTCGGTTCGGTGGACGAACTCCCCGGGGACGGTCGATGTCGTTCCTCGGTGGTTCTGATCCATGGATTCCCCTCGCGTCCCCGCGCCCCCGGGCGGTGACACCGCCCGACGTAGATTACGTAGAGCACGGATTCCTTTTCAATGCTTCACGTCACACGTTGAGCACAGACAGCGAGACAGCAGGAGGCGCCTTGGCGCAGCAAGCGCGTGCAATCCGAACGCGGCGGTTGCTCCTCGAGTCGGCCGCGTCCGTCTTCGCCGAGCGCGGTTACGAGCGGACGACCATCGGGGAGATCCTGACCCGTGCCGGGGTGACCAAGGGCGCCCTGTACTTCCACTTCGCCTCCAAGGAGGAGCTGGCCCTCGGCGTCCTGGAGGCCCAGATGCTCGACGTGCCGCTCACCCCGCAGGACGTCAAGATCCAGGAGCTGGTGGACCAGGCGTATCTGCTGACCCACCGGCTGCAGCGGGACGCGCTGGTGCGGGCGAGCGTCGCCCTGGCCCTGGACAGCGGAGCCTCCGAGGTCAATCGGGCCGCGCCGTTCCGTGCCTGGATCGACCAGGTGTCGGAGATCCTGACGGTGGCCAAGGCGCGCGGGGAACTGCTGCTGCACGTGGACGTGACGGACACGGCCGAGTTCTTCTCGGGCGCCTTCTCGGGGATCCAGGCGATGTCGCAGATCCTGTGCGAGCGCGACGACCTCGCGCACCGGGTGGCGGTGCTGCTCCAGTACGTCCTGCCGAGCATCTGCACCCCGGTCCTGCTGAACCGCGTGGACATGAGCGAGGACCGGGCCCGCCGGCTCGGGCGGGAGTACGACGCCAACCGGCTGCGCCGGGAGGGCGGCGGCCTCGCCGAGGTGTACTCCTGAACGGACCCCGAACCAAACCGACCGTGCGGTCCCGACCTCACGAGAGCGCCCCGACGTGAATCACGGTCGGGGCGCTCTGGCGTGATGGCACTGAGTGTGTTTTGCTGAGGGTACTCAGTGCCATCAGCGGCGCCACAAGCGAATCTGCGGTGCCACGCGTCTTTAGGGGAGCTCCAGACCATGGGCAAGGACTTCGACCTGTATCGACCTTCGGAGGAGCACGACATGCTCCGGGAGTCGGTGCGTGCGCTGGCGGAGGCGAAGATCGCGCCGTTCGCCGCTGCGGTGGACGAGGAGGGGCGGTTCCCCAAGGAGGCCCTGGACGCGCTGGTCGCCAACGATCTGCACGCGGTGCACGTGCCGGAGAGCTACGGCGGTGCGGGCGCGGACGCGCTGGCCACGGTGATCGTGATCGAGGAGGTCGCCCGGGTCTGCGGTTCGTCCTCGCTGATCCCCGCGGTCAACAAGCTCGGCTCGCTGCCGGTGATCCTGTCGGGTTCGGAGGAGCTGAAGCGGAAGTACCTCGCGCCGCTGGCCCGCGGTGAGGCGATGTTCTCCTACTGCCTGTCGGAGCCGGACGCCGGTTCGGACGCGGCCGGGATGAAGACCC